>NZ_JAWPON010000003.1:0-344923 GCF_033344315.1 Vibrio sp. 2132-1 | reverse complement strand
AATGGAGGCGCCTCCCGGAGTCGAACCGAGGTCCACGGATTTGCAATCCGCTGCATAGCCACTCTGCCAAGGCGCCTCATTTGTGAATAAAGCTAAGCTTTTTCACCACCCTTTTGAGCCGTGCTCTCTTGGGTACGGGATGCATTCTACGGATTCGAGCGATCGAGTCAACACTATTTTTATTTTTTTAAATCGTTTGACTAGAATTTGTGCGAAAGACGATGGATTGCTTAGTTTTAATACTAAAAATCGCTTAAATACACTTGTTTATCATAAAACTTTGGCTACGCCTTACACTGCTGGCCGTGCGTTGCGTGCATTGAAGTATTAATAATCAGAAGACTCGCCTCTCTAAGACTCTCCAAGGACAAAAACAAGACTTAGATCACAAATAGAACTCTATCGAAGCAAAAGCCCCAGATACAAATTGCAAACATGGCCGTTAGCAAGCATTGAAAAGCGAGAGAAGCCAAAAAATGCTGTAGATTGTCTTAGATACAAAAAAGCAGGCTATTAAGCCTGCTTTCTAACATCAGAATTTAATGGTGCTCTTCATTCAACAGATCGTCTTTTGCAGCAGCCAAATATTGAATCATTGACCAATATGTCAAGAAAGTTGCCACATACAAGGCCGCAAAGCCTAGCCAAACCATCCATTCATCGTAACGCCATATCAACACCCATAAGGCGAACATTTGCGAAACAGTTTTTACTTTGCCAACCCAAGATACCGCAACACTCGCTCGCTTACCGATTTCAGCCATCCATTCTCGCAATGCTGAGATAATGATTTCTCGCGCAATCATCGTTACCGCAGGAATGGTCACCCAAATTGAATGATAATGTTCCGTGATTAGAATCAATGCCGTTGCCACTAGCACTTTATCAGCGACAGGA
Source organism: Vibrio sp. 2132-1 (assembly GCF_033344315.1). Lineage (NCBI taxonomy): Bacteria > Pseudomonadati > Pseudomonadota > Gammaproteobacteria > Vibrionales > Vibrionaceae > Vibrio > Vibrio sp. 2132-1. The sequence goes on along the minus strand of NZ_JAWPON010000003.1, from coordinate 344,026 downwards.
TCAATAAACGCGCCAAAACGAGAAGTTTGGCCAAGTTTACGGGCCAACATGCCGTCAAGCCAGTCAGTAAAACCCGCTACCCAAAACACCATTGCTGCTGCAAACGGTGCCCATGAATAAGGTAGATAAAAGACAACCACAAAAACAGGGATTAGGAACAGTCTAAGAAGAGACAGAATGTTCGGGATATTCAAACGCATTTTATTATTCTCTTACACATTGCGGCTTAATGTTGCGCGATTTTCCTTATTGTTTCAATGCTTGGAAAATAATTTCTGCTAAAGAGTGACTTATTCCCGGTACTTTGGCGATTTCTTCGACACTTGCACATTTAAGTTCTTGTAACCCACCCATGTACTTGAGTAACGCCTGACGTCGTTTAGGGCCGATTCCCTCAATCCCTTCGAGTGCACTCGTACGTCTGGTTTTACCTCGCTTAGCACGGTGCCCCGCTATAGCATGGTTATGGCTTTCATCACGAATATGTTGGATAAGGTGCAGCGCAGGAGCATCGCTTGGTAAATGAAACTCCTCCCCATCGACTGTAATCAGCGTTTCTAAACCTGGTTTGCGAGTAACGCCTTTTGCAATACCAATCATGATGGGACGCTTTGGCCAATCCCCCCAATATTGCGAAATGATGTCATGCGCACGATTTAACTGACCTTTACCGCCATCGATAAAGATGATGTCGGGAATTTTCTCTACGTCCAATTGCTTCGAATAACGACGCTCCAACGCTTGTCCCATTGCTGCGTAATCATCACCACCGGTAATCCCAGTAATGTTGTAGCGACGATACTCTTGCTTTACGGGGCCTTCGTTGTTGAACACCACACATGACGCAATCGTGCTTTCCCCCATCGTATGGGAGATATCAAAACATTCCATTCGAGCTATAGACTCCAACTTCAATGTTTCGCGAAGCGCATGAAAACGCTGATTAATCGTCATCTTGTGATTGATTTTGGTGGTAATCGCCGTTAGTGCATTCGTGTTCGAAAGCTTGAGATACCTTGCTCGAGAGCCAGTTGGCGACGTATGAAAATGAACCTTACGGCCTGCCACTTCACTTAACGCTTTCTGTATTGGCGCAATATCTTCTGCCAACTCTTGATTCAAAATAATACGAGAAGGAATTGTACGTGCTTCGTTATGGCTCAAATAATATTGAGTCAGAAAACTATCGAACACTTCCTGCTGGCTTGTATTTTGTGGGATTTTCGGAAAATGGCTACGGCTACCAAGCACTTTGCCTTGGCGTATCATCAGGATATGGATACACGCGATACCATTCTCCTGAGCAAACCCGAGTACATCCATATCATCCATGCTGTCTTCTGAGACGTACTGCTGCTCTTGAACACGCCTAATCGCTTGGATTTGATCGCGAAATTTAGCGGCATCTTCAAAGCGCAATTGCTGACTGGCAACTTCCATTTTCTCGATCAGTTGTTTGAGTACTTGCTGATCTTTGCCTTGCAAAAACATGCGCACAAAGCCAACCAACTCTGCATATTCTTCATCAGAAATGATGGTATTAACGCATGGTCCTGCACAACGACCAATTTGGTACATCAAACATGGGCGCGTTCGGTTGGAATAGACAGTGTCTTCACACTGGCGCACAGGAAATATCTTTTGCAGCAAATGCAATGTTTCTCTTACTGCACCAGAATCTGGGTAGGGGCCAAAATATTCACCTTTGCGCTTCTTGGCGCCACGGTGGATAGAAAGCCGTGGGTGCTTATGACCGCTAATAAAGATATAAGGGTAAGACTTATCATCTCGCAGCAACACATTGTATTTCGGCAAATACTGCTTGATGTAGTTATGCTCTAAGATCAGCGCTTCTGTCTCAGTGTGAGTCACCGTGACGTCTATTTTGGCGATATTACTGACAAGCGCGCGAGTTTTCTCACTGTCTACTTTTTTCCGAAAGTAGCTTGAAAGGCGCTTTTTAAGGTCTTTGGCTTTACCTACGTAGATTACAACAGCTTCGGCGTTGTACATTCTGTAAACGCCGGGCTGATTAGTTACTGTCTTGAGAAAGGAAGCCGAATCGAAGGGAGGATTCACGCTAAAGGGTCTCGGTGTCCAGCATTCCGTGGCGAATCGCTAAGTGAGTTAACTCAACGTCACCATTAATGTCCAATTTACTAAAGAGTCGGTAGCGATAGCTGTTGACTGTCTTTGGACTTAAATTAAGTTGCTCAGAAATATCCGTTACCTTTTGGCCTTTGGTGATCATAAGCATGATCTGCAATTCACGCTCGGATAAGTCTTTAAAAGGGTTCTCAGAGGCTGGAGAAAATTGACTCAATGCCATCTGCTGCGCAATCTCTGGCGAGATGTAACGCTGCCCACTATTAACTACACGAATCGCATTCACCATTTCGTCAGGGCCAGCACCTTTGGTTAAATAACCAGACGCACCTGCCTGCATCACCTTGGTTGGAAACGGGTTTTCTGTATGAACGGTAAGTACGATGATTTTCACATCAGGATTCACGCGAAGAATTTTTTTAGTGGCTTCCAAGCCGCCAATTCCTGGCATGTTCATGTCCATTAAAACGACGTCAGCATGATTACTGCGACACCATTTTACTGCATCTTCACCGCTGTCAGCTTCTCCTGCTACGTTCATTCCACGGACGTCTTCAATAATACGTCGTATCCCTGTGCGAACCAGCTCGTGATCATCTACAAGGAAAACATTTATCAAACTTGTATCTCCACACTTTGTATTGGTTCTGCACCCACATAACCATTATTTGTTAAATGTGGATATCAGTATGACTGCCTATATACTAACGTAATCGACAAAAAATTGCTTTCTATGAATATGTGCTGAAACGCAAACTTTAGCAAGAACTTATTCATAAACCACTCTATTATTTTAGAGCGTGATGAGCAGAACCGAAATCTAAGAAAAGACAATTAACAACATTAAGTACAATAAATCAAGTAACTAGATTTCATATTGCCCAGAGAAACACGCTATAACTTAAAATGACACTGTCCCTCTTGCACCAAAGACTAACTTGTAATCACTAATTCCAGCAAAAATTGAGACGCTTTCTTTACTGGTTATTTTTACAGTTCTTAGTGTTAAACTAACGTTCTTCAAGTTTTCTAAGGTTTCTCACATTTGAATATCCAACAAGGCTTTCTGCTTACTCGACAGGCACGAGACATCAAAGGTCAAACTCAAATCGAGTTGTGGCTTTCGACAGAAGCAGGTCCTACTCAGTTACTTATTAATGGTGAGAAGCCAGTATTTTTCATCGCTCAGAAACACTCAGAGCAAGCAAAGACACTCGCACGAGAAAAAAACATATTCGTCGACATCCGCCTTTTGGATCTCAAAACGTTTGAACATACGCCTCTTGCTGCCTGCTATACCAATGTAACCAGAGACGCTCTCGCACTCAAAGACACATTCGCTCAAAAAGATATCACTACGTACGAAAGTGATATTCGCCTCGCCGATCGCTACCTAATGGAGCGTTTTATCAAAGGCAGTATCGAGTTTACAGGCAATGTGACTCGCACCAATGGCTACCAACGCGTCCAGAGCGCAAAATGCCGTGCGGGGCAATATGAGCCGAAGTTAAACGTTGTCTCGCTAGATATAGAATGCTCTGAGAAAGGCATTCTTTACTCAATCGGATTAGACAGCGTCATGGATTCCCGCGTTATCATGATCGGAGAAGCAGAACCTTCGGAGACACCGATACAATGGGTTAAGGATGAAAAAGCGCTTCTAGAAGCACTCATCGTTTGGTTTAAACAGTTCGACCCCGATGTCATTGTCGGTTGGAACGTCATTGATTTTGACTTTCGTCTGCTACACAAACGAGCAGAATGGCACAACATGAAGCTAATGCTTGGTAGAGCAGACCAAGCCAGCTTTTTCAGAAGTTCATCTCAAAGCCAACAAGGGTTTATTTCCATTCCAGGGCGAGTTGTAATGGACGGTATCGATACGTTAAAAACGGCGACTTATCACTTTCGGTCTTGGTCATTAGAGTCTGTATCTCAAGAACTCTTAGGGGAAGGGAAAGAAATCCACAACGTTCATGACCGCATGGATGAGATCAATCGTATGTACCGCTCCGACAAACCATCGCTGGCTAAATATAATTTACAAGACTGCGTGTTAGTGAATAAGATTTTCAATCACACTCACCTGCTTGACTTTGCAATAGAGCGCTCTCGTCTCACTGGTGTCGAACTGGATCGTGTCGGCGGTTCGGTTGCAGCATTCACAAACCTATACATGCCTCAGATACACCGAGCAGGCTACGTTGCCCCAAACCTACACCCTGAAAGTTGGATTGCGAGCCCAGGCGGTTACGTGATGGACTCCATCCCTAACCTATATGATTCTGTTTTAGTATTGGATTTTAAGAGTCTATATCCATCGATTATTCGCTCTTTCTTGATTGATCCTATGGGTTTAGTTGAGGGGTTATTGCTCGATATTGGAAAAGAAGAAAATCAGGCTGTACCTGGCTTTCGCGGTGGGCAGTTCCATCGTACGAAACACTTTTTACCAGAAATGATTGAAAAGCTTTGGGCAGCACGTGATGTTGCAAAGAAGAACAATGAAAAAGCTTTTTCTCAGGCAATCAAAATCATCATGAACTCCTTTTATGGCGTACTGGGCTCATCGGGATGTCGTTTCTTTGATACTCGGTTAGCTTCTAGTATTACCATGCGCGGACATGAAATCATGAAGCAAACTAAGGTGCTGATCGAGGAGCAAGGATATCAAGTGATTTACGGCGATACGGATTCCACATTCGTGTCGTTGAATCGACCATACAGTCAAGTAGAAGCTGACGCTGTTGGAAATCAATTAGTTGATTACATCAACTCTTGGTGGCAAGAACACCTGCGTTCTGAGTACAACCTAACATCTATGTTGGAAATCGAGTATGAAACCCATTATCGCAGATTCCTTATGCCAACGATTCGTGGCGCAGAAACTGGCTCGAAAAAGCGCTATGCGGGTTTAATCGGTGAAGGAGAGCAAGAACGGATTGTATTTAAAGGGTTAGAAAGTGCCCGTACTGACTGGACCTCGTTAGCACAGAAATTTCAAAATACACTCTATAGCATGATTTTCCATGGTGAAGATCCAAGCGACTATGTCCGAGAGATGGTTGAGAAAACTAACAACGGTGAATTTGATGAACAGTTGGTGTATCAAAAGCGACTGCGCAGAAAACTGCATGAGTATCAGAAGAACGTCCCGCCACAAGTGCGTGCAGCTCGTTTAGCGGATGAGATAAATGCCAAGCTTGGCCGCCCATTACAGTATCAAAACCAAGGACGAATTGAATACATTATTACCGTGAACGGCCCTGAACCTTATGAGTACCTCAATAGCCCGATTGATTATCAACATTACATTGATAAACAACTCAAACCCGTTGCAGATGCGATTCTCCCTTTCATTGGGACGGACTTTGACAGGCTTTCAGCGCCGCAAATGGGGTTGTTTTAGCCGATACGAAACTCTGTTTTCTGGTACTGTTTGACTAACCAATCACCAAACGCATCAATTAGCCCGATAACAGAACGCTTGGGAATCCCCCGGCCAGAAAGTAAAATTTCTAGCCGCTCGATCTCAAGCTGCTTTTCAGGATGATAAGTTAAGAATACCTTGCCACACTCTACGGGGTCATCAAACCAACGTTTATCTCGATACATCACCAAAGAGTATGACGCTCTTAGTAACTTTTTAGCAATCACGCGCTGGGCGGCCACCTGCTCTTCTATCGTCTTCGCTTGTACGATTTTTTTGCGATAAGCCGTAATCCAATCTTCCACATCCATATTCCAGTGCTTAGCAATTTCCCAACTTGGGACGTAATCACCAAAACAGTCTGCTAGATCATCACCATAAACACAGACACAGCAATGCTTAAGCATAAAGCCCCAAGTGAAAATACTGTCTAAATTAGCTACTTCGCTCACTAAGGCTGTACGGACCGATACACCATTAACGTGAGGGTAACTCTGCTGCGCACGCCACTTAATTGTGTTGAGCAAAGTCGCGCTATTGTGCTCAAAGGATGATTGAGTAACGACAACCAAGTCTAAGTTCGACTTCCCAACGATCGCTGTTTTGCGAGCAACACTACCGTATACATAAACGCTGTGTAAGTTTTGCCCCAGTCCACCTTTGAGACAAGCGGTGACTTCCCTAATTAAAGGCGCAAACTCTGGTTGAAATGGTTGTTTAGGATCGATAACAGGCAGAGACATGACTTAAAACGTGTTCTCAGATGGTTCAAGAAGTTGGGCTATATGTTCTCTTAGCCGACTCACCGAATCAAGTCCATTCAGGTGTTTAGTCATGGGAGTAACAACAAATTTCTGCAATGAATTTTAATGCTAGGCGGCTAACTTAGCGCTATAATCACCGAGTTTTGCTTAATAAGTATGAATAGGAATATACAATGCCAAAGGCAAGTGAAATCAAAAAAGGCTTCGCAATCGAGTCTAATGGTAAAACTCTTCTAGTTAAAGACATCGAAGTAACGACTCCTGGCGGTCGTGGCGGCGCTAAAATCTACAAAATGCGTTGTACAGATCTAAACACGGGCGCACGTGTAGATGAGCGTTACAAGTCTGATGACGTTGTTGAAACGGTAGAAATGAACAAACGTGCAGTTGTGTACTCATACGCTGACGGCGATGAGCACATCTTCATGGATAACGAAGACTACTCACAATACACATTCAAGCACAATGAAGTTGAAGACGACATGCTGTTCATCAACGAAGATACACAAGGTATCCACATTATCCTTGTTAACGGTGCTGCAGTGGGTATTGAACTACCATCTTCTGTTGAGCTAGTGATTGAAGAAACTGACCCTTCAATCAAAGGTGCTTCTGCATCTGCTCGCACTAAGCCAGCACGCTTCGCTTCAGGTCTTGTCATCCAGGTTCCTGAGTACATTGCAACTGGTGACCGTGTTATCATTAACACAGCTGAACGTAAATACATGAGCCGAGCATAAGCATGTCTGATTTGATTTCTTACGACGACGTCATCGACGCAGCGTACGACATTTTCCTTGAGATGGCTCCAGATAACCTAGAGCCTGCTGACGTGATTCTGTTTACTGCGCAATTTGAAGATCGTGGTGCCGCAGAACTTGTTGAAACCGGTGATGACTGGGTTGAACATGTTGGCTTCGAGATCGACAAAGAAGTATATGCAGAGGTTCGTATCGGCCTAGTAAATGAGGAAAATGACGTTCTTGATGACGTATTTGCTCGTATGCTAATCAGCCGAGACCCTGAACATAAGTTCTGCCATATGCTTTGGAAACGCGATTAACGTTTCTTCATCATGAACAAAGATACCAGCCTAGTGCTGGTATTTTTTTATCTGTTATTTTCGTCTAGCTGAGATATTTGTTTATACAAAGCACCCTGCTCTATATAGGCTTTAGACCCTTTTGTTATGTAACAGATAAGAAAAAGGCTTGCCGAATTGGCAAGCCTTTCTGATGTTTTGCTATCGATTAACGATGCTTGTTGCGTGCGCCTTGGTCACCAGCAGTCTTCTTCGGCTTACGACGAGAAGGGTTGTTGCTGCGACCTTTTGGCGTGTTAACACGCTCTTCATGGCGCTTAACTGCGCGACGAATTTTTTGGCTGCGTGCACGCTCACGTTTGCGTGACGTGTTGTCTTTGTTCAGATCAAGCATGGTTTCTTTCTCTGGACGAAGCTCTACAAGCTCACGCAAGTAGTTTACTTCTTTCAGGTCAAGCTCCATCCAACCGCCACGAGGCAGTTTCTTGTCTAAGAAGATGTCGCCGTAACGAACACGTTTCAGACGGCTAACGGTACACTCTTGCGATTCCCATAGTCGACGAACTTCGCGGTTACGACCTTCGTTGATAACAACGTAAAACGTGTGGTTCATGCCTTCACCACCCGCGTAAACAACATCTTCAAAGCGAGCTAAACCGTCTTCCAGTTCAACACCTTTTACTAGATTACGAACTTTCTGTTCAGTTACTTCACCGAACACACGTACTAGGTATTCACGTTCAACTTGGCGGCTTGGGTGCATTAAGCGGTTCGCCAGTTCACCATCCGTTGTGAAAAGTAGAAGACCAGAAGTGTTCGCATCCAGACGACCAACTGAAATCCAACGAGAGCCACGAATTTTTGGCAGACGATCAAAAACAGTACGACGACCTTCTGGATCGTGACGAGTACACAGTTCACCCTCAGGTTTGTAGTACGCAAGTACACGACAAATCACTTCTTCTTGAATCTTTGCAGAGACAATGTGACCATCGATACGAACTACGCTGCTCTCGTCTTCAAGTCTTTCACCAAGCTTAGCGACTACACCGTTCACGCTAACGCGACCAGATTTAATTAACGATTCAATCTCACGACGAGAACCGTGACCAGCACGTGCTAATACTTTTTGTAACTTTTCGCTCATTTATCTACCTATGTGTCGTCTTCACAGACGTCTAGACCAGGATTGGTCTGCATTTTGCTATTTACCCATTTCAGTGGGATTTTTCGGTCGGACATTATACGTAACTTTCTTAGTTAATGTAAGCTAAATCGGCGCCATTCTCTACACCAAAATTCACTTCAAAAATGACCGAAATATTTGTCCTATTCTGCAACTTTTTTACTACTTAAAGCAGTCATTGCTCAACGAGAATCCCACTAATATCGGTCTTCCTGAACCACTTTAACCACGCGGTACCTGATAAAATTGTCAGGGTTACAACAATAACCACTTGGGGTGTGTTTACTGTTCGTATTGCTAGAAAACAACGAAGAATAAGCCGTCCCGGTTTGCTGCTAAGTAATACCAATCACCGCAGACAATGAGCGCTCATAGCAAAGCACGGTCGTAGGTAACAAGACAAAAATTGTCTTTAAGTCATTAGTTCACATCAAAAATAACACTAATGCTATCGTGTACTCTGACTCACTCGGTTCGCTCTGCACTCTCGGCGATTGGCATAAATCAGACAAAAAGGAATAGAACAATGTCTATGCTAAATCTCGACCTAAATTGGATTTTTGGGACATCTCAAGATGACGATATGACAGGCACAAAAGGCTCTGAAACAACCGATATTTTCTTCGGCTTCTGTGGTGATGATAAGTTTGTAGGATACGGAGGTAATGATATTGTCTTCGGTGGCTGGGGAGACGATACCTTGCTTGGTGGCCGAGGTAACGACTTTGTTTCTGGCGGCTTTGGAAACGATTTCCTATCCGGAGGATTAGGAAACGACAAACTCTTTGGTGGCTGTGGCGACGACACAATTTTTGATTATTCAGGCAACAACTACTTGAGTGGTGGCTGGGGTAACGACACCCTCGTTGTTGGTGATGGTGAATCAGTACTGAGCGGTGGCTGTGGAGACGACACCTTCGTGCTTACAAACCGCCTGGCTATTGGTGTACCTGATCAGCCAGTATCTTCCAACGATATTGATGTCAAAGCCGACATTGTCGATTTTAATATTTTCCATGACAAACTTGTCTTTGATATGGGCCGAGACACTGATAACGATGGCATTCGAGATACGTTCTTGGATTCAGCGGATGATCTGACTTTATCTTACAATGAATGTGGCTGGGCAGTATTCTCAAGTGATGAATACAATGTTGAAGTGACACTAAACGGTGTGAGCTCTGCATACATCAACTATGCAGAACAAAATGGTATCGACATTTTCGATTTTGCTTAACCTCAATCAGTTAAGTTCAATGAGATATTCGATATGACAACTAAAATAGGAGGCGCGATGCCTCCTATTTTGTTTGGCGGTGGTGCGTCTACTATTCGAATGGTGCAGGGTCACCTGATCCCAAACGAACTACAACAGGTTCACCTTCGCTAAAGTCAATTACAGTCGTAGGTTGTTCACCTAGGTAACCGCCATTAAGAATCACATCAACCGCATGTTCTAGTTTATCGCGAATATCCTCTGGATCAGATTCTGTTACGTCACTGCCAGGTAGAATCAACGACGTAGACATCATCGGTTCACCTAATGCTTCCAACAAGTCCAAGGCAATTTGATTGTCTGGGACACGGATACCGATGGTCTTACGTTTTGCATTCATCAAACGACGCGGCACTTCTTTTGTGCCTTTGAAGATGAAGGTGTAAGGACCTGGTGTGTTATTTTTCAGCAGTCGGAATGCAGAGTTATCCACTCGCGCATAGAGAGAAAGCTCCGACAAATCACGACACAGTAAAGTAAAGTTATGCTTATCATCCAGACGACGAATCTGACAGATTCGTTCCAGTGCTTGTTTGTTCTCCAACTGACAGCCAAGTGCGTACCCTGAATCAGTAGGGTAAACCACAACGCCGCCGTTACGAATGATTGCTACTGCTTGATTAATCAAGCGAGCCTGTGGGTTTTCTGGGTGAACGTAAAAAAACTGGCTCATTGTAATTCCTCATTATCGAGCCTCTCGGCTCTATATTTTTATGGGTTCTCGACTTCGTATTACTGAGTATTATTCAACGAAGGATCTATTCCCCAATCTTTCCAAACTGGTTCGACGCCAGCAGGCAACCATAGGTTCCTTCCTAGCTCCATCCACGGTGATGGGTAGTGAAAATCACTGCCTTGAGAGGCTAATAGTTTGTATTGTATAGCATAATCAGCCAAGTTGCGCCTTTCTTGTTGCGCTTGCTGTGGCTGTGCAACTTCCATCGCATCACCACCTGCTTCGACAAACGCTGCTAGAAGACGCTTAATCCACTTCGCTGTCAACTTATATCTGCCAGGATGCGCTAATACCGCCATTCCACCAGCCGCATGGATAGCATCAACCGCATCCTTCATCGAACACCAATTCGGTGGTACATAACCTGGGTTATTACGCGTTAGGTATTTTTTAAACACCATTTGCATGGTTTTTGCGTAACCATTATCTACCAACCATTTCGCGAAATGCGCTCTTGTCACTGGAGCATCACCGGCGATTTGCCTTACCTCTTCAAGCACACCTACTCGAGTTGCTTTTTGTAGTCGCTCTGCAATTAACTCAGATCGTGTTATGCGATGCTGCTTCTGCTGTTCTATGAGGGCAGATAATTGTTCATTTTCCGGATCAATATTCAGGCCGACAATATGAATGTCTTTGTTTTGCCAGACGGTCGATATCTCAATGCCATTGATGATTTTTATCGGCAAATTATTATCTTGAACGTATTGCTTAGCTAACGCCAAACCGTCAACCGTATCGTGATCAGTGATCGCCAAAACCTCGATATCAAAACTCAGCGCCCTTTCCACTAAATCTTTAGGTTCTAACCGACCGTCCGATGCAGTGGTGTGACTATGTAAATCAATTCTCATATTTTTATCGTTTTAATGCCGTTTTGGGGTTGACTTTTTACTCTCGCACTAGTTAACTAGTACACAAATACAAAGTACGTAATTTAAGGTTCACCATGTTACAAGAATTTAACCAAAACCAAAAAGCGAAAGTTGCGGTTTGTCTTAATAAGGCAAACTCATCAGATCTTGCTTGGTGGCGCACTTGGACTAGTTCTTGGTGGGCAAACGTATACTTCTAGTTTATAGAACCAAACGTTGTAAAGCCCGCTACTTAAGCGGGCTTTTTTGTTTTGTTGCTCATTTCACATTCAACTGCCTAAACATTAATCGAATATGGCCAACTCTAGATTGGGAGAACGTTTGCTTTATGCGACTATGTACGGCAGGAAGATTTAAACAGCTACAAGGAGGTCTTGTGAACAAGGCCATTGAAATTAAGAAACTTGGACAGCTTGAAGTGCTAACGGCTTCCGTCCCTTATACTCAAGACCCGACTCGCTTGTTCCACACACTATGTGAGAACAAAACTGACAGCCTATTGCTGGAATCTGCTGAGATCGATTCAAAGCAAAATTTAAAATCCCTGCTGATCGTAGATTCAGCGGTTCGCATTGTTTGCTTCGGCCATACCGTTAGCATGCACGCCTTGACCAATAACGGTAAAAACCTACTGTCTCACCTAAACCAAAACATCCGTGGTGACGTTGAGAGCAAGTTCGATGGCGAAACGCTAACTTTGGAGTTTAACCAGCCATGCGACACGTTAGATGAAGACTCTCGCCTACGTGAAGCCTCTTCTTTCGATGCGCTGCGTTTGGTTCAGCATAGTTTTGATATTTCGCAGCAAGACAAGCACGCGATTTTCCTTGGTGGTCTGTTTGCCTACGACTTAGTCGCAAACTTCGAGCCGCTTGGTAATGCAAAAGCAACAAATCAGTGTCCAGATTACGTTTTCTACGTAGCGGAAACACTACTTGTTGTCGACCATCAAACGGAATCTTGCCAGCTTCAAGCGACGTTGTTTGTTGATGGTTCAGAGAAAACAACGTTAGAGACTCGTATTGCAGAAATTAGCGTCCAGTGTGCAGCGCCAAAACTGTTGCCGAGTGCAGAGCAAATAACAGATGTAACGGTAGAACCTAGCGTGTCTGATACAGACTTCTGCCAAACCGTTCGCGACTTAAAAGAGTTCGTAGTGAAAGGCGATGTATTCCAAGTTGTACCGTCTCGTAGATTCACTCTACCTTGCCCTTCTCCACTCGCGGCTTACAAAGAACTGAAACAAAGTAACCCAAGCCCTTACATGTTTTACATGCAAGATGAGCTGTTCACTCTGTTTGGCGCATCACCAGAAAGTGCGCTTAAGTACGAAACACACACTAACCAAATTGAAATCTACCCAATAGCAGGCACACGTCGCCGTGGTAAGCGCCCTAACGGCGAGATTGATTTCGACCTAGATAGTCGCATCGAACTTGAACTGCGCACCGACATGAAAGAAAACGCAGAACACATGATGTTGGTTGACTTGGCACGTAACGACGTCGCTCGTATTGCTCAATCTGGTACTCGCCACGTAGCAGACCTTCTAAAAGTCGACCGCTACAGCCACGTAATGCACTTGGTGTCTCGTGTGGTTGGTCAACTGCGTGAAGACCTAGACGCGCTGCACGCATACCAAGCATGTATGAACATGGGTACGCTCACCGGCGCACCTAAGATTCGTGCCATGCAGTTGATTCGCGATGTAGAAGGCGCACGACGCGGTAGCTACGGCGGCGCTGTTGGCTACCTCACTGGTGAAGGCACACTCGACACCTGTATCGTGATCCGCTCAGCGTACGTTGAGAACGGCATTGCTCAAGTTCAAGCTGGTGCTGGCGTGGTGTTCGACTCTGATCCACAAGCGGAAGCAGACGAAACGCGCGGCAAAGCACAAGCGGTAATCTCTGCTATCCAAGCAGCGCATAATTCACAATAAGGAATAGGGTTCAGAGATGGCTAATATCATTTTTATCGACAACTTTGACTCGTTCACCTACAACCTTGTGGATCAATTCCGCTCGCTAGGTCACTCAGTCAAGATTTACCGAAACAACATCCCAGCAGAAACCATTGAACAAGCGGTAAATGAGCTTGAAAACCCAGTGGTTCTGCTATCACCAGGTCCTGGTGCACCTTCAGAGGCAGGCTCAATGCCAGAGCTTATCCAACGTATGAAAGGCAAAGTGCCGATGATCGGCATTTGTCTTGGTCACCAAGCGATTGTTGAAGCGTACGGCGGTACTGTTGCTGGCGCGGGCGAAATCATTCACGGTAAGGTCTCTATGATGGAGCACCAAAACCATGCGATTTACCAAAACCTACCATCACCACTTGCAATTGCACGTTACCACTCGCTGGTTGCGACCAAGGTTCCTGAGAGCCTAACCATCACAGCAGAAGTGGATGACTTGGTAATGTCTGTTGTACATGAAGAAGATAAAGTTTGCGGGTTCCAGTTCCACCCGGAATCTATTATGACGACCTACGGAGCAACACTGTTGGCCAATGCCATTGAATGGGCACTTGAAGAACAAACTTCAACGAACCCACTCACTGCTTAAAAAGCACTTGGCACATAAGAAATTTAGGAGAGGAAATATGGAAGCAATCATCAACCCTATTATTACCAAACTGTACGAGCAAGAATCGCTTACTCAGGAAGAGAGCCAACAGCTATTCGACATCATTATCCGTGGTGAACTAGACCCAATTTTGATGGCATCAGCACTGACTGCACTAAAAATCAAAGGCGAAACGCCGGATGAAATAGCAGGCGCGGCAAAAGCACTACTGGCAAACGCAAACCCATTCCCTCGCCCAGATTACGATTTCGCAGATATCGTAGGTACTGGCGGCGACGGTCACAACACCATCAACATTTCAACCACTGCGGCGTTTGTTGCTGCAGCATGCGGTCTAAAAGTAGCGAAACACGGTAACCGCAGCGTTTCCAGCAAATCTGGTTCTTCTGACCTTCTTGATTCATTTGGTATCAACCTAGCTATGAGCGCAGAAGATACGCGCAAAGCGGTTGACGATATCGGTGTTGCTTTCCTATTTGCACCTCAATACCACGGTGGTGTGCGCCATGCGATGCCAGTGCGTCAAACCATGAAAACACGCACCATCTTTAACATTCTTGGCCCACTGATTAACCCTGCTCGTCCTAACATCGAATTGATGGGCGTTTACAGTGAAGAACTGGTTCGTCCTATCGCAGAAACCATGCTACAAATGGGTATGAAGCGTGCCGCTGTAGTACACGGCAGTGGCTTGGACGAAGTAGCAATTCACGGTGAAACAACCGTTGCCGAAATCAAAGACGGTGAGATCACAGAATACAAATTAACGCCTGCAGACTTCGGTCTAGAAGCGCACCCACTAGAAGCAATCAAAGGTGGCGATCCTGAAGAAAACAAAGCGATCATTACCAATATTCTGACGGGTAAAGGTACAGACGCGCAATTGGGTGCAGTGGCAGTAAACGTTGCTCTGCTAATGCGTCTATTCGGCCACGAAGATTTAAAAGCCAACACGCAACAAGCGATTGAGGCAATGAATTCAGGCAAGGCGTACCAATTGGTACAACAACTTGCCGCACACGCTTAAGGAATTGAAGAAGATGACTGACTTCAACACTCAGCAAACTGACAACCTGTCTGAACACGTTTCTAAGAAAGAAGCAGAAATGGCAGAAGTACTGGCGAAAATTGTCCGCGACAAATATCAGTGGGTAGCAGACCGTAAGGTGTCTCAACCGCTAAGCACATTTCAGTCTGATTTGCTGCCATCGGACCGCAGCTTCTACAATGCTCTGAGTGGCGAAAAGACGGCATTCATCACCGAATGTAAGAAGGCATCTCCTTCTAAAGGTTTGATTCGTGATCACTTCGACTTGGATTACATTGCATCGGTTTACAACAACCATGCTGATGCGATTTCAGTTCTAACAGACGAGAAGTACTTCCAAGGTAACTTTGACTTTCTTCCTCAAGTGCGTGGTCAAGTCAAACAACCGGTTCTGTGCAAAGACTTCATGGTAGATACCTACCAAGTTTACCTAGCACGTCATTACAGTGCTGATGCCGTGCTACTGATGCTTTCTGTCCTAAATGACGAAGAGTACAAAGCGCTAGAAGAAGCAGCACACAGCCTGAACATGGGTATCCTGACCGAAGTCAGCAACGAAGAAGAGCTTCATCGTGCTGTTAAGCTAGGCGCACGCGTTATCGGCATCAATAACCGTAACCTTCGCGACCTAAGTACTGATTTGAATCGTACGAAAGAACTGGCACCGACAATTCGTGAACTGGCTCCTAACGCAACAGTAATCTCAGAATCTGGCATTTATACACATCAACAAGTTCGTGATTTAGCGGAATACGCAGACGGCTTCTTGATTGGTAGTTCACTGATGGCGGAAGACAACCTAGAACTTGCTGTACGTAAAGTGACGTTAGGCGAAAACAAAGTGTGTGGCTTAACGCATCCAGATGACGCAGCAAAAGCGTATCAATCTGGCGCGGTATTTGGTGGCCTGATTTTTGTCGAGAAGTCGAAGCGTGCGGTTGACCTTGAAGGTGCTCGCTTAACCATGAGCGGTGCTCCACTGAACTATGTAGGCGTTTTCCAAAATCACGATATCGATTTTGTTGCTTCTGTCGTCACCTCTTTGGGTTTAAAAGCGGTGCAACTGCACGGTCAAGAAGACCAAGCTTACGTAAACCAACTCAAAGCCGAACTGCCAGCAACGGTAGAAATTTGGAAAGCTTACGGCGTGACTGATGCCAAGCCAGAACTGCTAGCAGACAACATTGATCGCCATTTATTAGATGCGCAAGTTGGCACTCAAACTGGCGGAACTGGTCAAGTGTTCGACTGGTCACTGATCGGCGACCCAAGTCAAATTATGCTAGCGGGCGGACTGTCGCCAGAAAATGCTCAACAAGCAGCGACACTAGGTTGCTTGGGATTAGATTTAAACTCTGGTGTAGAAAGCGCACCAGGCAAAAAAGATTCACAGAAGTTGCTCGCGGCATTCACCGCTATTCGCAGCTACTAAAGCTGGATATCAGCTAAAAAATTTAAAGCTATTCGTAGCGAAAAATACGAGAAGGAATATAACGATGGCAAAACTGAATGCCTACTTTGGCGAATACGGCGGTCAGTACGTTCCGCAAATTCTAGTTCCAGCACTGGAGCAACTAGAGCAAGCGTTTATCGACGCGCAAGAAGATCCAGAATTCCGCAGCGAATTCATGACGCTTCTTCAAGAGTATGCGGGCCGCCCAACGGCTTTAACTCTAACTCGTAACCTAACCAAAGGTACGAAAACCAAACTGTACCTAAAACGTGAAGACCTACTTCACGGTGGTGCCCACAAGACTAACCAAGTGTTGGGTCAAGCGCTACTTGCGAAACGCATGGGCAAAAACGAAATCATCGCTGAAACTGGCGCAGGTCAACACGGTGTTGCAACCGCACTAGCATGTGCACTGCTTGGCCTTAAGTGTCGCGTGTACATGGGTGCAAAAGACGTTGAGCGTCAAAGCCCGAACGTATTCCGTATGAAGCTAATGGGCGCAGAAGTTATTCCTGTCCACTCGGGCTCTGCGACACTTAAAGATGCATGTAACGAAGCGCTACGCGACTGGTCTGCAACTTATGAAGACGCGCACTACCTACTAGGTACAGCGGCAGGCCCTCACCCATTCCCAACGATCGTGCGTGACTTCCAACGCATGATTGGTGAAGAAACGAAGAATCAGATTTTGGCACGTGAAGGTCGTCTTCCTGATGCGGTTATCGCATGTGTGGGCGGTGGTTCAAACGCGATTGGTATGTTTGCTGACTTCATCGAAGAAGAAAGCGTTCGCCTAATTGGTGTTGAGCCAGCAGGTAAAGGTATCGATACTGACCAGCACGGTGCACCACTTAAACATGGTAAAACGGGTATTTTCTTTGGTATGAAAGCGCCATTGATGCAAGATCCAAACGGTCAGGTTGAAGAGTCATACTCTGTCTCTGCTGGTCTTGATTTCCCTTCAGTTGGTCCACAGCACGCACACCTAAACGCAATTGGCCGTGCTGAATACGACAACGTGACAGACGATGAAGCGCTAGAAGCATTCCAAGAGATTGCACGCCATGAAGGCATCATCCCTGCACTTGAATCTTCTCACGCCGTGGCACACGCACTGCGTATGGCACGTGAGAATCCAGAAAAAGAGCAATTGCTGGTTGTTAACCTATCTGGTCGTGGTGATAAAGATATCTTCACTGTACATGCCATCCTAGAAGAAAAAGGAGCGATCTAATGAGCCGTTATGAGAAGATGTTTGCGCGCCTAAACGAAAAGAACCAAGGCGCATTTGTACCGTTCGTAACGGTTTGCGATCCAAACGCAGAGCAGTCTTACAAAATCATGGAAACACTGGTTGAGTCTGGCGCAGATGCCCTTGAACTTGGTATTCCATTCTCAGATCCGCTAGCCGATGGCCCAACCATCCAAGGCGCTAACATTCGCGCGTTAGATTCAGGTGCAACACCAGATATCTGCTTCGAGCAAATCGGTAAGATCCGAGCTAAATACCCAGAGTTGCCTATTGGTCTTCTGATGTACGCGAACCTTGTTTACTCTCGTGGTATCGAGAACTTCTATGAGCGTTGTGCAAAAGCAGGCATCGATTCTGTTTTGATTGCAGACGTACCAACTAATGAAAGTGCTGAATTTGTTGCTGCTGCAGAGAAGTTTGGTATTCACCCAATATTCATCGCACCACCAACGGCAAGTGATGAAACACTGAAGCAAGTATCAGAGTTAGGTGGCGGCTACACTTACCTACTATCTCGTGCTGGCGTTACTGGCGCAGAAACCAAAGCAAACATGCCTGTAGGTCATATGCTGGATAGACTGAACCAATTTGATGCGCCACCAGCACTACTTGGTTTTGGCATCTCAGAGCCTGCACAGGTGAAACAAGCACTAGAATCTGGCGCCGCTGGTGCAATTTCTGGTTCAGCCGTGGTCAAAATCATTGAAGCGAACGTTGATCAGCCACAAATTATGCTCGACAAGCTAGGTGAATTCGTTTCTGCAATGAAAGCCGCCACTCAAAAATAATTTCAGTTTGATATGACACAACAACGCCCGCTTAACATTATGTTTAGTGGGCGTTTTCTTACTATCGCGTTTATGCCACGTCATTTTTTGTTCAACGCCCGCACTTTCCAAATCTATCTCAAGCAGAGCACTCAAAGAGTGTTAAGCTTGGGTAACTTAACTAACTCAATAAAGCAATGTGCAGTAAGGTTGCTACATGGAAGAAGTCAAAACACTGCTAGCCAAATGTCCTGTAATATCAGGGCTGCCAGATAAAGGGCTTAGTGAAGCAGCGCAAATGACTAAGGTTCGCTGCTTCGACGAAAAAGCACTGATTTGCAATAAAGGTGCGCTTCAATCTTCTCTTATGGTCATAGCTCAAGGTGCAGTGAGAGTGAACTCAATTAGTTCAAAAGGCAAAGAAGTCACACTGATGATTTTCGAAGCTGGTGGCTGGTTTGGAGACAATGTTTTTTCTCCCGGTATGCCTCGTATTTTTGGTGCGACCGCGCATTCTGACGTGACTGTAATGGAGCTTCCTGGAGATAAATTTCGCCAGTTACTCGCCAAATACCCTCAAAGTTACCCCACTATACTCGACTTACTTAGCCGCCGTTTATGGTCTGCTATTTCTGTTATCGAAGATGACGCGATTAGAGGAATTGAAGAACGAGTCGCCAAAAGGTTGCTGCTGCTTGCTGAATACCAACTTAATCAAGCGATCGATACTCGACCATGCGTTGTCAGGGTAACAAGAGAACATATCGCTAACATGATGGGGCTAACTCGTCAGAGCGTACACAAGATACTAAAACGATTAGAAAGTATTGGGATGCTAGAGCTAAACTATGGCTCAGTAACCATTACCAATCCGAAACGCTTAGAAGAATACTTTAAAGAACTCGAGCAATAGATCCATTCAACAAACGGTAAGTATTGTCTAACGATAGCTAAAAATCTTATGCATCTAATTGGTCAAGAGCACAACACCATTTGCACTTAGGCAAGTGGCGCTGTGACACAAAAACCATTGAATTGACTAAGCTATATTCAATTCAGATTTCAACTCACGTTTCAAAATCTTTCCTGTCGCACTCATCGGGAGGTGTTCACGAATTTCGACATAACGAGGATATTTAAACGAGGCTAATTGCTCTTTACCCCACTTTTGTAATGAATCGGCGTCAATGTATTCTTTTGGTTTAAGTACAACGTAGGCTTTTATCTCTTCGCCATACTCTTCATTTGGAATCCCTATCACCGCTACCATTGAAACTGCAGGATGAGTCATGAAAACTTCTTCAATTTCTCTGGGATAAACATTAAATCCACCTCGAATGATCAGATCTTTCATTCTATCGACAATAAATAAATTACCTGAACTGTCAAAGCGGCCCACATCACCAGTATGGAACCAACCATTTTGTAGCGCAGATTCAGTAACTTCTGGGCGGTCAAGATATCCCTTCATAACATTATGACCACGCACAACAATCTCACCTTCTTCGCCTATCGGTAGTGCATTACCTTCAATATCGATAACTTTTACTTCGACACCTTGAACCGGTTGACCTACCGAGCCTGGTATGCGCTCCTGATCCAAATGATTAAAACATGCAATAGGACTTGTCTCCGATAACCCGTATCCTTCTAAGATCGGCACATTAAATGTTTCTTCAAAGGTTCGAAAGATTTCGGTTGGCAATGGCGCACCACCGCTTACTGCAACACGCAATGACGAGGTATCAAATTGATGCTGCACGTGAAGCAGACCGATGTACATCGTTGGCACACCAGCAAATATCGTCACCCTATGTTTTTCCACCAGCTCAAGAACATGTTTAGGCTCAAACCTAGGCACTAACACCAATGTTGCCCCGCCCAAAACACTAGCATTTAAGTGGACGGTTTGACCAAATGTATGAAATAAAGGCAAAGTTACTAAGTGAATATCATCGGCCTGGCTGCCCATAATGTTTTGTGCCACCAGAGCGTTCATTATGATGTTCTGCTGAGTCAGCTCAGCGCCTTTTGGTAAGCCTGTCGTCCCTGATGTATACAAAATCACACAAGTATCATCCGCATTACGCGGTATATAATCCGGCAACGGTTGGACATCGGCTATAAACGCATTGAGAGTTATTACACCATTCCAATAGCTTTGATCTTGAGATTGAGTCAGTACGACTATGCCTTCGCATGTATCGACTTGTTCAAAGGCTTTGACGCCCTCTTTTGCCATTGGCAGTTCTTTCGTCCCTTCAAAGCAGAAATAAAACTTCGCTTTTGAATCTTCTAAGTGATACTTAATTTCTCGCGCTTTCAAAAGCACATTTAATGGGACTGCAACCGCGCCAGCTTTTTGTATTGCATAATAAACAAACGCGAAAAAAGGAATGTTTGGGCATGAAATCGCAACGCGGTCACCTGGCTTTACGCCTTTATTGATTAAAGACGCTGCGATCTTGCCGGCGATCGCATTAAACTGCGCATAATTTATCTTTTCAGCGCCACATATCAACGCCGTTTTATCTGGTTTACTCGCAGCATTTCTTTGTAACGCAGCAGCAAGATTCATCATAGTCTCTTCACCTCTTACTTGTCTTTCTCGTCTAATCAGCTCAGGAGCATTAACTAAGCAAGTTATCCTTAACACTGGATCGTCAGCATTTGATTCTCACCAGTCATTACCATTTAACATTATGTTTACAACGCAATCAGGACTAAGAATGTAAAGCAATTAACATTTCAGAAGGCAAATTAATAAAAGTGTGAGCTTGAAAGAGATGAATTGTTATAAATATCACCCCAAGTCACTAAAAACTCTGACTGCAATAGCAAATACAAAAGCGGTTAAAATTAACAAAAAGAAAACAAATAAAGAAAAATAAACTTGAACAATCCCAAGCGTAACCCTTATAAGAAAAATCAATAGCAAACGTTTGCTATTGAACAAAACTTTATCGTTCGTCAATAAAATATCGATTAATCCATCAATAATACCTTGCTGCATATTGCCAATTGTAAACGATAAGTGTAAAAAGCAAGGCGAGATAATTATCCGTAAATCCATTTATGGTTAGTGGGTAATTTTAGGATTTTACATTTTATTAGCACAGAGGTTATGGAAGTGTTAAAAGAAAAGAGTTTGCTAAACAACATTGGCGTACAAGTCGTAATCGCCATGATCGTGGGCACAGCCGTTGGTGCCATGATGGGTCATGATGCGACAGTGTTCGCTCCTTTAGGTGCTATCTTTATCAACTTAATCAAAATGTTGGTTATTCCTTTGGTCGCTGTAGCCTTGATTTCTGGCGCCGCTGGTCTTGGGAACAGCCAGTCAGCAGGTAAAGTTGGTATCGTCACTCTAGGTTATTTTGGTTTAACATCCGCCCTAGCCGTTGCGCTTGCACTATTTATGGGTGAAGTATTCCAACCAGGCATGGGTATCGACGTCTCTGGCGTCGAAGGCATGTTCTCAGCAGAATACGCTTCAAAAGGTGAACTACCTACTTTCTGGGCAACCATCACTGGTATGATCCCAACCAACGTTTTCCAATCACTAAATGAAGCAAACATCCTACAGATCCTCGTTTTCTGTATGTTCTTTGGTATTGCGATTTCTAAGCAAGCAAAAGAGCGTCGTGAACCAATCATCAATGGTGTTAACTGCATCGTTGACGCAATGGTTTGGATGATCAACAAAGTAATGATCATTGCACCTATCGGTGTATTTGGTCTGATGGCAGAAGCCGTCGGTACGTTCGGTTTTGGTGCGCTAATGGTGGTGTTTAAACTGTTCGTTGTTTACGTTGCCGCCATCCTAATCTTCGGTTTCGTTGTTTACCCAGCAATGGTGCATGTTTTCACGAAGACATCTGCGAAGAAATTCCTGTCTTCAATGAAGAAACCGCAAGCAGTTGCGCTTTCAACAGCGTCTTCTATGGCAACACTGCCTGTTACAATGGACACCTGTGAAAAAGAGCTGGGCGTAAAAAATTCAACTGCATCATTTGTTCTGCCTCTAGGCGCAACGATCAACATGTCAGGTAATGCGATTTACTATGGCTTGGTTGCTATCTTCTTTGCTCAACTGTTCAATATCGATCTAGGCATGGGCGCTTACATTGCAATTATCGTAACGTCTACATTGGGTGCGGTTGGTCAAGCGGGTGTTCCTGGCCCTTCTTTCCTAGTGGTTGCCGTGCTTCTTGCCGCTGGCATTCCAATTGAAGGTCTACCGCTGCTATTCGCTCTTGACCGTATTTTCGATATGATTCGTACAGCACTGAACATCACAGGTGATGCTGCATGTGCAGTTATCGTTGATGCGCTAATTGAAGAAGAAACGGCAGAAGCTGAGCTAAAAAAGCAAGAAGCCTAACCCTTTCTTGAATAGACCAAAAACCGCTCATAATGAGCGGTTTTTTTGTCTTTTCTTGCATTACGTAACTATACAAATAGAAACCGATGGCATAAATTTTTCAAAATGATATAAACCATTACAAAATATAACAAAACGTTAGAGCTAGGTTATATCATGAGTCTTGAGCAATCTTTGGACTATCTCACCAAAACAAATTTGCCGATCGAATCAAAGCAGCAGGCCTTGGTTGACTCAGTTATTCTTACCCTAACGAAACAAAAACGAGATGCTCTTTTTCAACAGGTTGCTCTGTATCGAATAAAACTGCTTAAATCTCTCTTTCCTAAACACGCATCAAAAAGTCTTTCTGCACTATTTGAGTTAATGGATTATCGAGATTTAGTGCAACAGTATCCGACAGGTTTCTCCAAAGAGATTCGTTTACTTGAACAACTTGCCGCAGATTGTTACCCGCATTGGATGGTTTTCTGGTGTCAATGCGAGATCGAAGCAATCAAGCAAAAATATCCTTCAAACGAAGCTGCGATTCCTACTCCGCTTCCGTTTGACGACCACAGCTATACTAGCGTGTTAATTGAAGATATCGCAGATTGCGATCTTGAGGTAATGCTGCCAAATCATGCTGCGTTAATGCCGATTTCCGAAGCGATCACACTGAGTAATCTTGAGCTTTTCGTCCAAGCTGAACAGTGGTTTGAAATCTTGCCTCTTTTATCACTCTCGCAAAAAGGGCAGCACTTTGCGCTCTTGCTCAAATCGTCATCTTCACCAATCATGGTCTCCTCCGCTATAGTGCAAGGCTGGCATCAACGAAATAACTGGCTCAGTTACTCACCACAGTTTAGTAACGAACAATGGCAGTTTTGCTTTCCTAATCATGGGTACAGTGTTCTCTATCAACTGGGTATTTTGGAGTGTCGTGCTCTAACTCCTGAGCACACTCTTGTTGGGTTTGATGCTCAGTTTCAATCTCATGTAAAGAACACTGAAGCGGTTTGCGAAGTACTGCGTCTTACGGTGGGAGGCAACATTCAACAAAAGCTGTATTTTTTGTATCTGGCGCAAAAAACTATGATGAGCGAGCTCTATAAAGCAGGCTATAAGCTCGGCTTTACCATTATTGAGCAAGTATTTATGTTAAATTTCTATCAATCTATTGATTTAAGTGCCTACTTTCACTCAGGATACCGCGACATTAACGGTGACGGTACCAAGACATACCGCGGTTTCTGGAATTTAGGTATGATGGTTGAAGCATTTCAAGACATACAATTTCGCGACTACAAACATTGCGTACGAACAAAAAGAATGGATAAAAAGGTGAATGAGCATGCTTGATGTTCATTTGCACGGTCTCTTTTACCCAAAAGCAATGGCATTGTACGCGACTGTACTAATAGTATTCGCTTGGCTACTGTATTACTGCTATCGCCTAAAACAGAAGAGTGAATCAATCTTAGGCTCGCATCACGCGCCTTACATCGCTTATTCCAGCTGTATCATTGTTTGGATAAGCAGCAACGCCTATTTCCATACCGATTTATTGCCAGAATTAGGCTCTGTTGGTGGCATTTTTATGGCTAAGTTAGCGAACTTAGCGTCTTTTTTCGCCTTTGCGTTTGCATTCTATTTTTCTTGCCAGTTAACCGCAGATGTTAAAAAAACAGCGGTCAAAGTCTGGCAAAAAGTCGTCTTTGTCGCACTAGCAACGTATTCACTGTACATCAACTTAGTGCCGAATCTTACTGTCGAAAATGTCACCATTAGTGGTCCAAGCCAGTTCGTCATTGAATTTGGCCCACATACCTCATATTTTTTCATTAGTTTGCTAGCTTTCGTGGTACTAACGCTGCTTAACTTGATTGCCATGCGCGCGAACAGCAGCAAGCTCACGCTAGCAAAAAGCAACTATATGATCGCTGGCATTTTGGTATTCATGTTATCTACGGCAGTGATACACCTTGGAATGACGTATTTCCTTGGCGACTTCTCCCTAACTTGGTTACCACCAGCACTTTCAATCAGCGAAATGTTGTTTGTGGGCTATGCCCTACTTACCTCTCGCTTCTACAGCGCTAAATATCTCACGTACTTAACGGTAAGCGCGCTCTTAGTCTGCGCCATTTTTGTTCTGCCGCTAGGGGCGATATTTATTCCGATCTCTGAAGATAACCAATGGCTTGTTGCGGTACCTTTATGTGCGCTTATCGGTATCACTTGGCACTTGCTTTTTAAGCGAGTCAGTCGTTACGCTTCGTATTTTATTTATGGGAAACGACACACTCCCGTTCAGCAAATCCTTGGGTTAGAGGAAGAGTTTAAACGCTCAATAGATGATGCTATGCGTCAGTTGGCATCGTTACTTAACATACCAAACAACAAGCTACAGCTAGTCACTAGCAATTACACAGAAACGTTTTACGAAGAGTACCTGCCGTCAAGCAAGTCAGTTCTCGTGCTTGATGAGTTGTCTGAAGAAATTGATTATGCCTCCTCTTCTAAAGGGTCGATGAGAAAGCTCTACGAGCGTATGCGCTCAAGCAATACTGCGCTCGTTATGCCTCTCTTCGGTCGTGGAAAGTCTGTTACTCACTTGCTGATTTCTTCACATAAAATAGATAATAAGCTGTTTTCTAATGAAGAAATCTCAGCTCTGCAAACGTTATTAGTTCGCATCCAGAGCACCATTGAAGCCGATAGAAAGGTACGCCAAAGCCGTGCGCTGGCTAACTCCATTGCACATGAAATGCGTAACCCTCTCGCTCAAGTACAATTACAATTTGAAGCTTTAAAACAGCATATAGAGTCAAACGCCTCACTGGATACGCTAAAAAGAGAAATTGATAAAGGTGAAGCCGCTATACAACGCGGTCGACAACTTATCGATATTATTTTACGAGAAGTTAGCGACAGTTCATCAGAGCATGAGCCTTTAGCTCTCACTTCCATACATAAAGCCATCGACCAAGCAGTAAGCCGTTATGGTTTTGAAAACGATCAAATAATAGAGAGAATTAACCTGCCACAGGCACACGATTTTGTCGCGAAGTTAAATGAGACCCTGTTTAACTTTGTCATTTTCAATTTGATTCGTAACGCTATCTACTATTTTGATTCTTATCCCGACAGTCAAATTGAGATTCGTACCCAGACGGGGGCTTACGAAAACATTCTGATCTTCCGAGATAGTGGGCCAGGTATAGATAGCAGTATCTTACACAAGATATTTGATGACTTTTTCTCGTATCAAAAAAGCGGAGGCAGTGGCTTAGGTTTGGGCTATTGCCAACGTGTTATGCGCTCCTTCGGAGGACGAATAGAGTGCCAGTCTGAATTGAACGAGTTCACAGAATTCTACTTGTATTTCCCAGTCGTACCAAACGCACCAAAACCAGAGACATTAAGAGCACCGGACTTTGATAGCTGGAAAGCAACTGCATCACATTTTGAAAATCATTCAGCTCAACACGTACAAGTATCTAAAGATGCACCAACAGTGCTCATTGTTGATGACAAAGAGGTGCAACGCACCTTGGTACAGATGTATTTAAAAAGGCTGGGAGTCAACAGCTTACAAGCAAATAATGGAGCCTCTGCGGTAGAACTATTCCACTCTCACAAGATTGATCTCGTTCTTATGGATGTCCAAATGCCGGTAATGAATGGATTTGACGCAAGCCAACGGATTAAGCAAATCACATCCTCCGTTCCAATCATTGCCTTATCTGGTGAGTCTGGAGCTAGAGAGTTGGAGCTAATTTCGAAACTCATGGATGACAGACTCGAAAAGCCCACCACGTTAAATGCACTTCAAGTCGTCATCCAAAGATGGTTACAGAACGAGAATTTTGCACCTTCCAACACTTTTTAATCTGCAAATATAGAATTGGCACTAGATGTGCATTAGTGGAGTAAATCGAATTATCCAGAAGGTCAAGCAGGCTGCAAAAGAGTAGCGTATGAGCTTGATAAGGAGATCGCCATGTTACTTCATCGACATACATACTACGGCTTGATTCATCATGGAATCAAAACACTGTTACTTGATCGCTTAGGCCACTATACAGAAGAAGAGTATCATCAATATCTGAGCCTGATGACTGGTAAATCCACTTGCTTCACGATGTCTCTCGAAGAGCTAGAAGCAACGGTCGATAACTTACTGCGAGAAGGCTATTTAGAAGATGTAAAAACGCTTATTTCCCAATATCAACGTGTGGCTTAAGGTTTAAAACTCTCAACTTTATTGCCGCTTCACGCGGCAATTTTTATTCCTTCCATTTGCTGTTTAGACATGGAAGAAGCTTGCGGGCTGTACGATATACTAAGCGTTACTATTCTTACCTTAACTTCCTCAGTATTCACATCTTGTCAGATTCCGTTAGACTGTCTTCAATTCAACAATTAGGTAGATTTTGCCATCATGAAGCAGATCCTAGACTTTATACCACTCATCATTTTCTTCGCTTTATACAAGCTGTACGACATCTACGTGGCGACAGGTGCACTGATCGTAGCAACAGCCATTCAACTTGTCGTCACCTACGCGCTGTATAAGAAAGTCGAAAAGATGCAGCTAATAACATTTGTTATCGTCACTATCTTCGGCGGCATGACCCTTTTCTTCCACGACGACAATTTTATAAAGTGGAAAGTCACCATCATTTACGCGATTCTGGCGATTGGCTTAGCAGTGAGCCACGCATTGGGAAAATCAGCTATCAAAGGAATGCTAGGCAAGGAAATTACGTTACCTGACGCTGTTTGGGCAAAGATTAACTGGGCTTGGGTTGGCTTCTTCTCATTCTTCGCTGGCTTAAACATTTATATTGCTTACGAATTGCCGTTGGATGTTTGGGTTAACTTCAAAGTATTTGGAATGTTGATCGCGACATTTGCCTACATGATTGCGACTGGCTTTTACATTTATAAACACATGCCAAAAGAACAAAAAAATAACTCATCCGATGTATCCACTGATGATTAAAAACTCAGTTTTGCTATAATCCGCGACTTCACAGCGACCTTAGGGTCGCTGTTTTGCTCCATGTATCAGTAAACCGCTCAAACAACGTACCGTTTTCAGACCATTCTTGCTGCTGTAAACCAACTTTCTCTGGTCCGGTATCTGCGGTTTTTTAAGGACCTTTGGTTCTAGGTATTTACTATGTTGGCGCTTAGTTTGAGCGCCTTTAAGATTTAGGATGTCACAATGAGTCAAGAAATTAGCTCTCCGAAAGGTCAAATGCTGCTTCGTACCCTTGCAATGCCTGCAGATACAAACGCCAATGGCGATATTTTTGGCGGTTGGATAATGTCTCAGCTCGACTTAGCGGGCGCGATTCTGGCAAAAGAGATCTCTTGTGGTCGCGTTGTCACCGTTTCGGTATCAAGCATTACGTTCAAAAAACCTGTTGGTGTGGGCGATGTCGTATGCTGCTACGGCGAATGCACTAAGATCGGCCGCACATCCATGAGTGTCGATTTGGAAGTATGGGTCAAACCCGTCAAAGCTCACGGTGTTGGCGAACGCTTCATGGTTTGTGATGCGACCTTCAACTACGTAGCCATTGACAGTGAAGGTAAACCACGTCCGGTTCAGAATTAGTCAACCTACAACGCTAACAGTTAGAAAGGATCTCACATTTTCTGTTGTTCACTTGTGAGAGACACAAAAAAGGCGTTAAATTAACACTTTACCCTACCAATTAAGGAACTATGCTATGTGGTATGTCATCTTTTCACAGGACGTTGAGAACTCGTTGGAAAAACGCATGAGCGTTCGCCCACAACACTTGGATCGCTTACAAAAGCTACAAGACGAAGGTCGCCTTCTTACAGCTGGTCCGATGCCTGCGATAGATTCTGACAATCCTGGAGAAGCTGGATTTACGGGCTCAACTGTCATCGCTGAATTCGCCTCTCTAGAGGATGCTAAAGCGTGGGCAGAAGCCGATCCTTATGTAGCGGCTGGTGTTTACGATCATGTAATCGTGAAACCGTTCAAAAAAGTGTTTTAATTTATGAAAAAATTACTGTGTCTTTTCTTGGTATTTGGTGCTCTGGCTGGCTGTTCATCAACCGATGATAATCAGCGCCAACTTGAGCTTATGGCATCAAACCGAGCAGGAGTCTTGTCTGCGGGCCTCCCTTTAGAGTACGGTCCACTGCAAATAATGCGTGTCTCATCCAACAAAAATGTTGTAGAGATGATGATGATTTATAACGATGGCGCACTCGGTGCAAAGCCGTTAAATCAAGTACTGAATACCAGTATCTATACCTACTGCAGCAACCCAGAAGTTCGCAAGCAAATTGATATGGGCTTGATGTATCGTATTAAGGTACGTAATTCTCGCGGTCAGTTGATGGCAGATGAGTTGGTTTCCGCACAGACTTGTACTCAGGTGAAGTAGCTACAGTAATTTTTGTTGCTTTCGGCATGAGACGATGATTCGCTATTATTGGATAATCTGAAAACGAAAGTTAACAATTAAGAATAGAAAAACGGAGACCACAGTCTCCGTTTTTATTTGCTGTAACGATGTGTTACGCCAGCTCAGCACGGAGCTTCTTCGCCGCTGAAACCAGATTTGCCAATGCGGCTTCTGTCTCCTTCCAGTTTCGTGTTTTCAGACCACAATCTGGGTTTACCCACAAACGTTGAGCCGGAATTTTTTCTGCCGCTTTCTTGATTAAACCTTCAATCCATTCTTCCGTAGGAATGTTTGGTGAGTGAATGTCATAAACACCAGGGCCAATTTCGTTCGGGTAATTGAACTCTTCAAATGCTTTCAGCAACTCCATATTCGAGCGAGATGTTTCAATGGTAATGACGTCCGCATCGAGTGCCGCAACCGAATCAATGATTTCATTGAACTCGCTGTAACACATATGAGTGTGAATCTGAGTTTCTGGTTTTGCACTTGCCGCAGAGACCTTAAACGCATTTACGGCCCATTCTAAGTACGCTTTGTGATCGCGTTTTTTTAGTGGTAAACCTTCTCGAATGGCTGGCTCATCAATTTGAATGATATTGATGCCTGCATCTTGCAGGTCAGACACCTCATCACGCAGTGCCAAAGCAAGTTGCTGCGCAATTTCTTGACGTGTGATGTCTTCACGTGGGAACGTCCAACATAAAATCGTTACTGGTCCAGTCAACATGCCTTTCATCTGTTTGCGGGTTAGCGACTGGGCGTACGTCGACCATTCAACCGTGATCGGTTTTTCACGTTCAATGTCAGCAACTACAATGGCAGGTTTCACACAGCGAGAGCCATAACTCTGTACCCAACCAAATTTGGTCGTTTGAAAACCCGCCAAGTTCTCAGCGAAGTATTCCACCATGTCGTTACGCTCTGCTTCACCGTGAACAAGCACATCTAGGTCGAGCGCCTCTTGACGTTTCACTGCGTCAGCAATATGTCCTTTAAGTGCTTGGATATATTCAGACTCAGATAATTGACCTGTACGATAAGCGCTGCGCTGCACCCGGATTTCACCCGTTTGAGGAAAAGAGCCGATTGTCGTTGTTGGCAACAAAGGCAAGCCCAATACTTCAGCTTGATGCGCAGCACGCTCTGCATAAGGTGCGCTGCGCTCGGCAAGTGACGCGGTAATGTTGTTTAAACGCGCTTGTACTTGAGGTTTATTCACATGTGTTGCTGTCTTGCGCGCTTTGATTGGCTGGCTATAGGTATCACAAGCGCGAATCGCATTTTGATCACCATCGAGCGCTCGGCCAAGCAAGGCGACTTCTGCCACTTTTTGTTTTGCAAAGGCAAACCAACTTTTTACTTCTTCGCTCAGTTCTGTTTCCAGTGCTAAATCAACAGGGCTATGTAGCAGAGAACATGAACTGGCAACCCAAAGTTTGTCGCCCAGTTTCTCTTTGACTGGCTGTAGACGCTCGAGTTGGGTACTTAAATCTGAACGCCACACATTACGACCATTCACAACACCAGCAGAAAGCACCCAATCTTCCGGTAACTTGGTAACTACATCGTCAAGCTGCTTAGGGACGGTAGATAAATCGATATGCAAACCATCCACCGGTAACTCTACAATTTTGTCTAGCGTATCGCTTACGGAGTCAAAGTACGTCGTTAGCAGCACTTTTACATCGCTTCGAATCACTTGGTAGGCCAGCTTAAACGAATCAGCCCATTTGCTTTCTAGCTCCAGTGACAAAATTGGCTCATCAATCTGAACCCACTCAACACCTTGACTTGCTAGCTTTGCCAAAATAGCTTGGTAAGCAGTAAGTAAGCGTGGTAGCAGGGTTAAGCGGTCAAACCCTTCTTCGACCTCTTTGCCCAAGTAAAGGTAACTGACTGGGCCAAGCAAAACAGGCTTCACTTGGTGGCCAGCTTGAAGCGCTTCATTGACTTCTTCAAACAGTTGGGGCCAGCTCACTTCAAACGTATCGTCCTTACTGAATTCAGGGACGATGTAATGGTAGTTTGTGTTGAACCATTTGGTCATATCCGATGCCGCAGCGCCCGCACAGCTGCAACCCGCCTGAGATTGACCGCGACCCACTTTAAACAACGTATCCAGGTTAGGGAAACCACCAGCGTGACGCTTTGGCACATGACCCAATAGCAACGTGGTCG
This sequence comes from Vibrio sp. 2132-1, assembly GCF_033344315.1. Lineage (NCBI taxonomy): Bacteria > Pseudomonadati > Pseudomonadota > Gammaproteobacteria > Vibrionales > Vibrionaceae > Vibrio > Vibrio sp. 2132-1. Next base: position 312,498 of record NZ_JAWPON010000003.1, on the reverse strand, counting down.
TCAGTACATGATCGTACCAAGCGAAGTCGCCAGCTGTGGCAAAACTCAGACCAGCATCCGTTTGTGTTTGCCAGTTTTTGGCGCGTAGATCTGCCCCAACCTTTTTAAGCTCAGCTTGATCAATTTCTCCTCGCCAGTATTTCTCCTGAGCGAATTTTAATTCTCTTTTTTCACCAATGCGTGGATAACCTAGTATGTGAGTCGTTGTCGCCATGTCCCTATTCCTTTCTCAATTTTGTTCAATTTGTTTGGATCAGAGCATCTTTCGGTAAAGAATGAGATGTCTGGATGGCTAAACTATCGCTCTCATCTGATATTAGAACAACGTCCATTTATTCAACTTGTTTATTAAAAAAATTCATCATGAAGCGACATGATTCGCAGATAAAAACAACAAATAGACGTCTAGACGTTTACATATCCATTTTTTGTCGTTAAGTTATTTACACGATTGCTATTCTGTTCATAGCGAGCAACAAAGGATGAAAGGAATTCATGATAGAGCTAAAACATTTGCGGACACTCACTTCGCTTCGAGACACTGGCTCTCTAACGGCGACAGCGACCGCTTTGCATCTCACTCAGTCGGCACTGTCTCATCAGATCAAAGATTTGGAGGCGCGAATTGGAGGGCAACTGTTCCTGAGAAAGACTCGTCCGGTGAAGTTCACTTCAGAGGGAGAAATCCTATTGCGTCTTGCAGAAGATATCCTTCCGAAACTCGCAAGAGCAGAAAATGATTTAGCGAGCTTGAAAGAAGACGTCAATGGCCGATTACATATGGCCATTGAATGTCACTCTTGCTTCCAATGGCTAATGCCTGCACTTAGGGAGTACCAACTTGCTTGGCCTAGCGTAACATTGGACTTTTCCTCTGGTTTTGGCTTTGAACCACTCCCAGCTTTATTGGCAGGCGAACTCGATCTTGTTATTACTTCCGATATCCAACCTCGATCTGAAGTCCACTACGAGCCTCTATTCGACTTTGAAATGCGTTTAATTACCGCAACCAACCACCCATTGGCGGAAAAAGAAATTATTGATCCGCAAGATCTCGCAGATCAAACCATGCTCTCTTATCCTGTTCAAAAACAGAGGCTAGACGTCGTAAAACACTTTCTTCAGCCAGCAGGAATAGAACCTGCGAAATGGAAGCAAGCCGACAATACTCTCATGTTAGTTCAGATGGTCTCTGCTGGATTAGGGGTGGCGGCACTACCCAATTGGGCGATTTCTGAATTTTCTCGCCAAGGTCTTATTACCAGTAAACCTTTCGGCCAAGGCTTATGGCGTCGCTTGTTTGCAGCAACGCGTCACTCAGAGAGAGAGAAGCGTTACTTACAAGCTTTTTTCGCAACCGCGAGGCTACAATGTAAAAGCCACCTTGACGGAATCAAGGTGGCTTAAAATATTTGGGTTATGAAAGGCTTAGCGTTGATATGCTTTAAATTGGTTAGTCAATGGATCGTACTGATAACCGAGCATATCAAGCTTGCCGACTACAGACTCTACATCCATCTCATACACTGATACTAACTCGTCAAAACTGTCGCACTCTAAACGTAGCTTTTCGTTGACGATACCTAGCAAAATAGTGCTGTCCAGATTACCTACATTGCTTAAATCCATCGCGACTCTCCTCTTCGACAAGGTATATAAACAAGCGTAGTAGTAATCACGCGAATTTAAAGTGAGTGAGATCTAAAACGTGATCACCTTATACCCAAGCACCAAGAAAGCACTTGGATATAAGCCGTCTAACTTTGTCTTTAGAGTAGAGGTCAAGCCGCGAGAGAGAATAAACCTTGCAGGCTCGTCATCGACGCGAGTGCTAGCAACAAAGCTACGCTCAGTTGCACCTTTTCTGGTTTCTTATGCGTAAAAATATGCCAACACCACACGATAATTGAAGAAATTAGCATAGCTAAAGACAGCAAGATTGGCTGTGTTGCAGCGTTCAGTGCAGCTTCATTTAACTGGTAAGAAGCAAACAACGTTGCGATGACTAATAGCATTCCAGACACAATGCCAGTAACTGGTAAAATGCGGTGAAATGCCTGTAATCTGCTGCGAGCTATCGTAAGTAGCAATTGAGAAAATGACGCCCCAAGGAAAAATATCATTAGCGCCATCGCTATCGATGCTGGCCAGCTTGATTGCTCAAATACCTGAATACTTACATACGCAAAGGCCAAACCATTCGCTAAATGCATCGCCCATAGTGGCCCTTTTTCACGCGTTTTCTTGGTTTGAACCTGAGAATAGAAGTAGAAAATAGCAAACACGATCATAAATGCTTCAATGCGAAGTGACGCAACAGCGAGCCACAATACAGCTACTGCTGGCAACATTTTATGAAGACGTCCTCGCTGACCAGGACAAATATCGCCCTTGATTAGAAGCAAAGTCAGTAGCGCTTGTGCGCCAAATAGCATCGGAGGGAAAGTAACCAGCAATTGTTGAATCATGTTGAATGCACGCTCAAAAGTCATTTTGGGGGGCGATAATATCAAATCAACTATCGCCAAACCACCGAAAGTCGGCCCCCAAATGAGCTAAAACGGTAAGACAATTTTATTCACAGAGAAGCAAGATACTTCAACGCGTCTTCCTGCGTTAAAACTCCACGGTACTCTTCTTTGGTATTACACAGTACCCAAGGGAAACGAATCCCGATTTTAACCAACTCTCGAATAACAGAGACAGGTAAATCCTCATCAACCAACACAAATTCGGTGCTCATTATCTGATTAACAGGACGTTTCCAAATTCGGCTTTCTCGTTCAGTTTCTCGCTCTGTTCCCATCGAAGGCGTTAGGTGTAAATTCACTGTCTCTTTCGTAATTAACCCAACACAACGATTTTCATTGAGAACAACTAAAGGCAAGCTTGGATTCAAATTCATGTACTCCACTGCCAAGGAGAGCGGTTCTCCAGGGTCCATAGACCTGACTTGTTCATGGCTCACAGATTGCAACACATCACTTTGCTTAGACTCAATCGCGATGTCAGAGAACAGATGCTCATAACTGTCCGCTTTATCCATCAAATCGACAGGCACGGCAGCAGAAAATAGAAAGCCCTGCATGTAATCGACACCGATTTCTGCCAATACTTGAAGTTCTTGCTTAGATTCCACGCCTTCAGCAACCACTTTTACATTCATTTGCTGTGCAAGCTCGGTGACCATTTTCACAATGTTATAGCTGGTGCTCCCTTTATGAATGTTCTTAACGAATTTTCGGTCTATTTTCAGTAAATCAAACTGCCCTTTTTCTAGATAAGAAAAAGAAGAATACCCAGTACCGAAGTCATCAATCGCGATCTCAATGCCCTCTTTCCGCACTTCCTCTAGAGCTCGAGTATGCTCCTCATCTTGTTCAAAATACGCGGTTTCTGTTAGCTCGATAGTTACTCGCTTAGGGTCTACACCACTGGCTTTAATCAAATCATGCGACCGCTGAAGGATCTGAAGAGAATCCAATTTCGTATTGAGGGAGCGATTGATGGTCACGCCCACTTCCTCGCCATAAATTTCTTGTAAGCGCGGAAAGTGCTTCAACGCAGCTTGGCAGACCACATCATCAAGTGCCGCTATGAGTTCTAGATCTTCAATAATAGCGATCATCTTTTGCGTACAATACGCATCATTTTCATCATAGAAGCGTGCGAGAGCCTCGAACTTAACCACGCTTCCGGTTTGAACGTCGATAATCGGTTGAAAGTAAACGTCCACTAGCCCACTCTCTATTTGCGCCTCCAAAAACGCCTCGAGATGTTGGCGCTTCACTAATTCAGAGTGAAGTTCACTGTCGTAAAAGTTGAAATAGCTGCCTTCACCGGAAATAGAGGACAACATTGCTTGCGCTGCATGTGCTAGCGCTTGTCTTGGTCGGTTCGTATCATAGCCAAGGATTGACACACCAGTTTGGCCTTTAACGATAGTGGCATGCATTTTTGTGCCCATTTCATTTCTAAGCTCATTAAAGAACCCTTTCATGGCAATTTGGATCAAACGAACCGGGCTCAACCATTGACAATGAGGGGTCTGCAAGCATACGACAAACACATCCCGAGATAACTGCCCCGCAATACTGGTGTAGCGACTTCGCATAATAAAATCTGCAAAACCTAATTGCTGTTCAAGCAAGTATCTCTCCGAAAACTTGGGTCTTAGTGTCATAACAATGTTGAGTTCTTTATTTCTGCTTTCATTCGCTAAGGTAGCTAATTGGAGTTCAAATTCTTTCCTCGTCGGTAAAAAGGCAGCCCAATCATGCTGTTGTTCACAACGATTTTTCATCCACAACAACGAAGCAGAAATATCCGTAGAAAATCCGAGATAAAGAATTCGTCCAGAGTGAAACGTAAGTCGGTAAATACAAAGATGATGAGCTTGGTTGCTACCGTTTGCTGTTTTGCTCAGCAAGTTACCACACCAACATCCTTCATCATTAATTTGCTGCCACAGCTGATCATAAAACGCTTGGCTATGGTGAGAGGTACTGAATATATGAGTTTTAAGCCCAACCAGATCTCGGTTTTGATAGCCCATTTGTAACTCAAAGGCACGGTTACAACCTAAAATGCGCGTATCTTCATCGGCAACTAAAACGCCTACATTTGGCAAATCAAAAATCGTTTCGAGAATTTTCGCTAACTCCTCGCAACCAGTGATTGTTAATTGTGGAATGATAGTGCCTTGGATAATGCGCTTATTGAGCCTTTCAAAACTAATAGTAACGTGCACTAAGTTAACGTTTTTTAGCATCATGCAACAAGAAAACCGCCCCCGTCCGCCAAAGAGTTCCACTTCTAGAATTCGTTGTTTTAGCGTTTCTTGTTGCCCCATCAGCATATGATCAAACAAGTTATTTAGGCTGGTTACTGGCGTACTTATCCCAAATGCCTTTGCCATTCCTTGCTGATCACATTCGAACTCGCGAGTATCAATATCGTAAGACCACTCTATAACAGGAGTTAGACTGGAAGTCGTTTGCATTTTTGGATGCACTGTTGTCGTAGATTCACTCATACCCTAGCCCCTTTTTTTGTAATTAGCCCAAGGCTCAAAATTCACAGTCAATTCGCGACATTCCAGTTGGGACCTGCCGATCCTCTTTATAGATGGATTGTGTCAACGATAAGCCTATCGACTTAGAACTATTTCCAGAGCAGCTCAGCCTTTTGTATTTAATATGCACCAATTTGATTATAGGCTTTACCCCATATAAGCACACCATTGCTTATGCTTTGTATTAAGATTGCGACATTTTTCATGAACCGATCTATAACCATGAGGCTTTCAAGGTGAAATTAGACAGAAAATCGCCGATAGAGCATTGATATTTTTACAAACCAAATAAAACTCGATGAACTAAGCTTGAATAGATGAGTTTGTTATAGATACCTGATAATCAAATCGCTATAATTCGCGCTCCCTGGAACAGAGAGCAAAATATGACCAATAACATCACTCCTATTCATGAGTACAAAAAATACTGGGCAGAGTGTTTTGGTACGGCACCTTTCTTGCCGACCAGTCGCAAAGAAATGGATGCCCTAGGATGGGATAGCTGTGACATTATCATTGTAACCGGTGACGCTTATGTGGATCACCCAAGCTTTGGTATGGCTATCATTGGCCGCCTGCTAGAAGCACAAGGTTTCCGTGTCGGTATCATTGCTCAACCAGAATGGCAAAATAAAGATGCGTTCATGCAACTTGGTAAGCCAAATCTGTTCTTCGGGATCACTGCGGGTAACATGGACTCCATGATCAACCGTTACACCGCGGATAAAAAGCTTCGTCACGATGACGCGTACACACCGAATAACGAAGGTGGTAAACGCCCAGACCGAGCAACGTTGGTTTACTCTCAACGTTGTCGTGAGGCATACAAAGAAGTACCTATTGTTTTAGGTGGTATCGAAGCTAGCCTACGCCGTGTTGCACACTACGATTACTGGTCAGATAAAGTTCGCCGTTCTGTACTGTTTGATGCAAAAGCAGACATCCTACTTTTTGGTAACGCAGAGCGCGCACTTGTCGAAGTAGCACATCGCATCGCAAACGGCGAAGACATCAGCACCATGACCAATATTCGTGGTACTGCCGTGAACTTGCCAGCTGCACCAGAAGGCTACACGGTTATTGATTCTTCTCGCATTGAAAAACCTCGTAAAGAAGCGTTCGTACCAAAGAACCCGTACGAAGTAGAAACTCAGTGTGAAACTAAAAAAGACGAGCCAGTTGCACAACCAATCACAATTCGCCCATCACGCCACGATGCTGCGACGACTGCGGTCCGTTTACCTTCGTTTGAAAAGCTAAGAAACGATCGCATTCTTTATGCGCATGCAAGCCGTGTACTGCATTTAGAAACGAACCCGTACTCTGGTCGAGCGTTACTTCAAAGCCATGGTGATCGTGAACTTTGGGTAAACCAAGCTCCAATTCCATTGACGACCGAAGAGATGGACTTTGTGTTTGGCCTGCCTTACGCGCGTGTTCCTCATCCTATGTACGGCAAAGCAAAAATTCCTGCGTACGACATGATCAAGACGTCTGTGAACATCATGCGTGGTTGCTTTGGTGGCTGTTCTTTCTGTTCGATTACCGAGCATGAAGGTCGAATCATTCAAAACCGTTCGAAAGAGTCTATCATCAACGAGATTGAAGAAATTCGCGACAAAGTTCCAGGCTTTACCGGCACAATTTCCGATCTTGGTGGCCCGACTGCAAACATGTACCGCCTGGGCTGTAAAGATCCAAAAGCGGAAGCGAACTGTCGTCGTCCTTCTTGTGTATTCCCGGGCATCTGTAACAAGCTAAACACAGACCACAAACACACGATCGATTTATACCGCGAAGCGCGTAAAGTTGAAGGCGTGAAGAAAGTGATGGTTGCATCTGGCGTACGTTACGACCTTGCGATTGAATCACCAGAATACGTGAAAGAGCTCGTGACTCACCACGTAGGCGGTTACTTGAAGATTGCACCGGAACATACAGAGAAAGGTCCTCTTGATCTGATGATGAAGCCAGGCATGGGTACGTACGATCGCTTTAAAGAGATGTTCGAGAAATACAGTGCAGAAGCAGGCAAGAAGCAGTACTTAATCCCTTATTTTATCTCTGCGCACCCAGGCACAGAAGACGAAGACATGCTGAACCTTGCTCTGTGGCTGAAAAAGAACAACTTCGAATGTGACCAAGTACAAAACTTCTACCCTTCGCCAATGTGTAACGCAACGTCGATGTACTACTCAGAGACAAACCCTCTGAAACGCGTGAAGTACAAAAAACGTGAAGATGTACCTGTAGCAAAAGGTGAACGTCAACGTCGCCTGCATAAAGCGCTGTTGCGTTATCACGATCCAGCAAACTGGCCAATGATCCGTGAAGCCCTAGTCAGTATGGGTAAAAAACATTTGATCGGTGACAAACAAGGCTGTCTCGTTCCTGCGGAAGACATTGAAGCACAAACACCTGCGCAACGTCGTAAATCTGGTCGTCACGGGGCAAACCGCTTTGCAACCAAACATACCAAAAACCAACCAGGCTTCGGTGGTCATTTGAACAAACGTTCTGAAGGCGGTTCAAAAGATGGTAAACCATCTGGCAACCGTAACGGTTCGGGTAAAGCTACAGGTGGTCAACGCCCTGCAAGCAACGGCCAACGTCCTAGCGGCAACGGTGCAAACCGCCCGGCAGGTAGCAAACCGCAAGGCCAAGGTCGCCCACAAGGACAAAGCAAACCAGCTGGTCAACGTAAACCAAAGCGTCGCTAACTCTTTAGCACTTAAATACTAGAAAGGGCTCCAGAGGTAACTCTGGAGCCCTTTTGTTTTGTCGGCTCATTGAGGCATCACTCACAACTAAAACTTTGATTCAATCAATACAAAAAATGGTAAACACCAACCAACTTATTGGAAAAACAAACAATTATTTGATTGACGCAAAACCATAAAAATCTAACTCATTGATTTTTAATTGCTTTATTTTGGTGCGATATTTGCGTAATAGAATAAAACTCTTAAACATGGGCTAACGATGAATAATCCACTTCCCCCAAAAACTTCTATGTTCTGGTATGACAACAGCTATACCTATGAGGAGGCCGTTCAGGCATTTGAAAGCGATGGTACACTGAAATCGCTGAATATCGTTCCAACCACGGAATCCGATGATCTTGCTGGCTCACCCCCAGAGCGCAGTATGTTTTGGGAGGGAGAAACAAAAAAAATCGATCCGCCACCGCCGTCTGAACCAGAGCCTCTCAATTTAAAAACTGAGAAAGAAGCAACGGAAGCATCACCTGCGCACTTTATCCCAGTCCGCTATGCCATCGATCAGCTAGAAACAGAAGAGACACAACCTTTTGGTTTGCCTGAAGAATGGAAAGGGCAAGGCCCAGCCAAACTCAATACCGTTGGTTACACCCTGCGTCAACTGCGCGACGGTTGGCTGTATGTCTATGATGCAATCAACAAAAGCTTAGACGAATACGAAATCAAAGGAACGCAATTCACGCTCTATAAGTTGGGAGAATCAGAAAGCCCAAAATCAGAGCAGCGTGGGACACCACAAGATGCAAAGCCCTTTCTTACTTACGTCAACGGAAGCGTACTATCGATTTGCTTCTCTGAGCACCGCTGGACATGGCACACGTTCATGCGCGTACTTAACAATCCGAGTAATCATATCGATCGCATGCAAACCATTGTTCTATCCTCAAACGAGAATCAGCACAACATTGCACCAATTGATAAGTTAACCCAAGTCGCTGATATTGAATCTTCTGCCGTCGATGATGGTCGCTTTGCGGATTCTGGCATCGCCACCAAAGCAGATGAAGATGGTTCTGTTTTTAAACCTGTCGCAGTCGAAAGCGATTTAACCTCTGCGATTCCAGAAGAAGAATCAGGCAACTTCGTCGCGATAAAAGATTACGCCGCAGACATTCAAGATATGTCACTGCATTTTGTTGGTGCCGCAAGCCCTTACCGCCTTTTCACTGACCAGTTTTCAAACCAGTGGAACTTGATGCAGACCGCCATGCAACTGTGTATGTTTGGTGCAAGTGACGAGATAGACATGCCAGCTAGCGTTAAGCGTAACGGCGAAGAGCTGTCGTTTTATACCGACATGGCTGACTATTATGACTCTTCTCACCAACTTGATTTGGCAGAGCAGAACAAAAGCTCAGTTCAGTCCGGCTATCCTGCTAAATTTTCCGCTGGAGCGATTGAATCACACCAACATACCCAAAGTGACATTGCTAAAGCGATACAGGACAAATATCGAATTTCTGCGAGCCGTTTTGGTAAATACGAACAATGGATAGCGACTGAACGCTGGCGTCAGCAGCTCAACTGGAAGCAAATGCTGAGCGAGATGCAAGAGCTGTCAGAGCAAAAAGAAACCATGCTAGCCCAAGTGGTTTCGGTCAAACGCGACTTTATCGCAGTAATGGAGTCCTTAACACCTCATCATCTTGAGAGAACCTTCGACCTATACAGCGAAGACACGCAGTACAGCTTGTATCAACTGCACAAGCAAGCCGTTGAGTCATTTACTCTGGTGATGCAAGAAGAAGACCGCCAATGGGCTGAAAGCCAATGGGAAAGACCAACCAGTTTACTTGCTCTCTATGCCTCTGGGTTTAGTCGTAGTTTATTTAAAGTGATGGAGAAGAATATTACAGAGGCGCTTGATGAACAGTCGATCGTCTCAGAAAATCCTGATCCTGATAATCAGTTGATGGACCAGATATCTGATACCAGCAACCGCGTGAATATATACTCTAAGATCATGGACTTTGTTTCCAACCCAAACACTGCGGAAACAGCCTTTCTCAAAGATATCGCCAAAGGTTTCCAAGAGCTGGATATTATTTTTAAATCTGCAATAGGTGCGCTTGCAAAAGGCGTTGTAGAGTTTGGTGTTAGCATGACCTCACAAGTATCAATTTCGCTGATGCCTGTTTTCGCTAAACCTCTGAACCGTCATAGCTATTATTTATTTGCCGTTATTGCAGAACATATGGCACACAATATGCCCGTAACAATAAAAGAAGGTTACGCTCACGATTTTAAAAAATGGAAAACACGCGTAAATGATTATCTGATTAAGCTCGAAAAAAACGATGCAATCATTGCTGACTTCCAGAAAAATAACCGCAAAGCTGACTCTAAATACACAACAGCTTTAGAAAATAGAAAGACTATTAAGAAGGCTCTCGCTGTAGCTACATTGGAGTACCCGCAGTACATTGAGTTACCTGATGATCTACCTCAAAGAACCATCGAGCTTAGAACGCGGATCGTGATGAATAAGCTCAATGACTTGAATAAACTGTTCGAGAATGCCGGTGGTCTAGGCTTTCTGGCATTAGTATTTAACTGCATCGCGCTTGGTGATGCCATGAGCAGTATCCAAGACACAGGGTTAACATCCTCAGATGAATTTTTAGATATTCAGCAAAAGCTTTTTTATACAGCAAACGCTTGGACGGGTATTCGTACGGGTAAGTATTGGGATAAGGTTAAGGGAAGTGACGAACTCAGAGAGCACTCGCTAAAAACTCTAAAAAAGTTAGTAGATCGAAATACAAAAGGCTTTGAAAACCTGATTCTTGATGACTTAAAAGTATTTAATAAATGGCTTGCGATTACAGGGGCTTTAGGAGCGCTGGCTTCAGGTATTGAGGCTTACCGTTCTTGGCAGAGTATCGATAACGTTTATGGCCTCGAAAGCAAATTATATTTAGCGAATACCGTAACACTTGGTTTAACTGGTGCGATTGGTGCGTTTCAGTTCTTAGGAGCCTCTACTGGTACTTTTTCGACTAACTTGCTTTTTGGTGGCCCGGTAACGGCAGCTTTAGTTATTCTTACAGTTACATACTTAGCCATCAATTATAAGTTGAATAAACTGAAACAAGATGATTTCCAAAAATGGTTAGATAAACTGCCTTGGGGTTATCACCCTGCTCGCACTCAGTGGAGCCAATCTTCGAGCTTGCCCGAAAGAGAGAAGCATAATTCAGCATTAGTGCAGCAAGCGCTGTTTGACTTACAATCTATTATTCAACAGCCTACGATATACCATCAACCTATTGAAAATATACAGGCTTATCCAGGCTATACACATCGTGAGTTAGTTGGCTTGGAAGTGCATATTCAGCTGCCACGGCGCGCTGCAACGAATGGTATTATGGTGAGTACTAACAGCAAGGCAACAGAAGATGATTTGACGTCCGGCTCGTGGCATCAAAACGCAGATTTAGTCACTCTTAAAACTCAAGACCTAGCTAGTGCCGAATTGGTGGTGTACAAGGTAGCATTGCCAATCACAGAAGTAGACCATTACCTTGCAATGCAAGTGGTGTACGATACGGAAGATGATGCTCCATCAAAGCGTGAGTATTGGTTCCAAAATAGCGTAAAACAGAGTGCAACTTATCGCGTGATTTCAGACAATACCAAACAAAATATCATTAAAAAATCACTCACCACCGTTGTTGGCACATTAGGTTTTAAGGAGTAACCCTTGGCATATTCACCATTTTATATCACTCCAGAAGAGTTGGCAGTTTATCAAGAGGCACAAGAGCAAGAAATACTCGCAGGCGATAACGTCAGAACATGGCATAAGTATGATGTAGAGGAACCATTTCGCTATTACTTTAAACTTTTTGCGTTTCCATTTGTGATCGCTCCATTCCTATTAACTTTGTTTATACATACGAGTGACACGGTTGACGTAACTATTTTTTCTTTTATTTTATCGGTGATGGTGTCTGGAGCCTTTTACCTTACGATTGGCCTCGACTATCGCTATGACTATATTTTTTCTGACAAAGGCTTTGTGATGAAGAAACGTCGCAACATGCCTAAGTGGGTGAATACCGCCACGCAAGCCGTTGGCTGGATAGGTGCAGTGGTATGTGTGGTGATGGTAGCGATGGTTGGCCCGATGGCGTTAGCAGGTGCAGGTGCTTTTATATTAGTCTCCTTTAAAATGCTTAAACGCCAACCAGATGAACCAACAGAAGTGAGAATTGGAGAGCGTGAGGATTGGCTGTTTGCGGACTACAATAAAAAAAGGAAAGTGATCCAGTTCTATTTTAAGCATGACATATGCAGATATCGAGATACTGCTCATAAGACTATCTTTCGCTCACAAGATAGATCAGATTGTTATGTTTTCTTTAAAACTGAAGCGGATTTAGAATCCATGGTCACACAACTGTCAGAGGTCTACAAACTGGATTGTAAAGAGGTCGATGATCATAAAAAGCTGTTTGAAGCAAAGCCAGAATCAAGGCTCTTTAGTATTCCAGTTTGTAGTAGAGAATATCAAACCGAAGAGGTATTTGATTTAAGGGCGTCAAATGCCCCACTTCCTGAGCGTGAATACCTTTACAACGGCAAGTGGCAAACGGAATCTGAAATCGAACAATCAAAATCTGAACTAACGGCAGCCAAGGTATAAACCTTGGCTTGTTTACCTTTTTACATCCCCCCATGAAAAGCTTTAGATTTACTCTGATGTACAAAAAGAAAAATTGGTTCAAATAACGAATTTTTAACTCGAGGATAGGATAGTAAGCCCGAACCTTTCTATCCTCAACTAAACACCCATTTTGCACTGAGTAAATAGTTACTCACCATGCCTACCAATATGCCTAAGATCAAAGCCAAATAGACCATCACTCCTTGCGTCCCTAACGAGAGCGTTACGCCTTTGAACACAATAAAGTTCGGCAAAGCACTGATACAGGCACTCGCCATAAATTTTTGCCATTGAGCGAAAGGGTTGGTTTTTTCTGCTTGAGAGAAAGTCAGCCAGCGATTGCCACGCCAAGTCGTGGTTGCCGCAAACAAAAATGCTATCCCACGAGCCAGCATCAACTCCAGACCAAGCCAATGGAACAACACAGAAAAGATAAGGGTGTCGACCATAAAGCCGACACCACCTACTAGAGCAAACCTTGTTAACGAAGCAAACCTTTCCAGCGAAGCAAATTTTGGTAATTTGCCCATTCCGCTATCCAACCACACAGGTGTAGAGTGAGCGTTTCGATTTTGCTGTGAACTCGTTGGTACAACTCAACGCATTTTCATGAATCATGCTATCCACTTGCTGCGATTTACCAATCAGGTGGAATTTCTTCAGATTGTTTAAGTCATTCTTATCTTCAAGCTTTTTCGCCTGACCATGACTATAGAACTGACCTGAGAACGGGCGCTTACCAATGTAAAAGACCGGAGCGTTGTCATTAATTTGCGCGAAGATTATACGGTCGCTGCGGCTATCTGCTTTGCCCATATTCAAAACCAACATCGCAATCATAAGCAGGGCTGGCAACACCGCTGCCGTTCCGGTCAACCATTTGAAATCGTGTTTATCCACCAGCATTGCAATCAAAATACCCAACGCAGGCACACCCGGTAATACGTAAGCAGGCAGAATATTCCCAGCCATGGTGAACAAGATCATTGGAGAAATCAGCCAACACATCAGGAAGCTAAACAAACCTTGATGATCGGTTTCAATAGCTTTGAGTACCTTACGACGTTTCCAAGCCAAGATAGGCAATACAATTGACCAAGGCGCAGCCGATTGCAGCCAGAATACCCAGATCATCCCACGTGGTTGATCATGAGCAGAGCCATACAGGTCCCCTTCCCAACCGCTGACAACAAAACGCTTGAAGTGCTCGCCAACAATGAAGTAATCAATAAATCCAGGCGTCGCCATTTCTGCCATGATGTACCAAGGCAGAGCAATCGCCAGCATAAGCGCCAAACCCGATACAATTGGAAAACGCTGCCACAAGGCTTTGAAGGCACCGAAGAAACCATGCTGAATCACAAGCCAAGGAAACACTGCGATGCCCATGATCACGATCGCCACTGGACCTTTTGCTAATAATCCACAAGCCAAACCAAAGAAACCGAGGTAACCCCACAATCGGCTGTGTTTGTCTTTGCCAAGCCAGCAGTAGTAAAAGCCGACCATCGCCATCGTCATTGCCAACGTCAGCGCCATGTCTGTCATCACCGCACCCGCAGCAATTGAAAAGATGCCACACGTCGCCAGTACCAACGCTGCGATGACTGCATTAAAGCCAGCGCGATGCGCCATGAAAGCAACAAAAACAATCGTCGCAACACCCGCTAACCAATGAGGCGCGCGCACTGCAAATTCATTCAATCCAAACAGCTCAATGCCGTAAGCACTCATCCAAGTGAACAGGGGTGGTTTCCCCCAAAAAGGCACGCCGTAATCAAACTGTGGGGTAAGCCAATTGCCTGTTTCCACCATTAAACGCGCCATTTCACCGTAGCGGGCTTCTGTGGTGTCCATCAAAGGGTAGGCAGCAAGTGAAATAAGACGAAGTAAAAGAGCAAACGCCAACAACAACCACAGATGGGTTTTATTAATACTCATGATTACGCGGTTTCTCCCAGTTTAAACTTCATGGTTTGGATGGATTGATGTTTTGCAGGCTGCTCGTAAACAGACTGAACAAGATAAAGAGGACGTTGCTTGGTCTCGACAAAAATGCGGCCAATGTATTCACCCAAAAGGCCAATCGACAGCAGTTGCACACCGCCCAAGGCAAGTTGGACGACCATCATGGATGGGTAGCCAGTGACAGGCTCACCAAACACTACGGTTTTCATCACTATGAATGCGCCATAGATAAAGGCACTGAACGCCACTAACGCACCAGCAAGTGTCGCTAAGCGCAAAGGACGAATGGAAAACGAGGTAATGCCGTCCATTGCAAGGCCAATTAGCTTGAGGTAGTTCCATTTGGTTTCACCACAAAAACGAGCATCACGCTCAAACTGAACCGTCACTTGCTTGAAACCCGGCCAAGAAAAAATGCCTTTCATATATCGGTTACGTTCTGGCAGCGCATTGATGTGTTTAACCACTTTTGCGCTCAGTAGACGGAAATCGCCCACGTTCTCCGGCACATCCAATTTCGCCATGCTATTAAGCACTTTGTAAAAGCAAGCGGCCGAGAAGCGTTTGAACCAGGTTTCACCGTGGCGTTCACTGCGCTGCATGTTCACCACGTCATAACCTTCACGCCATTTTGATACCATTTGCGGGATCAACTCCGGTGGGTCTTGCAAGTCGGCATCAATCACAATCACCGCTTCACCTTGGCAGTGTTCCAGACCCGCACTCATGGCGGACTCTTTGCCAAAGTTACGGCTTAATGCAATACAACGAACGTCGCTAGAAGATTGAGAAAAGTTTTGCGCGATCATTAGGCTGTCATCTTTGCTGCCGTCGTCGACATAGACGATTTCGCAATGTTCTGGCATTTCATCCAAAACGGCGGCTAAACGACGATGAAATTCAGTCAAGACTTCTTGCTCGTTAAAGAATGGCACCACAACAGACAAAACTGTTTTAGGCTCAGTGTGTTGGCTCACCTTTGAAAAGGTTGCAGCGTGAATGTTGAAGGTTGACATGCTACTCTTCCACTAAATCCGATGAATGAATCCAGTCTACAAACATCAACGTGAAAGAGATGTTATTGACATCTTTTTCACGTCCTTAGTGAATAATGTTCGGTTAAGACGAAGTCTTATTTTCGAACACCTGCCCACTTGGAGAGAAATACATGAAACGCGTACTTTTAGTCGAAGATAATCGAGAAATTGCAGGCATGCTGTTCGATTATTTTGAGTGTGCAGGTATGGAACTCGATTATGCAGACAACGGCGAACTCGGCCTGAAACTAGCGATGGAAAACACCTTCGACATCATCTTGCTCGATCTCATGCTGCCACGCATGGATGGCCTGACCATGTGTAATAAACTTCGCGACGCGGGCAACAACACACCGGTACTTATGCTGACGGCGCTCGATAGCCGTGACGATATGCTCAAAGGCTTCCAACACGGTGCGGATGACTATCTGACCAAACCTTTCGATCTGGATATTCTTGAAGCGCGCATGATGGCACTGATCCGCCGTTACCGTGGCACTGTCGCATCGAGCAAGTTGGAATACGGTGAAGTGTCTATCGACCAAAAAACGCGTAAAGCTTATCGCCAAGATAAACTGTTGGCGCTAAACCCTACCACTTACACCATTCTGGAAATGCTTGTGAAAAGCGCGCCAGACGTAGTGACACGCGAAGAAATTGCCTTCCAACTTTGGCAAGAGAACGAGCCGAACAACGACGTTCTGCGCAGCCACATTTACCAACTTCGCAACCAACTTGATAAGCCATTTGAACAACATGTGCTTATCACCGTGCCGAAAGTTGGCTTCCGCTTGGAGACAGGTGCATGATCAATCGCTTACTTGCTAGCACGCAAAGCACACAAAGTATGACAGGGCGACTCGCTCTGTTTTTCTCTTTTGTGTCGGTCGTGATTGGCATCTTCTGCTTTTTGTTGATTACCGGCTCCCTGCTTTGGTCTGAAGACCGCGTGGGCGAGCGTCGTATTATGGTCGACAAAAAAGAAGCAATTGAACATTTCCAGTCCCACCCAGAGCAAGGCAGTATTCAACTTGACCTGCTCACCACTGCATACAACGACATCTCATTGGTTGCCGAGCGCTATCAAAAATACCTGATTGGTCAAAAGCACTTTCTTGATGAAGTAGAAGACGGTGAATACTCGCGCATGGTTTACATGAGCACTTACACCTACAAAGGCGTTGAACATCCCGTTATTCTGGTTTCCTTGATTGATGAAATCGAGATCACCTCAGAGGAATTCATTCTCGTCGTCGCTATGGTGCTGTCCATTGTCGCCGTGCTGGTGTTCCTGTTTGGTAGCCTCCTGCTGCGCTTATCACAACGCTTGATTGAACCCGTCAATGCGCTTAAAACTCAACTCGACCATCATCAAGGCGATGCTACGCAAACTTTTAGCGTGCCAGAGGGCTCGGCCAAAGAGTTCCAAACCCTCGCGGATGAGTTGAATGAGTATCGCCACAAAATCAACCAAGTCATCAAGCGTGAGCAAGCCTTTGCACGATACGCAAGCCATGAACTGCGTACACCGTTAACCGTAATGAAAGGCTCAAGCAGTTTACTGGCAAGAAGTGCGAACACGGATTTCCAGACCCGCCAGGTGAACCGAATTCAAGATGCAACGCAGCAGATGTCGACTATGGTGGATGCCCTACTCGGCTTAGTGCGTTACGAGCGTAATGCAGATGATTCACCAGTGCGCAGCATCACCGAAGAAGAACTCATCCAAATCATCTTCCAAAGCCAAGCTCAGGCGGATGAGAAAGCACTCAGCTTTGATGTACAGATCGACGGAAACCCAAAAACGCGCGCTACCAATGCTGTGTTGACCATTATTCTTGGCAACCTGATTCGCAACGGCATCGCCGCGACACCATCGGGATCAATTCATATCAGCATCGGGGAAAACACCATCTCGGTACGTGATGAAGGCGAAGGCTTTTCGACCATTCCACATTCTGATGGGCACGGATTGGGTTTGATGATTGTGGATGATTTATGCCAGCGTTATGGCTGGCAATTTAAGATTGGTACACATCCAGAAGGTGGTTGTGAGGCGGTGATTAATCTTGCGTCAGAGCATCAAGAGGCTTGATCAGAGTAACTTCCTCAGCGCCTAATTCAATTGAGAGGTATCTACTTTGCTAAGTATCAAACGAGCAATTCGATACCTCTTTTTAATTTCGATTGAATGAAATCTTATGCTGCAAGCGCTGCTAGTCGATTGAATGCTTGCGATGCCGATTCCGACGCCTCACACACAGAAAACATATCTTCGATAAAGTACTTCAACGCTCTAGATTCAATGGTTCGGATTGCCGCTTGCTGTTCGTCCGATAAGTAACCGTAAATGCTCGCCGCACCAAAATCGCCGAAGATCATCTCACCTTGCTCATTAACCAAAGTATTGTGCGCATACAAATCGCCATGGCACACCTTGTTGTCGTGCAGGTGATTAAACACGTCCACCATCTGCTCAACAATGGAATTGACTTGCTCGACCGTCAACGTAAAACCTTGTGGGAATGTATCTCGGGTGCAAGTTTCCAACGTTGGTGGCAAACCCAAGTTGTAGTAACAGTTTGGGATCAGCTCCATCACCAAAGCAAGCTCATTACCGTCATCCACTTGCGCGATGGATTTCACCAAGTTGTTGTGATGCCCGGCTTGCAAACATGCTTCAAGTTCATCATGTGGGTAGCCGTCGCTGGTCACTTCGCCCTTGAACACTTTCACCGCCACTTCATTCGGGAAGTCGTATTGAGCGTCAGTCCAGTTAGCATGAGAAATCACACCACTCGCACCTTGGCCAAGAACATGATTAAGCGAGTAACTGTTTGTCGTCACTTTCGGCACACTATCTAACGAAGATGGGTGTTTGCAGAATGGGTTACCTGCGAAAGCAAACCATGCCAATTTAGGCAGCTTCATCAACACATCCGGGAAGTGCTCTAACTGGTTCGCAGATAAACGAATCAATTCTAAATTGACCAAGTTTTCCATGCTGTTTGGCAGTTGTTTGATGCGATTGCCCGCCAATGCAAGCTTTCTTAGGCGTGGTCTTTCACCCAGACTGTTTGGCAGAACTTCAATCTCGTTGTCGGTCAGAATCAACCAACGTAACTGAGTTGGTAGTGAGGCTTCACTCACCACTTTAATCTTGTTGGTTTTAAACCCAACCATCTCAAGGTTTGGCAATTTACCCAAGACCTCTGGCAGATGGGTGAACTGGTTGTTGGAAGCAAAGATGATTTTTAGCTTGGTCAACTGTTCCAACTCTGGTGGTAAATCTGACAGTGCGTTACCAGACAAATCTAACACTTCAAGCGTTTCTGCAAGCTCTAAAATTTCCATAGGAAACTCAGTTAGCCCTTCTGCCAACTTCAGTTGTTTCGTTCCTACTAATTGTCCTGTTTTTAATTGTTCTAGAGTTTGCAAAACCAAGCCTTCTGATTGAGTTGAAATAAGCGGCGTAGTTTACGTGGCTTGAAGCAGAAAGGCGAGCCATTGCATTACAGCCCCAGTAAAAGCGCGTCAAAACATCAGGAATAACCGAAATGGTTGTACTGAAACACAGACTTTTTATCTGGGTTTAATGGCGTTACACTACGCGCCCTTTTTAAATGGCAAAGGTGACACGGTTTATTCCGTCAGCATCGACATGAAACTCTCAGAAAGTCCTATCACCCAACATAGCTTTAATGGGCACAAATTTTTCCTTAAACGTGACGACATGCTCCACTCCCACTTTTCTGGGAACAAAGCACGTAAGTTTATGACGTTAATGGAAGAGCACAATCCCGACATCACCACGTTAATAAGCTTTGGCTCCGCTCAATCTAATGCCATGTACTCGCTAGCGGCTCTCGCCCAGATTAAAGATTGGGCATTTGAGTTTTATGTTCATCACATTCCATCTTGGCTAAAAAGCTCCCCCATCGGAAACTATCGCGGCGCTCTCGATTTGGGTATGAAAATCACCGCCATGCAAGACATCGGTAGCGAACTCCACCCTAGTGAGTACATCCACCAGGTACGAAGATTAGATGAATCGACATTGCTTATTCCAGAAGGTGGACGTTCCCACCTCGCTGAAGCTGGCATCAAACAGTTAGCACGAGAAATTCTTGATTGGACGCGATTGAGAGGTAAAGAGCAGTTTGCGGTCGCCCTGCCATCAGGCACTGGCACGACGTCTTTATATCTTCATAAACATTTAAGTCCACACGGCATTGAAGTGCTAACTTGCCCTTGCGTAGGCGATGCAGATTACTTAACTGAGCAGTTCAACCAGCTCGGTGAAAACAGCCACCCAACCATTTTAACTATCCGCAACAAACACCATTTTGGTCGCTTGTACGAAGAAGATTACATCACATGGAAAGCACTCTTTGAGCAAACCGACCTCGAATTTGACCTGTTATACGACCCGTATATGTGGCAATGCCTCACCCCTTGGTTGGAAGAGAACACAGATAAAATGGTGATTTATATTCACCAAGGCGGGTTACTTGGCAACGAGTCGATGTTGCCAAGATATCAACGAGAATTTGAATAGCGTGTTCAGATAAAGTTGTTGTTGATTCCAGTGATTACTCTATTTGATGAGCGCCAGAATTTCTTTGAATTCAGGTGCTCGGCAATCTTCGACCATTTCATACAAACACATTTCTAGCCCAGTGAGCACCACACCGTTAGCGGTTAACTTCGCAAGAGCGAGCGCTTTATTGGCAGCGGTTCGGGAAGATACACAATCCGTGACTAATTCAACGCGATAACCGGACTGGCGCAGAGAAACCGCGGTTTGATAGACGCAAATGTGGGATTCAATACCGCAAACCAACCAGGTATCAACTTTCGCGTTCTCCACCGCGACCTTAAACGTCGCCTCTTTGCAACCATCAAACGTGTACTTGGTAATAGGTAAATGCGTGCTTTCAAGCACTTCACGAATCGGCTCCGCGGTTGGGCCCAACCTTTCTCGATTCTGTTCTAGCCACAGAATAGGCAAATCTAGTGCTTTGGCACCCTTTACCAGTTTCGTGATATTTTCAATCAGTGCGTCGCTTTCATGCATTAATGTAGCGAGTTTGCCCTGAACATCCACCACAATCAGGCCCGTGTTTCCTTTCGATAACATTTCCATCTCCTATCTTGTGCGACCACAAACCATACTCAACAAGTTGAGCAACAGTTAATGTATCAGAACCCTTTCATGTTAGAGCAATAAAACCTAGAAAGATGACCTTCGCTCACACATTTGCCCTTAGGTAAGTGTGGTTTGAACTGACTATTTAAATTTCTCTCGAATTAGCTCAATCAAGGCTTTGACTTTATTGGGCAGAAATAAGGCCGAGGGATAAATCAGAGTAAGATGCTGCTTCGGATGCGCGAATTGAGGCAGCACCTCGACCAACAAACCGTCTCTCAGTGCAGGCTTGGAATGAATTTGTGGAATAAACGCGATGCCGTTTCCTGCTATCGCCATCGAGCGCAGCAAGTTGAGGTCGTCCGAGCGCAACGCCACATGCAGATCTGAATCGAGCAAATCAGCATTGTAACGATTAGTTAAAAGGCGATGCTGCTTAAGATCTTCCACCGTTTTTACTGGCGGATGCGATTCTAGATAGGCTTTTGACGCAACAAAGTGACTACGATAAGGCAAAAGACTGAACTGCACATAGCTGTCATCGGTGACTTTGACCACGCTCGGAAGAAGCTGCAAATCAAACGATTGACGCTTGAGATCGACACTCTCTTGATGGTTTTCAATCTCGACCGAAATATCCGGATACCGCGTTGTGTACTCGGTGATGATCGCGTTAAACGCGGCAGAGCTCATCAATGCGGAAGGAATGGCTAAACGCACCTTGCCCGTCAGCTCTTGTTGATATTCGTGCATGGCATTTAAACCTTGCTGAATATGGTCAATAGGCTGCCCCACCAACTCAAACAAGCGTTTCCCGTGCTCCGTCAACTCAATGCTGCGTGTTGTGCGGATCAAAAGCTGTACCCCGAGCGATTTCTCTAATTCTTGCAGACGACGACTCACTTTTGAGCGTTGTAGTTGATTCGCCTCTGCCGCTGCACTTATACCGCCGTGAACCACCGTCTGAGTGAATAGGTAAATATCATCAAAATTAACGTTCATTGTCCTATTTTTAGGTCATTTATGTTCGTATTATCATTCTACTGAATTGTGAGTGACTTCTCTATAATCCGCTATCCAATATGTTTAATGGAACTTGTAATGACGGCTGACCAAAAATTCAAACACTGGATGCGAACTTTGATTGTCCTGTTCATCGTACTATTTTTGTACATTATCATTGCTGACCGCCACGCCCCCTTAACGACCGAAGGACGAGTGCAAGGATACGTTGTCCAAGTCGCACCCGAGGTATCTGGTAAAGTGACCGACGTTCTCATCGAGAATAACCAGTCCGTTCAAAAAGGCGATGTGTTGTTTACGATTGATGATCGTAAATACAAGATAGCACTTGAACAGGCGGAGCTGTCTCTGCAATCCGCTTATGAAAAAGAAGCAACACTGTATTCTCAACGCGAAGCCGCTCTTGCCAATATTGCCCGCGCACAAGCGACATTTGATAATGCACACCGCGAATACAACCGCTTACTGACGTTATCGAAGCAGAAAGTCATCTCTCAATCGACACTCGATAATGCCTTTGCCCAAAATCAGGTATCACGTGCAGCGCTTAAAGCGGAACGACAAAACTTAAAAGTCATTGAGGCGCAATTAGGCGATCAAAAAGGTCAAAGCACCGCCGTTCGAATTGCCAAAAACGGCATCGAAAAGGCGCAACTTGATTTGGCAAATACCGCGGTACTCGCTCCCAGTGATGGTGTCGTGACCAACCTGCAACTAGAAGTTGGCACGATGGCAAACACCAACATGCCATTGCTGACATTTGTACCAACAGGATCACTCTGGGTAGCCGCTGATTTTCGTGAAAAATCCGTCGCGAACGTAGACAAGACTTTCCACGCCTTGGTCACATTTGATGCCAACCCGGGTTCGGTGTACGACTTTGATTTAGCTAGCCGCGATTACGGTGTAGCAGCCGCACAACAAACGCCTAATGGCGCACTAACCAAAGTGGAAGTGAACAACCGCTGGGTACGTGATGCGCAGCGTACACGAGTGAACCTAACCAGCAGCGAAGAGTTACCACCAGCACTGTTTGTCGGCTCTCGCGCTACCATTGTTTTGTACCCAGACAACAGCATTTTCTGGCAGTTGATGGCGCAAGCACAGATTCACCTCGCAAGCTGGTTCCACTTCATTTACTAGGCGGCGACAATGAAAACCTTACGAATTTGGTTCGGCTGCTCTTTAGGGCTCGCGCTAAGCATGATCTTCGGTTGGTCTTACGGATTTTTTGCCATCATGATGCCGCTGTTTATATTGGGCAGAATGGACCACTTTAACCTAGCGGCTTTATTGATCGTGTTTTTCTCTGCGGTGTGGACAACCATACAAGCCACATTTTTACTGGAATACTTGCAGTTTCATCCAACATTAATGAACGTAGCCGTTGGAATCATGATGCTGTTCAAGTGCATTGCAATGATGAACCAGAAAACCTATTTGTTTGGTTACATGGGGCTGTTGGTGGGTTCAATTGTGTTGAATTTTGCCAGCTATAACTTCATGGATATTGAAGAGTTCAACGTCAACATGTGGGTGATGGCGTTCAGCAATATTTTTGTTTGCGCATTCGCGTATTGGTTGTTCCCTGAGCCAAAATCCTCCGCCGAACACATTGAGATATCGACCCCCGTGAAAAGCGATATTGACTACATCAGCCAAGTTGCCATGGGTTGGGTAGTGGCGATGGCGGCATTTATCGTATTCCAAGTAGCAGACTTATATGACTCGCTATCCGCACAAGCTTCCATTTTGATCATCCTAACCCCAATGACTTTAGCGGGCTCGCTCGCCATGGCAAAAATTCGCATCATCGGCACCGCACTAGGCTGCATCGCAGGGATGGCTGTTCAGCTCATATTGGGCAGTTGGTATGGGCATGGGCTACTCTTTTGGCTCGCCTTTACCATTGCGATGGGGCCATTCTGCTTGTGGCTCACCAAGGGGCAAATTAAAGCGGCTATCGCGTTTTCTGCCATGTCTGCCCTATCGGTTCCGCTGACGACCTCATTGGTGCCAGAACAAAAAGACGCGTTCTTTTCGATCTTGTACCGTTTCAGCTCGATTTTCGTTGCTGTTCTGCTCACCGCGATGGTGATGTGGGTGGTGCATCACTGGATTCGTGTGATATTGCTAAAGCATCCTGAGATGAAGAACGTGGAGTTGAATTAAGCCTTGGCAGAGGCTGGAAACGGGAAATGTATGTCGCTCACTTTACTGTGAGCGGCATTTTTATTTAAAACGGTCACCCTGAACATTGAGGAACGAGCGTGGTTCAGGATCTACTCACCGAGTGCTGTAAAGTTCTAAGGTTATCGCCATTTTCCAGTGAGTTGTTAGTAGATTCCTAGTCTCGTCTAGACTCGCTGGAATGACCAAAATTTGAATACAAGCCAAATAGTTGGGTATGTGAGTAACGTATCTTCCAACATCCGTCATCCTGAACAGCGAGGGACGAAGTGATTCAGAATCTACTAATCACGTGCTTTGAAGTGCGAAAGTTCTCGTCATTTACCAGCGAGCTGTTATCAGATTCCTAGTCTCGTTTAAACTCGCTGGAATGACGCTATCTTGAAACTGCTCTAATAACTAGGGTTGTGGCGAGCAATATATCTTCCAATATCCGTCATCCTGAACAACGAGGGACGAGGTGATTCAGGAGCTACCCACCGAGTGCTTTGAAGTGCGAAAGTTATCGTCATTTCCTAGCGAGCTGTAATCAGATTCCTAGTCTCGTCTAGACTCGCTGGAATGACCCTATCTTGGAGCAGATCCAATACCTAGGGTTGTGGCGAGCAATGTATCTTCCAACATCCGTCATCCTGAACAGCGAGGGACGAGCGTGATTCAGGATCTACCCACCGAGTGCTTTGAAGTGCGGAAGTTATCGCTATTTCCTAGCGAGCAGTAAACCGATTCCTAGTCTCATTTAAACTCGCTAGAATGACCCTCTCTTGGAGCAGATCCAATACCTAGGGTTGTGGCGAGCAATGTATCTTCCAACATCCGTCATCCTGAACAGCGAGGGACGAGCGTGATTCAGGATCTACCCACCGAGTGCTTTGAAGTGCGGAAGTTATCGCTATTTCCTAGCGAGCAGTAAACCGACTCCTAGTCTCATTTAAACTCGCTAGAATGACCCTAATTTTAGTTCATGGTGCGGAGCCTAAGTATTAACATCAACCCACCAACTCTTTACGAATGATCTCCGCACCCGCACTTAACGCATTGAGCTTAGCGGTCGATACTTCAAGAGACAAAGGCGCCATACCACAGTTGGTACATGGGTAAAGCTTGTCGGCATCAACGTATTTCAATGCCTCTCGCAGTGTATTCGCCACTTCTTCTGGCGTTTCAATTTCGTTGGTTGCAACGTCAATCGCACCAACCATCACTTTCTTACCGCGAATCAACTCAAGTAACTCAATAGGCACTCGTGAGTTATGACACTCAAGCGAGATAATATCGATATTTGACTGCTGCAATTTAGGGAATACTTCTTCGTATTGTCGCCATTCAGTGCCTAGCGTTTGCTTCCAATCCGTGTTCGCTTTGATGCCGTAGCCATAGCAGATGTGCACTGCAGTTTCACATTTCAGCCCTTCAATCGCACGCTCTAAACACGCAATGCCCCATTCGTTCACATCATCGAAAAACACATTGAACGCAGGTTCATCGAATTGAATAATGTCGACACCCGCCGCTTCAAGCTCTTTCGCTTCTTGGTTGAGGATCTTTGCAAATTCCCAAGCCAGCTTTTCACGGCTACCGTAATGATCATCATAAAGTGTGTCGATCATCGTCATAGGGCCTGGCAGCGCCCACTTGATAGGTTGCTTAGTTTGCTGACGCAAGAACTTGGCATCTTCAACAAACACGGGCTTTGTGCGGCTTACTGGGCCAACCACCGTCGGAACACTTGCTTCATAACGGTTGCGAATGGTCACCGTTTTACGGTTTTCAAAATCTACGCCGCTTAAATGCTCAATAAAGGTCGTCACAAAATGTTGCCGAGTTTGCTCTCCATCACTGACGATATCAACGCCTGCCAATTCTTGCTCTTGCAAAGCGACGCGTAGCGCATCACGTTTGCCATCAATCAGTTCTTCACCTTGCAGTTTCCACGGTGACCAAAGTTTTTCTGGTTCGGCCAGCCAAGAAGGTTTCGGTAAACTGCCAGCCGTTGAAGTCGGTAATAGTGTTTTCATCGTCATTCCTTTCTAGATTCTCGTTGTCGATTACGCGTAGTTTGCAGACCATTGTTCAAGCACAGATTGATAAGGTTTGATGAAATGCTCCTCGGCAAATTTTCCTTGTTCAATCGCCAGTTGGCTGCGCTCTTCTCGGTCGTAAACGATTTGAGTTAGCGAGTGGTCTAGGTTTTTTAGGTTTGGCTGGTAGCAATTACCGGCAACCGCGTTGGCATTGTAAATCTCAGGTCGGTAAATCTTCTGGAATGTCTCCATCGTGCTAATCGTGCTGATAAGCTCTAGGTTTGAATAATCGTTCAACAAGTCACCGAAGAAGTAAAATGCCAACGGTGCAACGCTGTTTGGCGGCATAAAGTAGCGCACCTGTAAGCCCATCTTCTTGAAGTACTGCTCCGTCAACGAAGATTCGTTCGGCTGATATTCAAAGCCCAAAACAGGATGTTGGTTTTCGGTGCGTCGGTATACCTTGTTGTCCGATACACTCAGACAAATCACCGGCAGCTTTTTGAAATGCTGTTTGTAAGACTCAGAATTAACGAAAGCTTTGAACAGTTTGCCATGCAAATCACCGAAGTTCGCTGGGATGCTGAACTGTGGCTGGTTTTTGTTGTGGTCCAACAGCAAAACGCTAAAGTCGTAATCACGCACGTATGAAGAGAAGTTGTTGCCCACAATGCCTTCAATGCGCTCGTTAGTGTTGTGGTCAACAATGTTGGTTTTGAGCACTTCAATCGATGGGAAGGCTTCTCCACTACCTTGGATATCCATATCAACGGAGATGATTTCAAGTTCAACGGAGTAGCGGTCACCTTGCGCGTTATCCCAATATGCCAACGCATTAAAACGATTGTCGATCATTCGGAGCGCATTGCGCAGATTCTCTCGGCGGTAGTTTCCGCGAGCCAGATTAGCAAAGTTGGTAGTGATTCGCGTGTTGTCTGATGGTTGGTAATTCTCATCAAAGCGAATGCTTTTGATAGCAAATGTGAAATCGTTATTCATCGTGAGTTGGTATCCTATTTCCTTAGATAAAGCAGACTTTTCCTAACTCTGTGCATGGGGACATTTTTTGTTTTTTGGTTTTCCCAATCGTTAGGTTGCACAGCACTTACGACGAACGGTTCGTACAAAAAATGACCGTCGCAGTGCCTAACACCAGAGCAGTCCTTTTTTATACTTGCTTCACGAGTTGAGTAATATTGGTATTGTTTCACATTGAACATGAAGGAAATTCATAGTGGGAGTTCCAACCCTGAGAGAGCTATCGTAGATACTGTTTTTCATTGACACCAATACACGTAACTTGGCGAGCATATTGCCAATATGTGTAATTAAGAAACGGATAAGAGATTAGCAGTACGTAAACCAGTTTTAAGCCGAGAAAACGCATTGTATAAACAATACGCCAACTGGAATATAGGACAGCGTAACTTAAATAGCACTTTTCACACTCCATCGTTTATTCAAGCATTCGTTTAATTAGAAGTACGTTACATTTTATATTCTCGAAACATGATTATTTAATAATCTTATTTATTTCTTTTTCTATCTTTACCATCTTAAACGTAAAGTTTAATTTCCTGCTGTAAAAGCACATATAACTTCATACACGAACATGGCAACTTCATTGACGGACTTTATCACTCAACTATTACATTAAGCTCTAAAAAAATAATAACAAAAAACATAAACCACTGTTTTAATTTGAATTAAATCCATAAACCCGAGATAACCACATAACGATACTTTACTTAATTTGGTATAACAAAAACCCTAAAAATAACATGGCTAACATTTATAAAATTCACTTTTATCAATAGAAAACCTCAACACAACATTAGAAAATTAAAATTAAGCAATAACTTAAAAAGACAAGACTTAATAACCAAATTCTTATTTATTATAGTTGAGTGGTGAATTTAAAAACTATGAGACATTAATCCCACGAATCTATCCTTTTTCTTTTTTTAATAAAAAACAAGATGCACTATTTCACCGCTCATTTATTGAGCTTGAATTTATAACCTGTCCATAATTATAAAGTGCCCATCAAGATGGTTTAAAACAAAAGTCTTTATGGGCTGACTAATAGGAAAAAATAATGGAAAAACAGCATCTTTCTGCGAGTATTATCGCACTCGCTTTACTTGGTTCTTTAGCACCAGCACATGCTGAAGATACATTGAAATCTTACACTTCGACGTTGCTTCAGCTTGATGATGGTGATGCTCGCTCGAAAAAAATCCGCTTAATTTATTCTTTAGAAAATGTCTGGAACCAATCTTTGCTACCAAATGGCGCTAAAGAAGCCAAGTTGATCCTAAATGGCGGTTCTGGCTTCGACATGACTAATGTTCCAAACAAAGAACAAATCTATGGTTTTGCTACTGGGGGAGATTACCGTTACACCGTTCCAACGGCTTTTAAGCTGGCACTGAGCTATTTAAATGGCGCCCCTTTACGCCACATGAGCCATGCTCCAGAAAACACCATTGCAACGGCATCTGTCAGTGAGTCGCTAGATTTTAACCTTGGATTCAGTGCTTCTACTTCTCCAAATATTAGTGGGGGAATCTCCTGGAGCAACCGTGTAACGTACGACCAGCCAGAGTTTCAAACGGTTGCCGATTTTAACCAAGCTAACGAAAGCATTAATTGGTTAATTGAAAACAAGACCATCCGCCATAATACGCCAGCTAAAGACTGGTTATTGTATCGTTGGACCAGTTGTGACATGGGTAATTTGATTGATTACAATGAGTTACCTGTCGTTATGCGTTCAGACTTTAAACCACAAGTCGGCGTCGTATATAGAAAAAATGACATTCAAGATGGCCTAGATACATCAGAGGTCAAGCTGGTTGCTGGTTGGCGAAAAACCAATTACTACTTTGGTCGCGACTGGTGTAGCTGGTATACCACTCCAGAAAATACCTGGAAGAAAAATCGTGATAGCAGTCAATGGACAGAGACTAGCCGAGCCGTAACTATCTCTTGGAATGACGATCTCTACCACTAACTTATTAGCCTGCGGCCACGGAATAAATAAGTGGCCGCTATATTTACTAATGAAATAAACGGTAAGACATGACACATGACAAGTAACAAAAAACTCTTGACTGGATCGGCGCTAGCACTTGGTGCAGTACTCGCCATATTTCTAATTAATTCAAATAACAAGAATGCCCAGACCGAACCTGTTGCAAGCCTTGATGAGCAAATCAAGACAGAAGACGCTGCGACAATAAGTGTAACGCCTCCTGAGAGCGATGCTGCTCAAGAGGTTGTTACCGCTCCAACACCACTAAGTCGCAATGATGATACTTCCGACGTCATTCCAGCTACACCTTGGATATCTGCCCCATTAAATGAACTGAGCAATGAACTGTACGATTTTATTGAAGCTGAACAGGTAAGTTACATCAGTACGACCGACTATCCATTCGACGAGAAAAAGCAAAAACAATTGCGAACATTAGCTAAGCAAGGGGGTCCTATCTTGTTTGACAATACGGAGTCATCCTATTTGGATAGCTACGGTGTCAGCGAAACCAAAGTCGTATCAGAGTATTTTGGTACGGCGTCTGAAGGTGATGTCATCATCGCTACCGGAGTACAGAATGCAGATGGCAGCATTCATTATCTAGTTTTGCCTTTGAAGAGCAAAGATCTCAACGATAACAGTAAATTGATTGAGGACACTAAGCTCGCAATCACTCTACTTAAAGAACAAAAGCATGACTTGATAAAAGAGAGACAAAGCGAACATCGCGAATAAAAGTAAAGGGAGATAGCCTCTGTATCGCTATTTCCCTTAAAACTCAGTTCTCAATTAAGAAAAGCTCATCTCTCCCTACTTACCGGCGCTCTATCCGAAATCACCTTGCCATCTTTGATCGTGATGATGCGTTTGGTGCGTTCTGCGAGGGCGTTATCGTGCGTCACGATGATCAATGTTCTGCCTTCGGCGTGGAGTTGGTTGAACAGAGCTTCGATCTCAGCACCAGATTTTGAATCGAGCGCGCCGGTTGGCTCGTCAGCTAGGATGATTTGAGGGTCGTTGACCAAGGCTCTTGCAATCGCAACTCTCTGCTTTTGACCACCAGAAAGCTGGGTTGGTTTATGGTCTAAACGATCCCCTAGCCCGACTTGCTCTAGCAATTTGGCGGCGCGCTGGCGACGTTCTTTGCCTTTGATGCCAGAGTAAACCAACGGCAGCGCCACGTTATCGAGCGCCGTCGCGTATTCCAATAAGTTAAAGCTTTGGAAGACAAACCCGATCTTTTGGTTACGAATGCCAGCTAGGTCATTCGCACTTAAACTTGCGACGTTTTGGCCGCCAAGTTGGTACTCGCCATCGGTGGGCTTATCTAAACAACCGAGCATGTTCATCAACGTTGATTTGCCTGAACCGGACGGGCCAAGAATCGAAAGAAACTCGCCTTGATTAATGGTTAAGTCAACGCCGTCTAGCGCGCGAACTTCCGCCTCCCCGCTTGAGTAATATTTGCAGATGTTGGTCAGCTCAACAAGCGGCTTCGACATGTTCTCTCCAGAGTTATTGTTGTTATTCACTTTGTAGCGCCTCCAACGGGCTGACTTTTGCGGCTCGGTTTGCAGGTAACCATGCCGAGGCCACACCAATGATCATTAAGGTGAGGATGACAATCGCGACAACGACCCACGACAACTCAGGGACAGGTTTACCCAATTGTTCATAAAAGGCATTGCCCTCTAAAGGAATGGAGCTGATGGCAGACACCAGCGCGTACGTCACGGCTAACCCAAGCGCGCCCCCCATCAACATTGTCAATAAAGACTGCACTAAATAGTGCATGCGAATGGCCGTTGGGGTTGCACCGACTGCCATACGCACGCCGATATCACGCGTAGATCGCTTTACGGTGGCATACATCACATTGGCGATGCCAACGCCAGCAACAGCTAACGTCACGAAGCCGATAATGCCAAGAAAACTCTGCAAACCTATCAGGAACTGCTGCATACTCTTTTGCTTAAGGAACATATCATCGACTTGGACGATCTGCTCATCGCTGACACTTGCCCCGTGCTTACGGGCAATCACTTGCCTTATCGTCTTTGCTAAGGCTTCTCGGTCTACATTCGCTTGTGGCTGCACATTGATGCCACCAATTTCACCGTTGACATGAAATCGCTTCCACGTCGCTAACGGCACAAAGCTGGAATAGTTGATAAGATCCCCCAGCTCTATTTGAGCGCTGTTTTTCTCCAATACGCCCACAACGGTGAACTCCTCATTGCCGATTTTTACCTTTTTCCCCACAGGGTTGACTTGCAATGTGACTGTCGCAAACCAACTAAAGTCCTCATTCGGGTTGAATAAGTCGGCTGCCAGTTCATAACCCAGTACAACGACTTTGCGCGTCTCTTTTTGATCGAGTGGATTTAACCATCGCCCCCCCGCCATCGGCACCAAATTGGTCATGGATTGAAACTCGCTCGTGACCGCTAACGGCTCTTGCCATGAGTTTCTATCACCAACGGTGATGCGCTCTTTCCACTTCGCAGTTGGCGCAACACTTTTTACATCGGGTAACGCTCGAACGACCTCTGAATCGTCCATTTTTAATGTCAGAAATTTACCTTGGTGAAAAGCACCGTGGTCGACGGTGGCCATCCCTCCGGTCAAATAAATCAAGTTGCCGTTACCATTTTGTGCGGTTTTCAATACGCCCTGACGAATACCCTCACCTACCGCCAACATAGCAGCGATACAGAGGGTCGCCCACGCTACAGCCAGAATGGTCAAACCCAATCTCAGCTTTTCTGCAGCCATTTCTTGGAAAATTTGTCTCATCGGTAACAACATGACTAGGCCCTCGCACTCAAAGCAATGACTGGCGTGAGACGCGATGCTCGCCTTGCTGGGAAATACGATGCCATCAATGCCAAGATAAGCGTCACAAGTAAAGACCAAGCAATGGAATCTGGCGTGATCACAGGCAAACCAATCCATTCCGGTAATGCCATGCTGCTTAAGACAGATACCACGGCATACGAAAACATCAGACCTAATGCCGTGCCCACGGCTACCAAAATAAGCCCCTCAAGAATAAACTGACTGAGTATGGATTTTTGAGTCGCCCCGATCGCCAAACGCACACCGATTTCACGCGTGCGCTCCGTGACAGATAAAAACATGATGTTGGCAACGCCAAGCGCACCGACCGCCATGGTCATCGCGCCACTCGCTCCGAGAAAAATCTGAATGCCACGCAAAATTCCACTGATGACCGCCGCACCTTCACTAAAATCGGGTAATTCGACCGCATCTTTATCACTTGGGTCAAAATGAAGCTGCTTGGCGAAAAAGTTCACGATATTTTGTCGAAATGACGATGCATCCATCCCTTCTCTCGGCTTCATCAATACCATCCAAGGTTTCGCATCCCACAAATCGCGGTACGTTGTTTGAGGAATGAAAACCGTGCGGCTATCGCCGAATGAAATGCCAGTGTCCTCACCAACGGTTATCCCAATCACCAAAAACGGAATGCCGTTGACTTTGAGCCTATCCCCGATTTGGATTCCGCCCATTTGCGCAATTTGATCGCCTAACACTGCCACGCGAGTGTGGTTTTCCATATCACTTGGTGACAGGTTTCTCGAACCGGATTGCAGCTTGCGTTGCATTAAAGGAAAGTAAGACGTATCAATACCGCTGACCGTACTCGATAAGTTCTGTCCTTTGAGATTGGTGATATTCGCATCCCATTTGGCGTAAACGCTCGACGCCTGTTGCACGAAGCCCGACTGTTTGATCATGTCGACTTTTTCTTGTGGAATATCAATTTGTCGTCTTGAAGGTAACCCTTGCCACGGTTTACTGGTACTCGACGGAAACACCACTTGCACATTGTTGATCATAAAGGAAAACGACTGGGTCTGATGGCGATAAAAGCCTTCGCCAAGTGCGATTAACACCACCACAGAGATCACGCCCCAAGCAATCGCGATAATGGCCAGCACGCTCTTCATGCGGTGCGCCATCAACGTTTGCCAAGTTTGTTGCAATAGACTGCTCATGAATGAAAAGCTCGAGAGATCAACGCCATGGTATCGTCATCGAGTTTCCCTGCGGTTTCCAGTAAGCCGATTCTCTTACGCCAGTAGCTGTACAAGTTGGTTTGCAGACTGTTTTTCGCCTCAAACAAGCTGTTGTGTGCACTGATAACTTCCGACACTTCAAGCAGACCAGCGTCGTAAAGTTTCTCTTTGCTTTGCAACACTCTGGCGCGCGACTCAACCAGCTCGTTCGCTATCAAAACTTGATTCCAGTTGATATCGACCTGAGTAAACTGCTGAATAACTCGTTTCTGAATATCAATTTCCACTCTACGCATATCTTGCTTGGCGCTTAAAATGTTCAACGATGCTTCGTCCACTTTCGCTCGCACTGCACCATTGAGGTCAATCGGCAAACTCAAACTAATCCCAGCGTTAAACTCGCCGTTTGAACGATTGTCACCATCGCTGTAGCCCACACTGCCTTTGACGGTCGGGTAGTATCCACCTTTAGCTGAATCTTTCGCGAACTCGCTCGCTTTCACCATCTGCGCCGCCACCAACAGCTCTGGACTGCTGTCTTTCGCCAGTTTTAGCCATTGCTCCTGAGAGTCCACCAGCATCGGCGGCTGAATCAAAGAATCCGTTCGAATTTGGTCGACACTCTCCGGCATTTGATTGATTAACGCCGCAAGCTCTGCTTTTTTCACTTCGAGATCGGCTTTTGCATTGAGGATACTTGCTTGCTCAGAGACTTGATTCGCTCGCATCTCTTCAACATCAACCGACTTCACTTTGCCTGCTCGATAGCGTTTCTCAATGATGTTGAGAAGTTCCTTCCCCTCCTCCAGCTTGGACTGCGCCAATTTGAGGTCGCCCTGTGCGCTTGCCACATCTAGGTAAGCGGTGAGCAACTTCTG
This sequence comes from Vibrio sp. 2132-1, assembly GCF_033344315.1. Taxonomy (NCBI): domain Bacteria; kingdom Pseudomonadati; phylum Pseudomonadota; class Gammaproteobacteria; order Vibrionales; family Vibrionaceae; genus Vibrio; species Vibrio sp. 2132-1. Next base: position 278,620 of record NZ_JAWPON010000003.1, on the reverse strand, counting down.
CGCAAGCTCGTTATGCGATTGAGATAGCTCTAACTGTGCTTTGAGATAATTGGCATTCGCTTGATCCAGTTCCGACCACAAACTGCTATCCCAAATAGTTTGAGATAAGGTAGCACCGTAACTGTTGGAATGGCTTGAGGACTCATTCCAATCCGCTGACGCACTAGCACTTAAACCCGGTAATAACGCACTGCGGCTACTCTGTACGCCAACCTCGCCAAGCTGGACGCCGATTTTCGCTTTTTCGTAATTTGGATCGTTCTGCTTTGCTTGTTGCCAAGCTTGTTCAATAGAAATTGCGTAGGTCGGCAAACTGAGCGTGGCAGCCAACAATGCAAAGGCGATTGTTGATCGTTGCAGCTTAACCATGCACCGCTCCCATCATACTGTTGTCGATAACCTCTTCATCAAGCTCCACGCCGTCAAGCACTTCGACATTGATGCCATCTGACAGACCGAGTTTCACAGGTTGTTTATGAAACCCTTGTTCTGAGCTATCGGGGATCAGAACATTCGGTGCGTCACCATCAAATTGCAGAGCGCGCTCCGGTAGCGTGAGCACGTTTTCAGAAGTCTTCAGAATGATTTGAGCCGTCGATGAAAAACCAGAACGAAGCAACACATCTTGTGGGATCTTGAGTTCTCCCACCTCAACCTCAAAACCGTTATCAAAACTTTTTGCCGAGGTATTGCCCTCTGGTGAGTTGAGGTTCTCAGATTGAATCGCCACTTTGGTTAGCACACCAGAAATCGCCACATCAGGATAAGGCGCAACCGTCAACATAACGGGCATTCCCGGAGACAACTGCGCAGCATCATGCTCACTGACGCTACCTTTAAAAATCAGACTGTTCATGTCGGCCAATGACATCATTTCAGTCGCGGCTTGGCTTGATTGAGTCGAAATGATCGGCTCTCCGACCTCAACTTTCTGGTTGAGTACCGTGCCATCAATTGGCGCGTAGATCGTCGACGTTAAACGCGCATCGCCGATCGACGCCTCACCACTGCGGATGAGTTCGAGATTCTGGCGCTTTTGCAATACGTCCGCTTGCGCAGATTTGACTGCCGAGCGCGCACTTACGTATTCGTCGTAGTTACTTGGAATAATATCCTGCTTGACCAAGCTTTCTAAGTTGGACATTTTTTGTTTGGCGGATTCCAGATCGGCTTCGCTACGCATGAGTTCTGCCGATGCATCCGTTAATGCTTGGGGGGTTGGGTTTGGACGCACTTTGATCAGCGGTTGGCCTTGCTTCACCTTTTCACCAACTTTCGCGTAAATTTCACCGACGATACCGTCGATTTGTGACTTGATAGACACGGAGTGTGCAGGGACAATTTTACCAACAGCCACCGCTTGTTTTTCAATCGTGCCTTTTTCCACAATCAATGTAGGCAGCAATTCTGGTTGAGCAGCAGATTGGAGATAGAAATACGTACCACCGCCGAGCAGCGCGAAGCTCACAGCGGAGACAAACCAACGTTTCGTCATTATTTATTCCAACAATTATTGGGTAGTCTAATGACTACTCCTAAAACACAAAGTTGAAGGAATAATATCCTGCTTTAATAGCGGTTTGGTTGTCACAGTTGGTATGGTTTTGTCAGTCGGCTCTGACAATCAAAAACTAAAGAATCATTCAGCAAAGACGTTGTCTACGATGGCGACTAACAAGCTCTGTAACCGCTCGTTTCAACCGCCACCCTTTTCATTCTGAACAATGTGCAAAATGGCGCTGATCTGTATCCAAGTGAGCAGCTGTTTCTTGAGCGTTTAATATGTTCTCTTGATTAGCCCCAAACTCAGCCCCCGTTCCAGGCCAATAATATGTATCTTTATCACGACATAGTGTGAGAATGACAGGATCATTGTGTATATTGGGCTCATCTCCTAGCTCGCCATACATACTGAAAGTAATCTCAGACCCAACGTCTCCACGAAGTTTCTGAATCACTTCTGCTTGAACTTTAAAGAGAACATCTTCCTCGTGTTCAGCAAACTTTTCAAAACCTGTAATTTTCACCACTGCAGAATAGGGCGTTTGAAATATCGCATCTTTGAGTACCTCATTCTGAGAGTACACTCCCTGTGAAGCACAAGCTGATAAGCTCACACAGCCTAGCAAACTTATAAATTTCTTCATATTTAACTTTCCGTTCCTGCTAAGACAGAGCCTTTTGTATATACAGGTAAAGTACCTTTTGTTTCATCGTAGTTACTCGGTACTACGAACTTGTCCCAGACATCAATAGAGTACTTTGCTATATTGACTTGGTTGCTTTGGTTTCCTCCTAACATGTACAAATGCCTACCATCAGGGCTCATTCCCACGACAAAAGCAACATGCCCACCACCTTTTCTCGATTTAATCCCTAGAGCTCCATGTATAGGTTCTGAGATGTTTTTACCAAAACCCTTCCACTCCTTTGCTCGATAAGCTTCTTTTACTGGAGTGATTCCGTGTTGTTTAAAAACCCAAGCGGCAAACGAACCACACCAAGCATTTTGACCTCCAGAGTCATCAGTGCCCCAGAACTTAGATGCTGTAAAATACTCTAAAATCCTTGGATTGGCCTTAGTGCCTGAAACTTCTTTTTGTCCAATTTCTCCCAACGCTGTTTTCATCCAAGGTACTTTGGTTACTAGTTTTTGAGCATCATGAGGATCATTTTTCACTGAGCTATAGGATGGTAATCCATTGAGCTTACGATGAGTTCTACCATTTACATCGATCCGACCATCTGGCTTTACCATATAAAGTAGCTTACGCTGACACACTTTTATTGCCTCTACTGTTTTCGACAAATGAGGACTCCGCCCTAACGAGCCATCAACAACCAACAGTCGGGTAAAACCTATTCTCTTTTGGTTATCATTTAAAAATTGTTGAACTGCTTTAACATCATTTTTCGAATTAGTGCCATTTATACCAACAGAGCCCCGGATTTTTAATCCCATTCTCGTTACCTTTATAACTAATCATATAATTAAGAAAGTACGCTTTAGCGTGACAACAATAAAGATAAAATGTTGTTTTATACGATTAGCCATACGAGGGAAATTAGGTGTTGAAAATATAGATTACAAATAAACTCAGCTCATATCACTAAAAACATCTATTTAGCATCTTTTGGTCACGCTTCAAAACAGGACAGCCAGATGTTTTAAACCATGCGTATTAATAGACGAAAAATGTTTATAAGAGAACACTTAAATTAACATAGTGAAACTATCAATTACTATTTTAAATTTAAATAAAATTCCTTTTTAAGGTCAATCTATAATTAAATTTATTAAACTTTAATTTTTTATTAAATTGAGCTTTGATTTATTAATCTGACTATTTAACTAATTTCATTTCAGTTAATTGTACTTTTTGGCATGTTAGCGGGTGATGGCGGCGCCAATAACACCGACCCATTTTCAGAAGGAATAACGGACGATAACCAATGGATTGTGGAAGAACCACACATGATGATTATTACCCTAGACCAAGTGTTGCTCGATTCTCGACCAACCGGTTCAAGTTATGATGGCCCATACGAGATGTGGAATGGTATGCCATACGCACACATTATTATTCCCGTTAGAGCGAGAAAATAAAAAGAAAAAATCCGATACTCAATATTTTGAATATCGGATTGTTATTGCGTTATCGAGCTAACCAAATTCTCGCTAATATTCCTATCGGAGTAGTAACGCCAGTTGTGACGGAGGAAATTTCACCATTTCTTAAAACATAAATGGTTGGGGTCACGCTAATTTTCCATTCGCGCATAATATCGCTTGAAGGATCGTTTATGTTTTCGAAACGATATTCTTTTGCCCTCATAAACTGCGCCACACGCTCATTCGGTCCCGACGATCCAGAAACGCCAACTACGGTGTAGTCATCACTCAGCCAACTCACGCTTGGGCTTACAAATTTACAAGCGGGACACCAAGTCGCCCAAAAATAAACAACGACAGGTTGTTCATAACTTTGCGCGATTGCATCGAAGTATTCACCATCGCTCAATACGGAGCTCAATGGTGGTGACTCCTGTTTAGGAATATCTTTAGTGCGATACCAATCCATCGCGATAGAAATCGCGGTGACAATGAGCACCATCTGTACGATTTGAATGAGCCAATATCGGAATGTTCTACGCTGCTTTGTCGAACTCATTGAATAGCTCCCCCACTCGCTTGCTTCACCGCACTTAAAACAACATCATCAGTCAGAATCACAGGTAACGGGATACCTTGTGGCGCTGCCGGGCCATAGACGATGTTAAACGGCACACCGTAACGCCCATGAGCTCGTAAAAAGTCAGTTACCGAGCCGTCCGGATGTGTCCAATCCCCTTTTAACGTCGCTACATTAGGGCTTTGCAGCAATGAGTAGACAGGATCTTGCCAGATCACACCGATCTTGTTCGCTTTACACGTGACACACCAATTCGCAGTGACATCCACAAACACCACTCGCCCATTATTGACGTGATCTTCAATCGCCGAGTTAGAAAGCTTCTGCCACGCTAAGTCCTCAGGAAGCGGTGTCGCCCATTGGTCGGCAGTGATACTACCAAGTAGCAGCCCGCCAGCAATTAAGATAAGCGATGCAGAGCCGGATAGCACGAGTGCTTTATCGCCATGAACGCGTTTAACGCGAATCATCAGAACAATAAACGCGACTAAACCGGCGAAAATGACCCAAAACACTGGGAGGTGATTGGCCATCAAAGACAGTAGCCAAACGCTGGTGGCCAACATCATCACACCAAATACGTTTTTGACCACGTTCATCCACTGACCCGGCTTCGGCAATTTAAGCGCAATACTTGGGAAAATTGCCACCATAATCCAAGGCAACGCCATCCCCAACGCTAAGGCGGTGAAAATAGCAAACAGCGTAACCACATCGGCACCCAAAGCAAACGCCACGGCCGTTCCTAGAAAAGGCGCGGAGCAAGGCGTCGCAAGCAATGTGGCAAACATACCTTGAACATAGTGACCAACTAGGGAGTTATCACCTTTCGAGGCTAGCCATGTATTGGTACCCGATGATAGACGGACTTCAAACAGCCCCAGCATATTGGCCCCAAACAAAGTGGTGACCAACACCATCAAACCTAAGAACCAAGGGCTTTGAAATTGCACGCCCCAACCAATGGCATTACCTGTTAGCTTGAGCACCAAAATAAAACCAGCGAGAATCCAAAACGACGTTAAGATGCCAAGTGAAGACGCAACAAACTGAGCGCGAATTTGACGACGCTCGATACCTTGAGCGGCAACAATACTACTTAGCTTCATCCCCAAAACCGGAAGAACGCAAGGCATGATGTTAAGAATTAAACCGCCGAGCAACGCGAATAGAAAAACACTCGTTAGAGACGTGCTCGGCAACGGTTCAACTATTGCCTCAGCAGTTGCTTGAGTGGTTTCTTCTGCTAGTAAATTGGTGTCTTTGATGGTCACAAACAGCGACTGACCATCTAACTCCACATCGCCTAGCCAAGTATCAACGATATAGCTCGCGGTGACGATGTTTCCTTCTTGAAGCATTCCTTCAAACTTGAAGCTATAGTCTCGCGTTGCTTCATCGACACCATCCACCAGCACTTGTGGTTGTTGCCAACCCTGACTGTTCTTTAGCTTGATTTGTAGTTTCGATTGGTTCGCATCCCAACTCGCCTGAGTAACATCAATAAACGGCGATGGCTGCGGCACGTTACTCACTGCTTGAGCGTAACTGAACATCACGTCTTCATCGACTTTTAGATCAGAAGGCAAGAACGTCAATTGAATTTGATAGTCGGTCAGCACACAAATCGTCGTACAAGAAGAAAGTGTCAGTACCGCATCAATCGTGACAGGTTTGGACATGTCTTCGACGTGCAGCGTCATGGGGAACAAAGTGTCGCCTTTATACCCAAGAGTCTCGATACCTAATAATTCGAATTTTTGTGGATGCGGCCATTGCCAATCCACTTTGGATAAATTTTGTGAATTTTGCCAATCAATAGATGGTGCTACGCCGCCCTCACCAGGTGAACGCCAGTAAGTTTTCCAGTCCCCAGCCAACTTGACGTCCAGATAACCAGTGATTGTTTTGGCTTGCGGATCTTGTTGACCAGTGAGCACAAAGCGCGTTTGCACTGGAGGATGTTGTGGGTTGGTTAGCCAACCTGTATCAGTAGTTTGAGCTGAAATACTCAGAGAGAGCAAACTCAAAGCAAGCGTCATAAAAAACATGGACGCAAACTGAGTCAGTTTAGTAATTTGATTCATAGTGATTCCTAGTTATAAAGACAAAGGTGCTAAATAACTGACGCTAGTGGTCAGAAAGCACGCTTTTATTCTCGGAACACACAGAAAGTCAGATGGACTCGATACTTACGGCCTATCGGTTCCGTCCAATGTTGCGCACCAATATAGGCACTGCACAACCAAATTGCCGAAGCAAAAAGACCGACAAACAGAACAACAATAAATACATCGAGTTGATGTTGAGAAAACTGAATTAACTTTTCAGACAATTCGCACTTGCTAGTTTCTTTAGTATCAATCGACTTGACGCTCGAACGCTCATCAGCAAGTGAAACCGCAGGCGATTCCGTCTCATATTTCATAGAGCATGACGATGCAAAGCCTGAATTTTGCATCAGACACACAACGACCACCCAGCCAATAATCGCCAGTAGCCATTTTGCCCGCTTATGTGGCGTGTGATGTCGTTTAGTCAACAAACTCATAAGAATTCAGATAAAGTAAGAACGAAGAAGATAATACGCGAGTCGTCATAAAGCTCAAGTTGTATCCTCTAAATAACCTTAAGAGGCTTCACTCGCTAAGCTTTAATCTAGCCTGCCATAAATATATGCCAACTCTGCGACGGTTTTTGCCGAGAACTTCTTCAATAGATTGGCTCGGTGTACTTCAACCGTTCGCATTGCTATGCAAAGTTCGTCAGCAATACGAATGTTGCGTTTTCCTTCAATGATCAAACGCAAAATGTCTTTTTCTCTAGGTGTGAGCGATTCATAAGCCGATTTTGCTGCTGCCATATCGAGGTTTGTGGCAGACTGCGCCTGTCCCTGTAAAATGGCTCGTGCCAGTTCATCGCCTTTGACTGGCTTTTGGAAGAAATTGACCGCCCCAGCTTGCAATGCATCGACCGCCATCGGAACATCACCATGCCCTGTCAGATAAATAACGGCCAACGGGCTGTTGGCTTTATTTAAAACTTGGTGCACTTGCTGACCACGAAGGTTGGGCATTCGGCTATCAAGGATCACGCATCCGGCTTGATGAATGTCCACTTTATCGAGAAAAGATTGCCCATCAGCAAAAGTCGTCACGTTGAAATCATGCTCTTCCAGCATAAAAGCGAGCGAGTCACGCACCGATTCATCATCATCGACTACAAAAACAGGTAGCTGCTTTTCACCGCTGCTCATTGAATGCTCCTATGCCTAGTTCAGATTAGTTTTGATATGGAAACACAAGCTCAACCAAACAACCATGTGGTGCTGTCGAGCTGATGACAAACTCGCCACCATGCATTTCCATCACATCGCGACAAATGGCTAACCCTAGCCCAAGCCCTTCTTCTTTGCTACTCACAAATGCTTGAGTCGGATTCTCTTGCTGCAACCCTGTACCATTGTCTAACACTCGAATGGAAAGTTGATTGACTTGGTAATCGCAATGCAGGGCAATTTTACCTTGATAACCTGATGAGTGATATTTCTCTTGGAACAAAGTACACGCATCAATCGCGTTGCTGATCACATTAACTAAAACCTGTTGTACGCCAACTGCATCGACAAGTAACGGACGAATGTTCCCTTCTGTACTGGCCACAATAGAAATGTTTTGCTTCTGCATCCGAAAATGGAGTAACTCAATCGTGTCATCAATGAGTACTTGAAGATCGCACGACGTTTTGTCGACACTGCGCTTACGAATCAACGTTCTTAATCGCTGAATAATTGCATCGGCTCTTTCAACTTGGCCCTGTATTTTCTCAAGTACAGGGACAATATCTTCATGAGGGCGCTTTTTGGCCAAGCGAAGTAAACCGCCTTCACTATAGTTGCGAATGGCTGCCAGTGGCTGATTGAGTTCATGAGCAAGACTAGTGCCGATTTCTCCGACAATCGCGACCCTTTGTGAATGTTCTAACTGTTCACTTTTCTCTTTTAATCGTAACGATGTCTGCTCCAACGCTTGCTTACTCTTGCTAAATCGATACTCAAGCCAAAAGTGGTACGCGTTCAACACAATCACAAACATGAACAGCGCCCATGCCCATTCTTGATGACTACGCAGCCAGCGTAGAGCCTCACTCCACCAAGGTTGTTGCAACGGATGGAGATCCAACGCCTGATAAAGTTTGTCGATGCTCAGCAAGCTGACGGGGGACGTCCAACCTGACGCGCCTGCCGCAATAACCGCAGGGTGTTCAGGTGGCATCGCTAACAATACTTGCGCAATCTGTTTGGCAATCTGAGCTGAGCCGCGCTCTGTTTTGGCAAATGACCAGTTAGGATAAAGCGGTGTGGAAACAGCGCATAACGAGCGCTCGTTCGGCTGTTGATTTAAAACTCGGTAATTACCCGGTTGTAAAAGCCCTTCACTTAACATCTGTTCCAATAAACAAGCAGGGACGACGGCCGCTTCCACATTGCCATCACGTAATTGATACAGGTTGGCATCAATAGGAAAACCAAGATAGCGGACATCGGAAAAGAAATCGTTTGGATTAAGCCCCATTTTGACTATTTGATAGCGCATCGTTAGATAACCACCAAAGGCTTTTTCTGATACCGCCGCAACGGGACGTCCTGAGACATCTTGCACCGTTTGATAACTTGAATTGGCTCGAACCACAAGCGCCGAACCAATTCCGTAATTCGAGTTTTGTGGTGCTCTGCTGGTTAGCGTTGCCATCCACGACAGCGCGTATTGCCTGCCCAACCGCACTGCTTGACCTGGGTTGGTTAAGATGAAATCCATGGTCTGAAACTTCACCGCTTCGCCCATTTCATCCAAGTTAAGGGGATGAAGAACAAAATGCACATCGGAAATTTGCTGATTGAGCCAATCAATGGTCGGTTGCCATCTCTGCTCAGCATAAAGATGGCCGCGTATCGCTAACACGCCCACTTCGACTTTTTGCTTGACCTGTGGCTGCTCTGCTTTTTGCTCTTGCATTCCTTGCAGATCTGCTTGTTCAGAAACTGAGCCCTGAGCCAAAGATGCAAAGGCAACTAAGCAAAGAATCCAAAGCTGAAGCCACAGTGCTTTTTTCATGATGAGTCGAATCGTTCCGTCAAGAGAGTGCGACAAGAATAACAGCTACCTTCCCTAAACCACATTTGTTTTAGATCAAGTTTGATCTGGGTATGTGGAAATCCACAATATAAGCCTCGCAGTGCATTTCTCACAATGGAATCAGTCAATTCAAATACAACAAAAAAGCAGGTGAGTTATGGATTCCACCAAACGTCGCTTTCTCAGCGCGGTCACAGCCGGAGCCGCGTTAATTCCAGTCGCAGGCATTGGCACGGCAACTGCGGGAAACATTATTCGAAATAACCAGTCCGCTGACCGAAAAGGACAAGTCGGCAAGCGTTATGCCATGGTGATAGATTTGCGTAAATGTGTCGGATGCCAAGCGTGCACTGTGGGTTGCAGCATCGAGAACCAAGCGCCAATCGGTCAATTCCGAACCACCGTAAAGCAATACGAAGTTACGTTAGATGATGGCTCTACAGCCACGCGAGAAGCAAAAGCCTTTATGCTACCGCGCCTTTGTAACCACTGCGACAACCCACCTTGCGTGGCAGTGTGTCCGGTTCAAGCAACCTTTCAGCGCGAAGATGGCATTGTCATGGTGGATAACAGTCGCTGCGTAGCGTGTGCGTATTGTGTACAAGCTTGCCCTTACGATGCTCGCTTTATCAATGAAGACACCCTCACCGCAGATAAATGTACCTTCTGTGCTCACCGTCTAGAAAAAGGTCTATTGCCTGCCTGCGTGGAAACCTGTGTTGGCGGAGCACGTGTAATTGGTGATTTGAATGATCCATCAAGTGAAGTCCGCCGCTTAATTGCGAAGCACCAAGACGATATCAAAGTGCTAAAACCCAATGAAGGCACCAAGCCTCACGTGTTTTACATCGGCATGGATGAACGCTTCACCAGCCACATCGACGGACAACCTGCTATTTACGACCCACAAGGAGATCGCGCATGAACATCACCGAAGTGTTAGTCCAACCTCAAGCGATGGCTTGGCTCCCGTGGGCGGTGCAGTATTTCTTCTACATCGGTTCGGCTTATACGGCTGCTGTTTTATTCCTAATCGCCCTATTATTTGAAAAACACACCAGTCACAGACTGCGCGCTGCGCTTGTTCTGACGCTGGCCATCGGCGCCATCGTGGGGCCATTAGCGTTAACTGGCGACCTTCACCAGCCGGGACGCGCATGGCATTTTTACGTACACATCACTCCGTGGTCATGGATGTCTTTGGGGTCGCTTTTCTTGCCTGTTTTCTCAGGTTTAGCGGTAGTGACTGCATGGCTATATCTCCGCGAGGATCTTATCGCACTGCGAAATCAACCGGGAAAAGTACTACCTCTGTTATCTAAGTTGTCGCTTGGTGAATGGGCTATTTCTCACAAAGTGATGCTCACAATATCTGCAATCACCGTGTTATCAGGCTTAACCATCGCCCTTTATACTGGAGCTGAAATTGCGATCGTAAAATCACGTTCATTATGGCACCAACCCGCGTCACCAATTCTTTGGTTTGTCACTGCATTTATGGGCGCGGTCGGATTTTCTCTGCTGATTTGGTTACTGCTGCCTAGTCAGTCAAAGACGCTGACATCTGGCGATACTAATTTACTGAAAAAATCAGTGGTTACCAGCGGTGTATTAACGCTGATATTGCTACCGATTTGGGCATCCAACAATTCCGCATTTTCGCTCTATTCTAGCGAACAATGGATGCACAACATTGCCCTGCTCACTTTTGTCGTTTTAGGTTGTGTTTTGCTCGCTTTCATCTTCTTGCGCGATACCAAAAAGTCCACATCAGCCAGATTTCGTCACGTCATAGGGCTCGGTTTTGTGTCTGCTGCCGCACTGGCAAGTGCATGGCTGATTCGCTGGTTTACCATCATGGAAGTGCAAACCATCGCCAAGTTCGATGCAGGGCTGTATCCATACCAACTCACTATGGATGGAAATGGCTGGATAGGCATTATCGGCATGCTCGGATTATGGCTTGCACTGGCACAGCTCAGTTCGGAGCTGGTTCAGCCAAAACAAAAGATCGAAGTAAAAGCCTCATCACTCACCTTAACTGAACGCTAATCAAAGGGGATTTCATCATGGATAACAAACGCCGTCAGTTTTTGAAATCAGGCATTGCAGTGGGTGGGCTTGGCGCATTCGCTGCGGGTTACGCCACCACCACCAAACACATGGTCGAAGGTGCGCTCGAAGGCACTGCGGGAGAAAAAACGCGTGATATTCACCACGGTAACTCGCTTGAACCAGAGTACACGGTCAACAGCAAAGGCAACCTAATCCCTAATCCAAATCAGCGCGTTGCGCCATCGATGTGTTTTGGTTGTTGGTCACTGTGCGGATTGCGTGTACGCATTGATAACCGCAGCGACGAGATTTTGCGTATTACTGGCAACCCATATCACCCACTCTCTCATCAGCAACACATTCCGTTCGAAACGCCAGTCAAAGATGCTTATTTAAGTTTGACAGGAGAAGCGGGCCTTGACGGTCGTTCAACAGCATGCGCACGTGGCAATGGGATGCTAGAAATTCGCAACAGCCCATACCGCATTACTCAGCCACTGAAACGAGTTGGCAAACGCGGCGAAGGAAAATGGATTCCGATCAGCTACGAGCAATTGATTGAAGAAGTCGTCGAGGGCGGTGATTTATTTGGTGAAGGCCATGTTGATGGCTTACGCGACATTCGCGCTTTAACAACGCCCGTTGCCCCTAAAAACCCAGAATATGGCCCGAAGGCCAATCAATTGTTAATGACCAACGCCGGTAATGAAGGCCGAGACGACATCTTCAAACGCTTTGCTTTCAATAGCTACGGTACGCGTAACTTTGGGCATCATGGCTCTTACTGCGGCTACGCATTTCGTGCTGGCAGCGGCGCATTCATGAACGACTTAGATAAGAACGCACATTTGAAGCCAGACTTTGATAATGCGGAATACATCATCTTCATCGGTATGTCGCCTGCGCAAGCTGGCAACCCTTTTAAGCGTCAGGCGCGCCAACTCGCCAATGCGCGAACAGAAGGTGGCTTGGAATACTCCATCATCACGCCAAGTTTGCCTGCGGGTTCATCGAGCTTGGCCGCCGGTGACAACAACCGCTGGATACCAATCAAACCGGGCACCGATTCTGCCCTCGTGCTTGGCATGATCCAGTGGATCATCGAAAACCAACGCTACAACAAAACCTTCTTGGCGCAGCCGGGGGCAAACGCGATGAAACGAGCCGGTACCGCGCACTGGTGTAATGCTACGCATCTCGTGATAAGCGATAATCAGCACCCGAGAAACGGCACGTTTTTACGCGCGTCGGACTTGAATCTGCCATTCGAGGGCGAAGCGTTGTCTGACTCTGACCCGTACGTCATCGTGGATGAGCAAAGCGGCGAATTTGGTGTTCATACCCAAGCTGACGAAGCGGCACTGTTTGTCGATAAAACGGTTTCGCTTGCATCGGGCGAAGTGCGCGTAAAATCGTCTCTACAAAGACTCAAAGAAGAGGCGTTCAAATACAGTCTTGCGTTCTACAGCCAACAATGTGAAATCCCCGTCGAACAAATTGTTGAACTAGCAAAGCGCTTTACCAGTCACGGAACAAAAGCGGTGGTCGATACCCACGGTGGCAACATGCACACCAATGGGTTCTATAACTCGTTTACCATCATGATGCTCAATGCGTTGATTGGTAACATAAATATGAAAGGCGGCGCGATGGCCAAAGCGGGTGGCTACCCAACTTCCGCTGCGGGTCCTCGTTACGACTTCACCAAATTTGCTGGCAAAGTCGGCCCGAAAGGCGTCTTTTTGTCGCGCAGTAAATTCCCCTACCACAAAACCAGCGAATACAAACGTCGCGTTAAGGCAGGTGAATCACCTTACCCAACTCGCGCCCCTTGGTATCCGTTTGCCGCGCCACTGCTGACAGAGCACCTATCTGCGGCTATTGATGGGTATCCATACCGCGTTAAAGCGTGGATCAACCACATGGCGAACCCAATGTATGGTGTACCCGGTTTGAAAACGCTGCTGGAAGACAAGCTTAAAGATCCAAAACAACTCGGTTTGATTGTGTCTGTTGATGCGTTCATTAACGAAACCACCGCGTTGTCGGATTATATTGTACCTGACACGGTCACCTACGAAAGCTGGGGTATGGCAACGCCTTGGCACGACGTTCCGGTGAAAACCGTCACCGCTCGTTGGCCGATAGTGGAAGCGCGAACAGAGAAAACCGCCGACGGTCGCTCGATTTGTTTAGAGAACTTCCTGATTGATGTTGCTAAGAAAATGCAGCTGGGCGGTTTTGGTGACAATGCAATTCAAGATGCACAAGGCAACTGGCACGCTCTCCATCGCGCCGAAGATTTCTATTTGCGAGCTGCGGCAAACTTGGCTTATGTGAAAGGTGGCGTGCCTGAAGTTTCGGCAGAAGACATTGCGTGGTCAGGCTTAGAGCGTTTAATGCCAGCGATGCAAAGCACGCTAACAGCGGATGAGATGAAACGAGTGGCGTTTATTTTTGCTCGCGGCGGACGCTTTGAAAATGCAACCGAAGCGTATCAAGGTGCGCAAATGAAGCACAAATGGACACGACCTGTTGCGATATGGAATGAACGTGTCGGCAGCGCAAGAAACACCATGACCGGTGATTTCTACACGGGTTGCCCAACATGGCATCCACAAAAACTGGCCGACGGCACACCAATGGAAGACCAGTTCCCAAGCTCAGAATGGCCTTTCAGCCTGACGAACTTTAAATCCAACATTCACAGTGCAGTATCCAATCTATCGCCAAGGTTGAACTCGATTAAAGGCGTAAATCCAGTGTACATCCATCCAATCGATGCCGAGCGCGCAGGCATTAAAACGGGTGATGAGTTTGTTATCGAAACCCCATCTGCAAGCACCAAAGCACTTGCGATGATAGTCAACGGGATTCGCCCTGGCACACTCGGATTTGAACATGGGTTTGGTCATACCGAGCTAGGACAACGCTCGCACTGGATCGGCGATAAACAACAACCCGTAAAAACGCGCAGCCAAGATGGCGTCAATATTAACGACATTGGCTTAATTGACCCTACTCGAGAAGGCAAAGGCGTGTTGTTGGATTGGGTCGTGGGCGCGGCGGCACGTCAGTCCCTGCCGGCCAAAATCCGCAAAGCGTAACGCCGCACGTTAAGACGTCTCTACCACTTAGAGCTGCCGATTTGTGCAGCTCTTCACCACTTTGTTTTTATCGCTTATAGAACAACCAATAAAAACAAATACGGCCATTTACACTTATTAAATATGTGGAAATCCACAATACCTTTCATTATTGACAAGGCCGACAATATCGTCCAAGTGACTACCAAGTAGCACTTAGGCATATTAATAAAAATTAAAGTGAGTCAGCATGTCAAAAATTCTTCCAGTGGTGGTGGCCTGTTTATTAGCAACCACTATGGGCGCAAGCGCCTCGTCTATTCCGGAAAAAGCCAGCGTATGTAGCGGTTGTCACGGCCAAGATGGCATGGGACAGCCAAATATCGCGCCTATGATCGCTGGTTTAAACGCGAATTATCTCAACACTCAAATCGAACTATTCCTTAGTGGCGAACGCCAAAATGTGGTCATGCAAGGCATGGCGAAGGAACTCAGCGATCCCGCAGACCGTAAGGAAGTGATGGAGTACTTTGCTAACCTCCCGAGCTATGAGTTCACGAATCCAGAACAACGCGGCGACCAAGCTGATATTCGTAACCCGTATCGTAAGTTAATTTTCCAAGGCGATTGGGATCGAAATATTCCAGCTTGCGCGACTTGTCATGGAGCCAGCGGTATGGGCGTCGACAAGTTCCCTCGCCTCGCAAGCCAACATGCTGATTACTTAAAAACGCAATTGATGGCATGGAAAAACGGCACTCGCAGTGGTGACCCGCTCAATATGATGGGTACTATCGCAAAAAATCTCACTGACAAAGAGATCGAAAATCTTGCTTACTACTTTGCCTCATTACGTTACTAGGAGCAGTCATGAAACGTTTCTATTCTTTGTTCGCACTGCCTTTCATTTCTACGCTCGTACTAGCTAACGCTCCATTACCGGACCGCCAGAAAGAGCTACCTGCGATAGAAAAAGAAAAGCACGGTGAATACTTAAAACCGCGTGATCTCAGCACAATCCCAAACACCGCATTTGGTGAGCAAGTAAAACGCGGTTACTCGCTCTTTGTTAACTCACAACAAATGCGCGGAAAATACGTTGGCAACGAACAAAACTGTGTGAACTGCCATATGGAGGCAGGACGAAAAGCAAACGCTGCGCCACTGTGGGCAGCTTACATGGCATACCCGGCATATCGTAAGAAAAACGATCGCGTAAACAGCTATGCTGACCGTATCCAAGGTTGTTTCGAGTATTCCATGAACGGTAAAGCGCCCGCTTACGATTCGCCAGAAATTGTTGCCCTTAGTGCTTACGCCTACTGGTTAGCGATGGGCGGCTTGCTTGACAAACATGGTATGGCGGATGAACCCATTCCAGAACTAGACGCAAAAACGTTGCAAATTGGTGGAAAAGCAAAAGACTTCCCGTTGCCCGAAGCCATCGCACAAGCATTACTAATTGAAAAGCGGGGTAATCTCTCTGGGCGTGGCTACCCAAAAATCGCCGCCCCTGAGCAAGAACCATCAATAGAGCGAGGCGCATTGGTCTACGAAAAGAACTGTGAAACTTGCCATCGCGCCGACGGTTCAGGCATCAAAGACACCAACGACCATTCATACATTCCACCACTTTGGGGCGAATATGCGTATAACTGGGGCGCAGGTATGCACCGGATTAACACTGCAGCCTATTTTATTTACGAAAACATGCCGCTTGGGAAAAGTGTGCAGCTGACAGAGCAAGAAGCATGGGATGTCGCAGCATACGTCAACAGCCATGAGCGTCCACAAGATCCTCGATTCAAAGGCAATGTCACCGCAAACGCGGAGAAATATCACCAGCACCAAGGCTATTACGGCAAAACGCTCAACGGTACGCAAGTCGGCTCCAATGCCTTTAAGAGCGGAACGGTCAAGTAAAGTACAACTAAGCACCTTAAATAAAATGCTCTTTTTCCCTGCTCAGATTATCTGGGCAGGGTTACTTACCCTTAAAAACAAGTAATTACCCCTCCACAGACAAGCAATATCACATTATTTTCGGCTTCCAACATACTCATCTTCGCCGTAAAATCTTGTACCAAACGCGACTTCGTTTATGTCTTAGATCTCCCATATCCTCTAATGCCAAAAGTAAGAAACTCGTAAACTCCTGAATCAAAACAAGCGTGCCTAGTGAAAAAAGAGTATTCTTAAAGCAAATGAATCTAAAACCTACCCGATGAGTATTCAACCTAATTCCCGTCAGTTAATTTCATGCGAAGAGTGCGGCCTTGTTGTTCGCATTCCCGATATCGAACAGGGGCAAAAAGCACAATGTCCTCGATGTTCGCATTCGCTGACTAAAGTGAATGCCAAGCCTTACCAAAGCGTGATCGCCATATCATCGGCATGTTTGATCATGTTAGTGCTAAGCATTTCTTTCCCTTTTATGTCGTTCAGCGTGCAAGGGTTGTCGCAAGAGATCACCTTGTTGCACGCTGCCAAAATGCTGGCTGAGTTTCAAAATGTGCTTTTGGGTGTGCTGCTACTCGCAACAGTTATCGTTTTGCCTGCAATCTATGTTGGTCTCATTCTCTTTCTTCACCTTGAAGCATTAAAAGCACGTAAACATACCCCTTCTAGAAAGCAGCAACGAATGGCAAAAGTTTTATGCCGTCTTCTGTTTCGAGTCGAACCCTGGTTAATGGTGGATGTCTTTTTGATTGGCGTGTTGGTCAGCTTAATTAAAATCGCTTCCCTCGCAGACATAGGAATGGGCACTTCATTCTGGGCGTTTTGTGTATATACCGTTCTGGTAGTCAAATGCATATCAATGGTCGACAAAAGCTGGCTCTGGGGGCACTTTATTCCAGCTATCGAGCTATCTAATGTAAAAGAGGGTGATACGCACCATAACCACAACCATATTGGTTGTCATACGTGTCACCAGCTCAACCCTATTGAAGCTAAAAAACACCAACACTGCATTCGTTGTAAAAGCCCTATTCACAAATACAACCCCGCAGACAACTTACAAAAAGCTTGGGCGCTTTTGTTTGCTTCAGTCATTTTCTATATCCCTGCAAACCTCTACCCTATGATGTACACCGTAAGTCTTGGACATGCAGAAGGTTCAACTATCATGGAGGGGGTAATATTGCTTTGGCATTTAGGTTCTTACCCTATTGCGATGGTAATTTTCTTTGCTAGCGTATTTATTCCAATGGCGAAAGTGCTGGCACTCGCGTGGCTGTATTACAATGCGCAAAAAGCGCGATATCTTCCGCACGAAGAGAGTATTTCACGCTTAAAGATCTACCGTATAACTGAGTTTATTGGCCGTTGGTCCATGATCGATATCTTCGTCGTCGCGATCTTAGTTGCACTGGTTCAACTGCAAAACTTAATGGCGATTTATCCAGGTCCTGCTGCGCTCTCTTTCGCGGCAGTGGTCATTTTTACTATGCTTTCTGCAATGATATTTGACTCACGTTTGTTGTGGCAATTGCCACAAAACGAAGTGCAGGAGCCGATTTCTGACAACTTAAACGAGAAAGCCAAATATGAGTGATGAGAACAACGTAACCGCTCAAATAAAACCGCAAAAGCAGATTTCTGCGATATGGATTGTCCCGGTCCTTGCGCTAGCCATGGGAGCGTGGATGCTGTTCCAATATATCAACAGTACAGGCCCACAAATTACTCTCCAACTGCCAACCGCAGATGGGATTGAGGTTGGCAAAACCGAAATCCGAGCATTGAATGTAAAAGTCGGACTGATTACTGAAGTCACTCTCAGTGAAAATTACGATCACATCATCGCTAAGGCACAAATGAACAAGGATGCAGAACGCATGCTGCGAGATGACACCATGTTTTGGGTGGTGAAGCCTCGTATTGGCCGTGATGGCGTTTCAGGTTTAGAGACCTTGCTCTCTGGCGCTTATATCCAACTTCAACCGGGTAAATCTAAGATAGAGAAAGAGCGCTTTACGGTCTTAGATGTTCCCCCAGTGGCCTCTCCTGATGCAGAGGGGTTACGCCTTGTGTTAACACACCGCGAGGCTGGTAAGCTAGGCGTTGGTGACCCCGTCATTTATAAAGGCTTTACGGTTGGTCGTGTAGAGAAAACCAGCTTTGATGTTGACACTCGCAAAGCGTTATACCAACTCTTTATTTTCAAGCCTTATGACAGCTTAGTGCGCACTCGTACCAAGTTCTGGCTGAATTCTGGCGTAGATTTACAGCTCAACGCTGAAGGGTTCGAAGTCAAGTTTGGCTCATTAGAGAGCATGCTAACGGGTGGTGTTACCTTCGATACCGTTCCAGGTCTTGAATCCGGTGAACAGCTCACTGAAAATATGGTCAACTTCCGCTTGTACGATGATATTAAACAACTTCGAGAAGGCATGTACGATGATTATATTGAATTCGTTATGCTTTTTGATGAATCGGTACGAGGACTTAAACGTAAGGCACCTGTCGAATATCGAGGCTTGAGAATTGGTACTGTGATGCGTGTACCAATGCGACTTCCAACCCCAGAAGAGAACTTTTCTGCGAAAAAAATCCCTGTATTGGTACGTATCGAGCTCGGCCGTGTTTATGGCGATTTCCAATCCCAATCTTTACCAATGTTAAAAGATAAATTGAAGAGTGAGTTTGCTAAAGGCCTACGTGGTACTTTAAAAACAGGTAACTTATTAACAGGCGCACTGTATGTTGACGCCGACTTCTATCCAAACGACGAGCCTTACGTACCGAGTAAGTTTGCTGATTTAGATGTTTTCCCAACCATGCGTGGTGGTTTTGCGCAGGTTCAGCGCCAAGTGAACGACTTCCTAAATAAGATTAATAACTTACCAATGGAAGAAACACTAGACTCTCTCAATTCAACGTTAAAAACGTCCGAAAAAACGTTAGCTTCAGCAGAACGCGTGGCGGACAGTATTGATAAACTTTTGAATCAAAAAGAGACGCAAGAGATCCCAACAGATATTCGCCAAAGCTTACAGCAATTACAAAAAACACTCGATGGTTATGGGCCCAACTCAACCATGTACAGCGAAATGGAAGCCACGCTAAAAGAATTAGAAAGCGTGATGACAGAGTTTAAACCCGTACTTAAACAGCTAAACGAAAAGCCAAACTCTCTTGTGTTTGGAGAAGATGAAATCAGTGACCCAATACCAGTTAAAGGCCAAAACTAATGAAACGAGTATTCTTTCTGTCTATCGCGCTATTTGTCGGTCTAACGGGTTGCAGTAGCGCTCCGCAAACTAAAGGAGCTATGTACCTTCTACCTAAGGTGGAACCAGTGACGCTGAGCTCTTCTGATATCGCTCAGCGCCCAACTTTAGTTGTTCGTCCAGTGACATTGGCGAGTTATTTGAATGATAGTGGCATTGTTTATCGAACCTCTGAGACCCAAGTTATTCAGGCGAAACACAATCAATGGGCGCACAGTATTTCTGAGCAAATCACTCAGAGAGTCGTCGCGGATCTGCGTCACAAGCAAAGTCATTACTGGCCGGCTGAAATGAATAATCTGTTGGATCAAAGCGGTGAAGCCAAACTCCAGCTTACGTTAAATAAATTTAATGGCAGCTACAAAGGTAATATCGAAATTGAGGGGGAATGGTTACTCATTAATGCCGAAGGTAAGGTAGAAAACAGCGCGCCAATACAAATCTCACAGCCGCTTCAAGATGAGGGCTATGAAGCGCTCGTCAACGCTTTATCCATAGGCTTAGAAAGCCTAACCTCAAACATTGCCAAACAACTCTAAGTCAATGTTAATTACAGGGAAGCAAGTTGCTTCCCTTTTTTATGCAGAGTGTAGCGACTTCTACTAAGCTGAAAGCTGACGAAAAGCCGAAAAGGAAATTGGATGAAACCATGTAACCTGCTATCACTCTCCTCACTCATTCTTGTATTACCTACATCAGTAGCGCTCTCAGCCGAGACACAAGAATCTCGTTGGCGAAATAGCATAGAAGTGTACATGCTAGGACTGAATATCCACGGGGATACCAGTATTGGTCGCTTTTCATCAGAGGTGGATGTCGATCCTAAGTTCATCGTAGACCACCTCGATATTGGGGCGATGTTGCGATTCGAGAGTATTTACCAAAGTAAGTGGGGCTACTACATAGATTATAGTTTCATGAACTTAAGTGGTGATGTTAATAATATCAAGGGCGCTCTGCCTAACGCTCGTTATCGTGCGGACATCGAAATACGGCAAGGTGTTCTAGAAGCAAAGGCATTCCAACGCGAACAATATTCATTTGGTAAACTGGATTATATGTTTGGATTACGTTGGTGGGACAATGACATCACCGGCAAGCTGTATCGTAATGATAACCGGGTACTAGAAGATAGACTGTCATTACAAGAAGATTGGGTCGATTTTTTAGTTGGCTTGCGACTCATTGATGAATTGAGCGAAAACTGGCGATTTCATGCCAGCATCGACGCCGGACTTGGCAACGATACTCACTTCACTTATGCCATTCAAACTGGTGTTCGTTATCGTTTTAACGAATGGTCTGATCTCAACTTAGCTTACAAGTCGACCTGGGTTGATTACAAAAATGAGGGAGTATTTGAATATGATACAGCTTCTCAAGGGCTTTTAGTCGGACTTGGCTTTTACTTTTGATCAGGTGAAACCCTAGCCTATATTCAAGCGTTGTAACTTGTACCAACTCTAGGTACACGTCTAGTGCCACGTTACAGATGCTTAAATAAGGCAAATTGATCTTCATCAGACTATAAATTGCTCTTCGGTGCTACTCTCTGTCACAAAATATAAAACCCCACTCTATGACCTCATATAGGTCTTGTTGATAAGGTTCCCGAGTAGCAATGTCGATTAACATTTCCGATTTAACCACCGCCCTAAATAAGGTGGAGCATATTCATAAAGTGCAGCTTGAAAACGTACATCAGTTCTTCAAAGCAAACGAAGCTTTCTCGTTGCAAACATTCAGCCAGCTGATATCAAGCGACTCGTTTGATGATCGATTTAAAACCATCGATAAAGCGTTCTCTTTGCTTGGTGATGCAAAAACCTACCTTTTAGAAGCGTCTTACCTTATTAAGTAAAAAAGAAAGCCCCGATAAAATTCATTACCGGGGCTATCATTTTCTATCTAAACTACTGATTTACAATTTGTAACGATCATCAATTACCGTTAATTCTGGGAAGGTTTTACCCTCGTCCATCGCTTCTTCTGTCTCTTCTTTTACTTGGTTATCAATCCAGAAATTACCGATATCCATTGGATGAAGCACCCATTCTGTCGCTTTTGTCATGCCGTTTTTAGGAATTTTAACCCAGCGCCAATGAGCAACTCGAGAATAAGGCACCATGTAGCCAGGAACGATGATGTTCGCTTTGCTGACATAGTTTTGGATTTGATGCGACAAGTCGTAACGCTTCTCCTGATCAAACTCAGAATCATACGCTTCAATTAACTTGTCTAGCTCAGGGCTGCTGTAGTTGGTGTGAGCATTCGTTTGTGGTCGATTTGCATTATCCGAGTGTAGGTATTCCCAATACGCAGGGATCTCACCAGAGCCCATATTCAAAAACGCTAGCTGATGCTTTTTCTCAAGAATGTATTTAAACGCAGATGAGCCATCCACCAAGTTTAACGTGAACTCAAGACCAGCAAGTTTCGCTTGCTCTTTCAGGTATGCAATACGCGGTGTCCAAGAGTTGTATCCATAGGTGATAGCAAAGCTCAAGCGTTGGCCCTTGTCGTTAATACGAATACCATCTGCGCCCACTTTGTCAAAGCCCGCTTTTTCGAAGTGTTTAACCGCCGCATCAGCATCAAACTTTGGCGGTGTATTGTTAGGATCATCGTATTCGCCATGACCAAAGCCGAGTCCATGCGGTTTACGTGAATAATCTCCACGCATGATGTTTTCAATCATGCCGTCATAGTCAGTGGCTGCCATAACACCTTTACGCACTTCTAGGTTATCCAACATAGGCATCGCTGTGTTCATCCAAAGACCACCAGCTCCTTGCGGTGCTTCGTTAAAGCCCCAGTACTTTTGGATATAGCCTTTTTTGTACACATCACTATTGGTTTTGTCATGCCAAAAGCTTGGTAGCACCATCTCAAAGTAGTCTAAGTTGCCTTTCTCAAAGTGCTTCATGGCAATATCAGGATCGCGAATCACCTTAATGCGAACCTTTTCAACGTTATAACGGTTTTTATAGTAGCGGTTGTTGTATCCCCACCAATCTTCACCGACATGTTTGAATGTCACGCTCTTACCTTTCTTCACTTGATCAATGTAGTAAGGCGCTGCGGTTGGCTCAGATTTAAAGTTAAACTTTCTGACGAAGTTATCAGGCATACCATCGTTATTTGCGTCCTTTTCTCCTTCAAAGAAGTGTTCAGGACGAGGCTGAAAACCATTACTTGGCATGTTAATCATAACCATAAGTGAGTCATGACTTTGAGCTACAGCAAGATTGACTTTGATCGTGTAGTCATCAATTTTTTCAACACTCACAATACTGTTTGTGAAGAAGTCGTTATACCACGGGTCGATAATGTCTTTTGACGTGTAGTACTTCATCATAAAGACGTAATCATCTGCTGTAATTTTTTCACCATCTGACCACTCGGCCGTTTCGTCGAGTTTAAAGAATACGGTTTTGTTGTCTTCTCCAAATGCCCATGACTTAGCAAGTTGAGGGATCCATTTGCCAGTATTTGGATGACGCTGAGCCAGTTTTGGTGAACCATCCATTAAGTATTGGCGCAAACCTGAGTTCGCATCTGGACCAACACTTCGTAATGTTTGCGGAAAGCTCTGAATGTAAGTGCGATAGGTGCCACCTCGTACCGCCTCTTCAGAGGCAAATAGAGGTTCGTTGTTGTTTGAAATCCATTCGATATCAGCTGGCAATTCTGCCGCACTCAGTTGAAAACTGGCAGCGGTCAGTGTTGCTAGTACTGAAAATGGCAGTTTTTTAGTCATGTTTCTTCCTTGTTGTGTTTGCGCACTAAGGTCGTAACAAGGAAGACAGCGTGTGAAAGCTCACAGAAAGCTGCGATTTAAAATACGCAGATAGGAAATAATAGGAACGTAATATGAAGTGACGTCCTGCCAGCTTCTATATTAATTTCAAAGAGTTTCACTAGGTCATCCTAGACCTTACAACGCAGTGAATGCATCTTCGCCATAGTATTCTTTAGATATTTGTAACGCAAGCCATCAATAACACATGATTGCATTTTCGAGGCATCACAGTGAGTTATGTTACAAAAGTGTGATCAGCATAGTACCAAGCCCTACTTTACTCAGAATAAACCGCAGAACCTTTATCTCAATTGGCCCCGATATACCAGTTACAGCGAGTAAATGATCAGACATAGCTGGTTAAAAGGAATGGTTGTTTACCGCGATCAGTATTTTCACTCGATATAAAAAGTGAGGCATCTTAGCCTCACTTTTCTCCATACAATCGAGACAGTGCTTACATTTTAGATAAGCTCTCATTGATCGACTTCAGCACTTCTGCAGGATTTGACGCTTGAGTGATAGGGCGACCAATCACAAGATAATCTGAACCTGATTGGATAGCGTCTACTGGCGTCATGATACGGCGTTGGTCACCTTGTTCTGAACCAGCAGGTCGAATACCAGGGGTCACTAATTTAAATTCTTGGCCTAGTTCGCTCTTCAGTAGTGAGGACTCTTGCGCTGAACATACGACACCATCTAAGCCCGCGTTTTTGGTCAAGGTTGCTAGACGAATCACTTGCTCCTGAGGCGCAACATTCAAACCAATACCAGCTAAATCACTTTGTTCCATACTGGTTAGTACCGTTACACCGATAAGAAGTGGACGATCTTTACCATATGGCTCAAGAATTTCACGTGATGCCGTCATCATACGCTCACCACCGCTCGCGTGTACGTTCACCATCCATACACCCATTTCAGCCGCAGCGCGAACTGCTTTCGAACAGGTGTTTGGAATATCGTGAAATTTTAAATCTAGGAATACCGAGAAACCACGTTTATGGAGTTCACGTACAAAATCAGGACCAAATAGCGTAAACATCTCCTTGCCAACTTTTAGTCGGCATGACGCAGGATCAATTCTATCTACAAACGCAAGTGCATCTGCTTGGTTATCATAATCCAGTGCGACAATAACTTTTTGGTCGATCATTTCATCTCCTAACTGTTTTGGTTCTTATTAAATAAAAAGTTAAAAAAATGCAGCGGACAGAAACTCTGCCAGCTGCATTAAGAATTATTCACCATCCAATCCGCGGATTGGCTTGATCGTCCCCCATCCTTTACAGGACGGACAATGCCAATAAAGGGAATGGGTAGAAAATCCACACTTCCGGCATCGGTAATGCGGTTTCACTTTTAACTGTTCACCCACCATCGCTTGTAGTGTTGATAGGCTGTCTTTCGCTCGACCATCTTCTGCTTCTGCAATGTGGTAGTCAATTAAACGGTAGAAGCCCTTCATGGTTGGGTTTTTCAGCAATTGTTTCGTCAGTAACTCTTGAGCAGCCCCAACGTTCTCGTGATGAGCAACTAATTGAGCCAACATCAACTCGGCTGATACGCCTGCTTTCTTATCAATACAAGCTCTCAGAAACTCGACAAGTTCATCTTCCTGACCCAGATGATGATAGCATTCTGCAATAGTTGGCAAGACATCACTGATAAAGTCTTTATCTTGCTCAAGTACCCCCGTCAGATATTTGATGGTGTGCTTATAGTCTTCAGACTCTAGGTAAATTCGTCCCAAAGCAATACTTGCTCGAACACACTTCGGGTCTTCCGCTAACGCTTTTTTAAAATGCTGTATTGCCTTATTAGTATTCCCATCAGCTTGGTCGAGCATGGCTATTTCACACCAAAAATGGGCAATATTTGCACGCATCCTTGAGCGTTTATTACCTAACTTAGCCAATTGGTTCGCGTAATAAATCGCCTTTTCCCATTCTCGTGTTTGCTGATAAATGGTCACTAATTGTTGAAGAGCCGCCTCTTTGTAATCTGGCTCTTCGACTAACTGTTCAAAGATTTTCTCTGCACGATCAAGAAAACCAGAGACCATGTAGTCTTTCGCTAACTGTTGAAGGGCGAGGTTCTTTTGGTCCAGTGTTAAGCCTGAACGAGAAATAAGATTTTGGTGAATTCTGATTGCGCGGTCGACTTCACCACGAGACCGGAACAGGTTACCCAACGCAAGGTGAGTATCGATGGTCTCGTTATCAACTTGGAGCAATTCAATAAAGTGATCGACAGCCTTATCTGATTGGTCAGAGAGCAGCAGATTAAGACCCGTCATATACTGACGAGAGATTTGATGAGATTGCTTCTGCTTGTCTTGCTGAGCGCTGCGATGCCCCATATACCAGCCATACGCAGCAGCTATAGGCAACAACAAGAAGAGTAGTTCAAGCATTAAAGTTAAGCCTTATCCTTATGCCTGTTTTTCAATGGCTGGCTTATCAGCAGCGTTGTTTGATTCAGTTGGTTCGTACTTTTTCAGTTTTTTCTTTAAACGACGGACCTGTAGCTGAGTTTTCAGTTGGATGCTACCAAAGATAACCCACGCTAAAGCAAAGCCAACCACAAATACTACACCTAATAGCGTAGATAAGTGGAACTCTCCTTTTGCTAGAAGATAGTTAAAAGTCACGAGCTCTTGGTTTTGGGAACCTAACGCCAATGCAATTAAAAAGAGAGCTAAAACAGCAACGATTTTTATAATTTTCATGTTACATCACCCTTCTAGGAGTAAGTCGGTAAGATTATGCAGGAAAATGCTTCTTCAGACTACGTATATTAGCAATAATCTATACCCAAGTAACCTCAAGATGCTTAGTTTGTAGACATGCTTAGAAGTTAAAGTTATTTGGGTATAGAAAGCAGCAAGGAAAACGGCTGAATCCACAATTAGATTAGTAAACGATCTTGGATGTATGACTAACTTGGATACATTACAAAAAAGCGGCATACACAAACGTATGCCGCTTTTTTCAAACTAATAAGAGTGCATTAACCAATATTTACACGCTCACGAAGTTCTTTACCAGGTTTGAAATGTGGAACGTATTTACCTTCCAATTCCACTTTATCGCCCGTTTTAGGGTTACGACCTACGCGAGGCTCGCGGTAATGAAGAGAAAAACTACCAAAGCCACGGATCTCGATACGGTCACCGCTCTCTAGTGTAGAGGCCATGTGCTCTAAAATATCTTTTACAGCATCCTCTACCTCTTTCGCTGATAAGTGTGTTTGCTCAGCGCAGAGTCTTTCAATCAGTTCAGACTTAGTCATAGTTGCCCTCTTTGAGTATCTTTATCACTTATTATAGTAAGTAATACTAATTCCAACAAACACTTGCTGACAATTCTAGACAAATTTTATGCAAAATGCGCAATGAAGAAATGCCTTTTATTAAGATAGTTTACTGTCATTAGTATTACTACTTAAATATGACCAAATATAAAAAAGGAGCCTTGCGGCTCCTTTTTTGCTTAAGCGAGTATATTATTCGCCTTTAGCAGCTTTGAAAGCGTCAGCCATTGCGTTACCGAATGCATTGTCATCTTGCTTGTTGATAGATGCCATTGCTTCTTGCTCGTCAGCTTCGTCTTTAGCTTTGATAGATAGGTTGATTACGCGGTTCTTACGGTCTACACCTGTGAACTTCGCTTCAACAACATCACCAGCGCTTAGGATTAGAGAAGCATCTTCTACGCGATCGCGTGATACTTCAGAAGCACGGATGTAACCTTCAACGCCTTCTGCGATTTCAACAGTAGCGCCTTTAGCGTCAACAGCAGTTACAGTAGCGTTAACTAGAACACCTTTCTTGTTGTCAGCAACGTAAGCATTGAATGGGTCATTTTCCATTTGCTTGATGCCTAGAGAGATGCGCTCACGCTCAGCGTCTACTGCTAGAACAACTGCAGAGATCTCGTCGCCTTTCTTGTACTCACGTACAGCTTCTTCGCCAGCAACATTCCAAGAAATGTCAGATAGGTGAACTAGACCGTCGATGCCGCCTTCTAGACCGATGAAGATACCGAAGTCAGTGATAGACTTGATCTTACCAGTAACTTTGTCGCCTTTAGCTTGTGCTTCAGCGAATGACTGCCATGGGTTAGCTTTACACTGTTTCAGACCTAGAGAGATACGACGACGTTCTTCGTCGATTTCAAGAACCATAACCTCAACTTCGTCGCCAACATTAACAACTTTAGAAGGGTGGATGTTCTTGTTAGTCCAATCCATTTCTGAAACGTGAACTAGACCTTCAACGCCTTCTTCGATTTCAACGAAGCAGCCGTAGTCAGTTAGGTTAGTTACGCGACCAGTTAGTTTGTGACCTTCTGGGTAACGCTTAGCGATTGCTACCCATGGATCTTCGCCTAGTTGCTTAAGACCTAGTGATACGCGAGTACGCTCACGGTCGAACTTAAGAACTTTAACTTGGATCTCGTCACCAACGTTAACGATTTCAGATGGGTGCTTAACGCGCTTCCAAGCCATATCAGTGATATGTAGAAGACCGTCAACGCCACCTAGGTCAACGAACGCACCGTAGTCAGTAAGGTTCTTAACGATACCTTTAACTTCAGAACCTTCTTGTAGAGTTTCTAGAAGCTCGTCACGCTCAACGCTGTTCTCTGATTCGATAACTGCACGACGTGAAACAACTACGTTGTTACGTTTTTGGTCAAGTTTGATAACTTTGAACTCTAGCTCTTTGTTTTCTAGGTGAGCAGTGTCGCGGATTGGACGTACGTCTACTAGAGAGCCAGGAAGGAAAGCACGGATACCGTTTAGTTCAACAGTGAAACCGCCTTTAACTTTACCGTTGATGATACCAACAACAGTTTCAGCTTCTTCGTAAGCTTTCTCAAGTACGATCCAAGCTTCGTGACGCTTAGCTTTCTCACGAGAAAGTTGAGTTTCACCGAAACCATCTTCAACAGCGTCTAGAGCTACGTCTACTTCAGCGCCAACTTCAACTTCAAGTTCGCCAGCAGCGTTCTTGAACTGTTCAGCAGGGATAGCAGATTCAGACTTAAGACCAGCGTCAACAAGAACGAAACCGTTCTCGATAGCTACTACAGTACCTTTAACGATGCTGCCTTGTTGGAATTCTGTTTCGTTTAGAAACTCTTCAAAGAGTTGAGCAAAAGATTCAGTCATTTAATTAATCTTCAATAAATTAAACTTCCACGGGTATCCTACCGCATGGGGTTATTAAATTCGCCAGTCATCATCCTTGCGACCAACGCTCTTAGCCTAGTCGAGTATTATTACTCAGCTAGCTTCGATTCGATATATTGTAGTGCCTTTTCTACTACTTCGTCGATAGTCATCGACGTAGAATCTAGCACAAGCGCATCCTCAGCAGGGCGTAATGGCGCCACTGGGCGGTTACGATCTCGGTCGTCACGCTCTTGGATCTCGCTTAAAAGGTCAGCAAATCTAACATCTAACCCTTTCTCTTGCAACTGTTTAAGGCGTCGATTTGCACGCTCTTCAGCACTCGCATCAAGGAAGATTTTTGCTTGCGCACTCGGGAATACAATTGTGCCCATATCACGACCATCAGCAACCAGACCCGGAGCGGTCTCAAATGCACGCTGACGACGTAGTAATGCTTCACGAACACGTGGCAAAGCCGCAACTTTAGATGCTGCCATACCCGTTTCTTCTTTACGAAGCTCCCCTGACACGTCTTCGCCTTCTAGAATGACCTTAACTAAGTCACCTTCCGCGATAAATTGAACGTCTAGGTGGGTTGCTAGTGGGACAAGAGCATCTTCTGACTCGGTGTCGACACCGTGGTGAATCGCAGCGAGTGCAAGTACACGATAAATTGCGCCAGAATCTAAGAGTTGGAAACCCAACTTTTTCGCCAGCAACATACATAAAGTGCCTTTACCTGCACCACTAGGTCCATCTACGGTTACAACCGGAGTTTGAGAGGACATGTTCTTCTCCACCAATAGTTTCTTTTCAGCAATTTGCTCGGTTTTCGAGGCGCACATTATACGGGTAATCAGTCTTTGGAGCGAGGAAAAATGTCGTGTAAAGCATTACACCTAATGCGTAATTGGATTCATCAATAAACATAAAGTTCAACAAAAACGGCGAGAGCTTCCGCCCTCGCCGTTTTAAATGTCATGAACTTAAGCTCGATTAAACAATCGGCTTTTGACCACGCTCAGCTAACTTTAAAATCACACTATCAGCGACTTTACCCGCCACACCTGCTAGCTTGTCGGCCAGTTTTTTCTTTTGTACATAATGCACAGAAAGTACAGTTTTATCTTTGCATGCCGCAACAACGATATCATCAGATGTACTAATGTCATCCACCAAACCAAGCTCTTTCGCTTGTGTACCGAACCAGTGCTCACCAGTGGCTACTTTGTCTAGGTCCAAACTAGGACGACGCTCACGGATGAAGTCTTTAAACAAGACATGTGTTTCTTCAAGTTCTTGCTTAAACTTATCGCGCGCTTTATCGGTATTCTCACCGAACATCGTTAGCGTGCGTTTATATTCACCCGCTGTTAGTTGTTCGTACTCAATGTCATGTTTCTTCAACAGTTTGTTGAAGTTAGGAATTTGTGCGATAACGCCAATAGACCCCACAATTGCAAATGGTGCAGAAACAATCTTATCTGCTACACATGCCATCATGTAACCACCACTTGCCGCAACTTTGTCAACAGAGATGGTCAGAGGAAGACCCGCAGCTTTGATTCGGTCCAGTTGAGAAGAGGCAAGGCCGTAACCATGAACCATACCACCGCCAGACTCTAAGCGAAGTAACACTTCATCACCTTCACGTGCGACAGCCAAAATAGCGGTGATTTCTTCACGTAGAGACGCGACTTCTTTTGCGTCTATGCTACCGTTGAAATCAAGAACAAATAGGTGTGGTTCACGCTTGCTATCTAATGAACCGTCTTTGCTCGCTTGTTTGATTTCTTTCTCGCGAGATTTGTTCTTCTCTTTTTCTTCTTTCTTGACGGCTTTATCTCGAGCCTTGATGAAAGCATCGTCATGCAAATGATGCTCTAACTGCTCAACAGATTGTTTGTGTTGCTCTGAAAGGTTGGTAATCTCTAACTCCCCTTTCGCCGCACCCGATTTGCCACCAGCCGATTTTGCAATAATGAGCAGAACAATTATCGCAGCAACCACCGTGATAATTTTGGCCAGAAACAGACCATAATCTAATAAAAATTCCAACGAGAGCTCCTTTATCTCATTTCAGATGACGTTAGTATGTTACGCAGAAACATCAGCGAGAAGGCAGCGCGGTTTGTAACCACTTGTTCTGATTGATAGCATACCTAACGAAAGTTCTGGAATTGGTATAACACATGAATTGGTGTATTGTAACCATCTTGTCACGATTACCAAGATTTTCCATTGAGAAACAGGCGTTTTTTAGCGTCAATTAACTATCATGGACCCTCTTACAATAATAAGGATTTATCGCCGTGAACTACTCCGTTTCAGCTGATGCTCTAAAAGGTAAAGTCATTCTTGTTACTGGCGCTGGTAATGGCATCGGCCGTCAAGCCGCGCTTTCTTATGCCGAGCACGGTGCAACTGTTATTCTCTTGGGTAGAAATGTGCAAAACCTTGAATCTATCTATGATGAGATTGAAGCTGCTGGCTATCCACAAGCTGCTATCATTCCATTGGATCTCAAGGGTGCAACTCAGCAGAATTACATTGATATGGCAGAGACAATCGAAGGACAGTTTGGTCGCTTGGATGGTCTATTACACAACGCAGGTGTCTTGAGTTCGCTGTGTCCATTTGATCAAATCAAAGAGGAAGACTTCGACGATATCATGCAGATCAACGTGAAAGCCGAAGTGCTAATGACTCAAGCATTACTGCCTGTGATGCGTAAATCAGAAGCTGGGCGTATTATCTTTACCTCTTCAACCGTCGGCCACTCTGGCCGCGCATTCTGGGGGCCATACGCTATCTCTAAATTTGCCGTAGAAGGCATGATGCAAGTTTTAGCTGACGAGCTGAGTGATACACCGATCCGCGTTAACGCAATTAACCCTGGTGCCACTCGTACTCGCATGCGTGAAAAAGCATATCCGGGTGAAGATGCGAATACTCTCAAAACGCCACTGGATATCATGCCGCTATATTTGCACTTAATGGATCCTGCGGTTACCGATGTGAACGGTCAGTGCATCGACGCTCAACCGAAGCGCAAATAACTCATTCAGGTTACCTCACATAATCGATTGAAAAGGCAGCAAACGCTGCCTTTTTTCATTTCTCTCTTCATAAAAATCTTGCGACTTTCTCCCACAGAAATATACTGTACATATATACAGGTATTTATTATGCAAGATATTATTCAGAACTTAAAAAGCCAACACCTTGTTTGGCAAGCAAATTTAACGAAAGCAGATCCTCAGCAGTTGCAGACTAGTTCCGGTTTTTCTGAATTAGATGATTTGCTCGGCGGAGGCTTTCCACCTCATGGCGTAGTGGAGATGGAATCTATTGGTAGTATTGGTGAATTGCGTTTGCTCGCTCCCTATTTAAAAGCCACTCAGACCAATGGTGTGACCGCATTTATTCAACCACCTGCGCTAGTGAATTCTCTGTTTTTACACTACATCGGGTTGGATATAAACCAAGTGTGGGTCGTTACTCCAACTCACCCCAAAGACGCTCTTTGGGCTGCAGAGCAATGTCTGAAAAGTGGGGTATGCAGTAATGTTTTGTTATGGCAAGAAGAGCTTGAAATACATCAAGTGAAACGCTTACAGGTAGCGAGTGAACAAGGTACTTGCCCTCTCTTTATGCTTAAAACAGATACTATCAACCGCTTGTCTTTACCTGTGTCACTCAGTTTAAAACTGAAAGGCGACGAGCAAGGGATTCATGTTGAAGTGCTGAAAAGGAAAGGAGGCTGGAATAGAGGTAGCGTTAGTATCGGCTTCCAACACCATTACCCGCAACTGGTGAAACCATCATCTGAAACTGTGCACTCGACTGTGGTCAATTTCCCACTGGCGAACCAAGGTTAGTGATATGGCTCTGTGGATTTACTTGCACTTCCCTCGCCTACAGCTAGACGCACTCTTTGGTGATAACCAAGAACAACCCGTGGTGATTGTCGAAAGCCAACGTTGCCAGATTCTTCAATACAACGAGATTGCCGAACAACAAGGCATTAAGCCAGGTATGGGACTAGGCAGTGCTGCGTCCTTGTGTCGAGATTTACAAGTGCATCCTTATCATCCGCACACCGAATGGAGCAAGTTACAAGAAATTGCTCAATGGCTGTATTTGATCACATCTGACGTTGTGTTGATGCCAAACCAAGGTATTTTGCTGCGTGCTACTCCAATGCTCGCTCTGTATGAAGGGTTTGAAAACTATTGGAACAAAGTCAGAGCTCACTTATCGGAGCTGAAACTGAGTTTTCAATTCGGATGTGGTTTTTCGCCTTTTGCTGCCAAATTGATGGCATTATCAGGAGCGAACGTCATCAGCGAAGACAAATCTGCCATACAAAAAGCCTTATCACCAATACCGTTAACACTGACAGATTTATCAAACGCTACCGTAGAGAAGTTACAACGTGTAGGTGTCACCACATTGCAAAACCTGCTTGAACTGCCATTGCAAGACATCGCACGACGCTTTGATATCGATTTGGTGAACTACGTTGGTCGACTGACTGGGCAGTTTAAACACCCTGTCGACTTTTATCACCCTACCGAATCCTTCCAAGTTTATTTAGAGCTGTTGTTTGAGATCGAAAACGTTCAGTGGATTGAAAAGCCGTTGGCCAAATTACTTCGTCAACTCGAAATCTTTCTTAAATTAAGAGATAAGGTCGCTTTTGAACTGTGTTTAACACTCCACCAGCGTGAGAAACAAGAGCAACACCTTCAACTCACTTCTGCGCAAGGTGATTACCTATGTCAGCGTTGGCAACAGTTAGCGAGTTTGAGCTTAGAGTCACTCTCGCTTAATGGCCCAGTCACAGGGCTAACGTTAAAAGTCATCCGTCAAGGTGAGCCTCTTAGTGCATCACGCGATCTCTTTGCTGGGCAGAAAGGAAACATGAATGCTTTAGAGTTGCTTTCTTTACTGCAAGCTAAATTGGGAAAAAGTGCCGTTTTAAAACCCAATATTGCTTGCGATCCTAGACCAGAAAAGGCCAGTCAGTATCGCCCTGCTGATGCTACGGATGAAAAGGGGCACGCCATACCATCCATACTACGCCCAGCAATGCAATTACCGACTCCCATTGTATTGCAAGAGCAAGTTTCTTTGGTCCACGGACCTGAGCGAATAGTTTCTGGGTGGTGGGATGGTGATGAGATCATGCGTGATTACTACATTGCACACACCAAGCAAGGCCGCTGGTTATGGATATTTCGTGATCAGCACAAGCACTGGTTTCTTCATGGCTATTTTTGTTAAATCGACAGTTATTTTTGTTGGGTCATTATGAGTTACGCGGAACTATTTTGTCAGTCTAACTTCTCTTTTTTGACTGGAGCTTCTCATGCAGAAGAGCTGGTACTCCAAGCTGCTTTCTATCGCTATCAAGCTCTAGCTATAACGGATGAATGTTCAGTCGCGGGCGTTGTCAAAGCCCATGCGACCATCGAACAACATAAACTCGATATCAAACAAATCGTTGGAAGTATGTTTTGGTTAAATGATGAATGCCAAATCGTACTGCTTTGCCCTTGTCGCAAGGCTTATGCCGAGTTGTGTCGTATCATCACAAACGCAAGAAGACGCAGTGAAAAAGGCAACTATCAACTGTTCGAATGGGATTTGATGTCGGTTCGACATTGTTTGGTATTGTGGCTGCCCACACATCAAGAGAGTGATCACTATTGGGGGCGCTGGCTCAATCAACACCACGCTAATCGTTTGTGGGTAGCGATTCAGCGCCATTTGAGTAACAACGATACTGAGTACATTGCGCACTGCGAGCAGTTAGCACATGAATTTCAATTACCTATAACTGCCTGCGGAGGCGTTCTCATGCATGACGTTGAACGCTTGCCATTACAGCATGTACTTACTGCTATAAAACATGGGTGTAGCGTCGATAAACTCGGTTTTGACCGTATTTCGAATACTGAGCGAGCGCTTCGTCCTTTTAAAAAGTTGATTCGGATTTACAAACCAGAATGGCTGGAAGAAAGTACTTACATCGCCGATTTATGCGAGTTTAAGCTCTCCGATTTAAAATACGAATATCCTACCGAGCTGATCCCAGATGGTTATACACCCGACTCTTACTTACGTATGTTGGTCGAACGTGGTAAAAAGCTGCGTTTTCCTGAAGGCGTGCCAGCAGAAGTCAATCAAACCATCGAGAATGAACTGGCGCTTATTCAAGAGCTTAAATACCACTACTACTTCCTTACTATTCACGACATCGTAATGTTTGCGAAACAGCAAGGTATTCTTTACCAAGGGCGAGGTTCCGCTGCAAACTCTGTAGTGTGTTATTGCCTGGAAATTACCGCCGTCGATCCTCGACAAATCGCTGTCTTATTCGAACGATTTATCAGTAAAGAACGTAAGGAACCGCCGGATATTGATGTGGACTTTGAACACGAGCGCCGTGAAGAAGTTATCCAGTATATTTACAAAAAATATGGTCGTGAGCGTGCAGCACTTGCTGCAACAGTGATCAGCTATCGCTTTAAAAGTGCCGTGCGTGAAGTCGGTAAAGCACTAGGGATTGAAGAGACCCAATTAGATTTTTTCATTAAGAACGTTAATCGCCGAGATCGCAGCCAAGGCTGGCAAGCTCAAATTATTGAACTTGGCTTACAACCAGAATCTCTCAAAGGGCAGCAGTTTATCCAATTGGTCAACGAGATCATTGGCTTCCCACGCCATTTATCTCAGCACGTAGGTGGCTTTGTAATTTCATCTGGCCCTTTATATGAGTTGGTACCTGTTGAAAATGCCTCGATGGAAGATCGCACTATCATTCAATGGGATAAAGACGATTTAGAAAGCTTGAAGCTACTAAAAGTCGATGTACTCGCACTCGGCATGTTAAACGCCATCAAAAAGTGCTTTCAACTGGTCGAGAAACATCACCAGCGATCCCTCTCGATTTCCGAGATCACTCGCCGACAAGATGATCCACACGTGTACCGCATGATCCAAAAAGCTGACACGATAGGCGTATTCCAAATTGAATCTCGTGCACAAATGAGCATGCTTCCTCGCCTAAAGCCTGCTTGTTATTACGACTTAGTGATTCAAATTGCAATTGTTCGTCCAGGCCCTATTCAGGGTGATATGGTGCATCCTTTTTTAAAACGACGAGATCACAAAGAGCCTGTCAGTTATCCATCGGAAGAAGTAAAAAGCGTTCTGGAGCGGACTATGGGCGTCCCTATTTTCCAAGAGCAAGTCATCAAGCTAGCCATGGTAGCCGCAGGGTTTAGCGGCGGCGAGGCCGATCAACTCCGTCGAGCGATGGCATCATGGAAAAAGAATGGCGATCTCGCTAAATTCAGACCAAAACTGATCAATGGTATGCAAGAGAGAGGTTATGACTTAGCGTTTGCTGAGCGCATTTTCGATCAGATTTGCGGCTTTGGTGAGTACGGCTTCCCTGAAAGTCATTCAGCGTCTTTCGCAGTGCTGGCATATTGTTCTGCATGGTTAAAATATTATTACCCAGCCGAATTTTACACTGCATTATTGAACAGCCAACCAATGGGATTTTATAGCCCATCGCAATTAGTACAAGATGCTCGCCGACATGGCATCGAAGTATTGCCGGTGTGCGTCAATCATTCAAAATATCAGCATCATCTCGTCTCACGTCCGAATGGCAGGCTCGGCGTGCAACTTGGTTTTCGCTTGGTGAAAGGCTTTAACGCAGAAAGCGCACAAAGGCTTATTGAGCGCAAACCACTTAATGGTTACCGAACGATTCAAGAAGTAAAGCAGATATTAAGAAGCCGAAGTGACATTGAATTATTGGCTTCAGCCAATGCATTTCAGGCCTTATCGGGGAATCGTTATAACGCTCGCTGGGCAGCAATGGATTCCTTATCTGACCTACCATTGTTTCACAAGGTCGAAGAACCCAATGTTAGCTACCAGACTCAACCCTCTGAATATGAAAATTTAATTGAGGATTACGCAAGCACGGGACTATCTCTTAGCCGCCATCCAATTAAATTATTAGAAGAAACGGGCAAACTCCCTCACTTTACTCGCATGATGCAACTGGCAGAGAAGCCGCATAAGTCACTGGTCACAGTGGTAGGCGTGGTAACAGGAAGACAATCTCCAGGCACCGCCGCTGGCGTGACATTTTTTACGCTAGAAGATGACACGGGCAACATTAATGTGGTCGTTTGGCAAGCGACAGCACGAGCCCAAAAGCAAGCGTATTTAGGCGCTAAAGTATTAATGGTGAAAGGCATTCTTGAAAGAGAGGGAGAAGTCACGCACGTTATTGCTGGCAAGTTGATTGATTGCACGCACTACTTGAACAATCTACAAAGTAAATCTCGGGATTTCCATTAGTACAGAGGAATTAAGGAGAGAGATGTTAAAAATCAGAGAGAGGTGCGCTCCCTCTGATTTCACTAGATCTAATCATGCACTTTTAGAAAGCATCTGGCGTAATCGGTCTTGAGCAACTTCTACCAGCAGATCCGGTTGGAATTTAGATATAAAGCGATCACAGCCTACTTTTTGTACCATGGCTTCATTAAAACTACCGCTCAGAGAAGTGTTCAATGTGATAAACAACTTAGACATACGTGGATCTTGGCGCACTTCATGGGTCAGTTTATAACCGTCCATTTCAGGCATTTCAGCATCCGTAATCATCATCAACAGCTCTTTTTCTACATCTTTACCTTCATCACACCAACGTTTTAAAACCGTTAACGCTTCTAGCCCGTCACGACACTCGATGATATTCATACCCAATTGAGAAAGCGTATCGCGAACTTGATTACGAGCTGTAGAGGAATCATCCACAATCAGAACATTACGCCCGACCATTGCTTGGGCCAGTTCTTGATCGAGAATGTCCTCCGAAATAGTCACGTCGTAATGCACGATCTCTGCTAAAACTTTTTCAACGTCAATAATTTCGACAATTTGAGAGGCATCCCCCTCTTTGATTTGCGTGATAGCCGTGAGGTAATTCGAGCGACCAGACGTGGAAGGAGGCGGCTGAATTTCAGTCCATGCCGTATTAATAATGTTTTTAACCGGACCGACTAAGAAGCCCTGCACCGTGCGGTTGTACTCTGTCACGATCAAATTTTCTTCTTCCGCTTCACCACGTAAAGCAGGAAAACCAATTGCGCCTCGTAAATCAATCACTGGTACCGCTTCACCTCGTAGAGAAGCAACCCCACGAATATTGTAGTGCGATCCAGGGAGCTTGGTTAACGGTGGAAGCTTGATGACCTCTTTCACTTTGAACACATTAATCGCAAATAATTGGCGACTATTTAAAGTGAACAGCAGAAGCTCTAGTCGATTTTCACCAACCAAGTTTGTACGCTGGTCAACCGTATTTAACACTCCGGACATACTACTACCTAAATTATGGATAATTCTTATTTTACTCGAAATCAGTACAGACACAGCAAGGTTATATAACCAAATAACCTTAAAATATTTGGCTTTTCGAGCACAGCTTTAAAGTACAACAGTTTTAGCGTATTACTTCTCTTTGCATCAGACGCAAAGTCACGCAGCACATTGAAAGCCATTTTGTTTATTTACTTGAGCTTTTTAGGAAATTACATGAATGGCGCAGATATAGCAATGCAACATAACTCAAATTCCCTTTCTAGTAATAGGCGATCAAAAAGGGTGAGCCGTTAAGTCTCACCCTAAATCACCTACAAATGCAGTCTCAACAGCCAGGCACATCATCATGTTAAAAAGTACTTAACCTTCCACAACCTTCATCAATAGTTGACCATCGTACAACGCTTGCTTAATCAACGCGGCACCAGGCATTGTGGCTTGCTTATAGAAACGAGACTCCACCAGCTCAAGATCTTGGTGATAAACAGGTAAACTCTGCTCTTCGATACAGCGACGAACCGCAGGATAAAGCACATCTTTTGCTTGGTTAATCACACCACCGATCAAGATTTTCTCAGGGTTAAATAAGTTGATCACAATAGCAATTGCAGAGCCTAAGTAGCGTCCAAGTTTTTCAATCACATCGACGGCCAAAGGATCACCGTTTGCAGCGGCTTCACAAATGCTCTCAATACTCATTTCTTCTTGTTTAGCAAGAATAGAGTCTTCGCCATCAGCGATTCGTCTTACGACTTCTTCACGAATTGCTTGAGAACTGGCAACGGTTTCCAAACAGCCAATATTGCCGCAATGACAACGTTTTCCATTTGGGTCAATTTGAATATGCCCGAGTTCACCAATGTTACCGTGACGGCCTTGCAAAACGCGCCCATCCAGAATGATGCCCGCACCTAAACCGTGGTGGATAGAGATAAGAACGGAGTTGTCATTATCTTGAGAATGACCAAAAAGCTTTTCTGCTAATGCCCAAGCTCGCGTGTCATTGGCAATGAAAACTGGCAAGCCCGTTGCTTTGTATATCTCTGGTCCAAGAGCAAGATTTTCGACATTGTAATGAGGCATCTGCAAAACGACACCTTGCTCTGAGTTCACGAGACCAGGCAGCGTAAGGGCAATACTGGTAACACGATCAAGTTGATCCGCGTAAGTCTGAAAGAATTCATCAATTTCGTAAAGCAGGCGCTCAAGCACATCGTCTTGATCAAGCTCGTGTATCTCGATTTTAGTATCGATCAGTACATCACCGCCTAACTCATGCAAAGCAATGGTTAAATAACCCCGCCCCAAACGCATTGACAAAAATTGCCAGCCTTCATTATTGACCTGCAAACCGACAGCAGGTCGACCACGACTCGTCGCTTCTTGTACTGTCGTTTCATGAATCAAGTGCGCTTCAATTAATTCTCGAGTGATTTTGGTGATACTAGCAGGAGCAAGCTCACTCTGCTTGGACAAATCAATTCGAGAAATAGGACCTTTTAGGTCAATTAGTTTATATACACGACCAGCATTGACCTGTTTGATATGATCAATATGGCCCGGTTGAGCCATGTACATCTTGCACTCCGAAATTCTATAACGGGACAATTTTTTTACTTTGCGAACTAATTGTGAAGTGAATTAATAAATCCCCGTGACAAGCATCACGTATAAACCTGTTTGTTTGTGTATTCAATCAAATAACGAAGAATCTACTCCTGTTAAATTGTTTGAAAAATAACTTATTTTTATTCACTAAATTATGAAGTAATGCCTTTAAAGCAGCGTATTTTTATCAATAAGGCCATTGCCTGTCGAATATCTGTCTGTTTTACCGGGGTTACTCTTAATGTAAACATTCTGTGCATATACTTATATTCAAGTAGCTTTAAGGTGTGGGCTCAGCAACGAGGCTAACCTTGAGAGCGACTGCGTAAAGTAAGGATAGAGTTCAAGTTACCTTTACACACACATTCATCGGAGAATCTATGACTTCCAAATTAAGACGAACAAAAATTGTCACTACGCTGGGTCCTTCAACGGATAAGGACAATATACTTGAGGAGATCATCAAAGCCGGTGCAAACGTTGTCCGTATGAATTTTTCACATGGAACCAGTGAAGACCACATTCAACGTGCGAATAAAGTCCGTACCATTGCAGCAAGACTTGGGCGTCAGGTTGCAATTCTTGGTGACTTACAAGGCCCTAAAATCCGTGTATCAACGTTTAAAGACGGCCAAGTCATTTTGAATGTGGGCGATAAATTCACATTAGATAGTGATTTACCAAAAGGTGAAGGCAATCAAGAATCTGTAGGGTTAGATTATAAAGAACTGCCGCAAGATGTTTCACCAAATGACATTTTATTACTCGATGATGGACGCGTTCAGCTGCAAGTTACTAAAGTAGAGAGTAATAAAGTTCATACCCGTGTGATTGTCGGTGGTCCACTGTCCAACAATAAAGGGATCAACAAAAAAGGCGGCGGATTGTCAGCGGATGCGCTCACAGAGAAAGATAAAGCCGACATTCTTACCGCCGCAGCAATTCAAGTAGACTACCTTGCTATTTCATTCCCGCGTAACGGCGAAGACATGCATTACGCTCGACGCTTAGCTAGAGATGCTGGCCTTGAAGCCATGTTAGTGGCTAAAGTCGAACGAGCAGAAACCGTCGCGACCAATGAGTCTATTGACGACATTATTCTCGCATCCGATGTAGTGATGGTTGCACGTGGTGACCTTGGTGTAGAAATCGGTGACCCTGAGCTCATAGGTGTCCAGAAAAAACTGATTCGCCGCGCACGCAGTTTAAACCGTATCGTGATTACTGCGACACAAATGATGGAGTCCATGATTACTAGCCCAATGCCAACGCGTGCTGAAGTGATGGATGTGGCCAATGCGGTTCTAGACGGCACTGACGCGGTGATGCTGTCTGGAGAGACTGCTGCAGGTAAATATCCTGTAGAAACGGTCAAATCCATGGCCGAAGTATGTGTGGGGGCAGAAAAAATGTCGGAGGCAAGTCTATCTACTTATCGCTTAGATAGAACCTTCGAAACCGCTGAAGAAACCATCGCAATGGCAACCATGTACTCTGCGAATCACATGGAAGGAATTAAAGCGATGATCTCATTAACTGAGTCCGGCAGGACTGCGTTGATGATGTCTCGCTTAAGCTCTGGCTTGCCAATATTTGCCTTATCACGGA
The DNA here is from genome assembly GCF_033344315.1 of Vibrio sp. 2132-1. Lineage (NCBI taxonomy): Bacteria > Pseudomonadati > Pseudomonadota > Gammaproteobacteria > Vibrionales > Vibrionaceae > Vibrio > Vibrio sp. 2132-1. Next base: position 237,295 of record NZ_JAWPON010000003.1, on the reverse strand, counting down.
ATGAATCGACACTAAATCGAGCAGCATTATACCGAGGCGTGACACCTGTATATTTCGAGTCAAAAAGTGATGCGGGTTTACCAACGGCTCAAGCAGCTATTACTAGCCTTAAAGAGCAAGGGTTCTTGCACAAAGGTGATTTAGTCATTATTACTCAAGGCGATGTAATGGATGTTGTTGGCTCAACCAACTGCATGCGCATTCTACAAGCGTAGTCGTTATACCTAACCGGAGTTAACCACAAGAACCCGCAAATAAGGCTCCGAAAATGGAGCCTTATTTATATGCTTTGTATATTGCGCACATCGTGAACGTAAGAAGGTTTATGCACTCTCTCTACCATCAATTTCAACATCCAGCTGGTCATAGAGTTGAACTAGGTTAAACCCAGCTTGAAGCCCAAGTTGATAGTCATGCTCTAGTGACTCTTGGTCACTTAACAAAGAAGAAGAACGAAGTCCCTCTTTAGGCGCAACTTGTAAAATAAAAGTGTCGTCAGGTGGAGCAGATATAAAGGCCTGAGTGAGCTCAAATGTTTGATAATGAATCATCAGCATGTCGGCTAAACCTGAATCAAAATTCTCACCAATCAGATGACTTAAACGATACAAGTTATCGGCACCGAACAACCAACGACCTCCATTTAACAGCATTTTCCCTGCAAGCTTCGATTGATGTGCTGCATTAATTTTTTGTTGGAAGAACGACGCCCAATCCAGCTTCCACTGATTCACTTTTTGCTGCCATGATTGCTGTACTGAGTTGATAGACTCTCGATACCATTCGACAGGCACATCCCCCACTTCACTTTGGGCTCTCGCTTCAATCTCTGAAAACGGCTCTGTGCGAATGACAATAATGTTGCGAGCATTCTGACGCCACGCTTCTTGAACAGGGATAGAGGCAGACACGCCGCCATCAACAAACTTATTGCCATTTACGTCGACAGGTCCGTGGTACAACTTGGGAATCGCACATGTCGCTAGCATAGTGTTAAACCACGAGTCATCCAAGATTGGTAGATATTGATCTGATAGCGTCTCTATATTCGTTACCGCAGCAAACGCTCCTCGTTTTCCCAATGCACTACGACCTAAATCAAGGTCAAGCTTGTATGGGAAATCTTGAATCCGTTCTAATGCCCACTCTAAACCTAAGTACTGCTGCTTTCGGATATAGCGAAACAGATTAAAAAATTCAGGAGACGTTGTCAGCTCGGTAATAAAAGCTTTGCCCATGCCATGTTGACGACACAAGTAAGAACATAAGTTAAGTGCTCCGGCAGAGGTGCCATAGAACTCATCGAAAGGATCGAAGTTGGAAAGTAAAAAGGCGTCTAAAACGCCAGCGGTAAAAATCCCTCTCTGCCCTCCACCTTGCGTGACTAAAGCAGTTTTACCATGCCTAAAGTGCTCATAAACTTTTACATCAAGCTCTGCATGGCTTTCTGTGATTATACCGCTGTTACGTATCATAGGCTCACGCCATTTTGTTAAATCGTTTGGTAAAAGTGGTTATCTTAAGCTGTTGTAATAGCAATGATGCCAAATGACAAAAGCACTGCAAAAACAGTCACCACAATGATTAATGCGGATTTTAGATCGTGTTCCATAAACACCTCCTTAATATGTAACAAATTAATAACACCGGTGTGAAATATGTTCAAGATTTGCTTAATTTAGTCGCGCAATTTTGACTAACCCATCACAATTAGCTTAGTCATAATAAGGAGATAGGGCATGAACCAAAAACTCAGCTGGCTAGTAGGAATCATGATGATGAGTACTGCTATCAATGCACAAGCGAATATCATCGTTACGCCATACATAGGCTATACAGGAGGCGGCCAAGTAGAGGATGAAAGTGGTAATAAATACGATCTCGACCCCGCAGTGAATTACGCTCTTTCAGTCGAGACTCCCTTAGAAAAAGGAAGGATCGGATTGTTTTACTCCAATCAGTCGACGGAACTTGAAAAGCTGTCCAACTCGGCAGATATCCATTATCTGCACTTCCAAAGCAGCATGTACTATCCTGTCGCAGAAAATTGGCAAACCTATATCGGTGTAGGTTTGGGCGCTTCTTATGCCGATGTGGATTGGGTAGACAAAAAATACGGATTTTCGGCTAGCGCTTTTGCAGGGCTGGAATATGAATTTTCAAAGAACTTTGCGTTAACAGCCCAACTGAGATGGTTAGGAACGGTCGTTGATAACGATACATCTGGCGCCTGTACTCTACCTAATGACGGCTCAAACTGTATCATTAAGTTCGATACTGATTGGATGAACCAATTCCAATCAAATGTCGGTTTTAGTTTCCGCTTCTAATTTTTATGCATGTTCCTTTATAGGACTCGTCACAAAGAACGCTGAACGAGTCCTGCACAGAGCCGATAAAGGATATCGTCTAAACACCATTGTTTGGCAAAGTAACGAAGCATCATCTAGATAGGTGCACAAAAGATAGCCGTACGCCCTAATTAATCAAAATAGTCTTAAACACCAAAGCAATTATTAGATCCCAGTCATTTATTCCAGACAAACAACCACACACCCACATAAAACCACAATCAAACTCAAATTTAACAAGATTAAAACCAGACAACGCATCTGAATTAACATTTAGATTCTATTGCGCTAAGTATTATTAGAAGTTAGTCTGATCAGTGAAAACAGATAAATATTTCAGTTTTATCAAACACACATCAAAATTTTAAGATTAATAATCTACTTTCTCTTACAGTAGCCAGAATATAGCTCTATAAAATTATAAGAAGTTAGAATTAAGGATAGAAAAGCTGATGGATAACAGCGGTCCTTTCTTCCAACTGTTTGCGCAATTATTACTGTGTTACGTAGAGAGCTTCATTCCTCAGGGAGTCTTATAGGAGTCAAATATGAAGCGAGAACAATGGGGATCCCGGGCGGGATTCATCTTAGCAGCAGTTGGGTCTGCTATCGGTTTGGGAAACATTTGGCGTTTCCCATACATGGCCTATGAAAACGGTGGCGGCGCATTTTTTATTCCTTACATTTTTGCCATGATCACTGCCGGTATTCCATTTATGATCCTTGAGTTCAGTATGGGACAAAAATACCGAGGCTCGGCACCAAAAACACTTGCGAAAATTCATTCTAAATTTGAATGGCTTGGCTGGTTCCAAGTTGGTGTGGCTGCAGTTATTGCCGTTTACTATGTGGCTGTTATCGGTTGGTCGATTTCTTACTTTGGGTTGTCGTTCACTCAAGGTTGGGGAACCGATACCAACGCATTTTTCTTTAGTGAATACCTAAAGCTAGGTGACAACTCACCAACAGACTTAGGCAGTATTCAATGGAAGATTGCTTTATCCATGGTAATTGCTTGGGCAATTACTTACACCGCCATTGCCAAAGGCGTGAAATCAGGAATTGAACGAGCATCTAAAATTATGATGCCAATCCTATTCTTGATGGTGATTTTCTTAATCGGACGTATGATTTTCTTGCCAGGAGCTCTAGATGGCGTGAACTACATGTTCGAACCCGATTTCAGCAAAATTTGGGATGTGAAAGTATGGGCAGCGGCATATGGTCAGATCTTTTTTACGCTAAGTATCGGCTTCGCCATCATGCTAGCTTACTCTAGCTACCTACCAGAAAAGTCAGACATAACGAATAACGCGTTTATGACCGTGTTGATCAACTGTGGCTTCTCGATCCTAGCCGGCATCATGATCTTCTCAGTATTGGGTTACATGGCTCAAGAGCAAGGTAAGCCGTTAACAGAGGTGGTATCTGCAGGCGTTGGCTTGGCTTTTGTTACTTTACCTGCGGCAATTAACCTACTACCTGCCCCATATATTCTTGGTCCACTGTTCTTCTTTGCACTGGTGGTTGCTGGTCTAAGTTCGCATATTTCAATTATGGAAGCCGTAACTTCAGCCATTATCGACAAGCTGAAGTGGAGCCGTAAAAAAGCTGCAAATGTTGTGATTGGTATTGGCTTCGTTGTCTCTATGGCGTTTGCTACCAATGGCGGTCTGCTGCTACTCGACCTAGTAGACCACTTTGCAAACAACGTTGGCATCATGGTTGGTGGTCTGGTTGAGATTGTCTTGATGGCGTGGCTATTGAAGCGCGTGCCAGAAGTACGTAATTACGTTAACGAGCGCTCTGATTTCTCTGTTGGTCAATGGTTCGAGATCTGCTTACGCTTCGTTACACCAATCATGCTCGCCATTATCTTAGCGACCAAGCTATACGCCCTAATTACTGAAGGCTACGGTGGCTATGATCTAACTTTAGGCTGGGCACTTATCGCCGCACTCTTTATCTTTGGTCTAGTGATCAACGTAGTGAACCGCAAGGAGACAGCAAAATGACAATCAGCGCAATTATTATGATGGTTATTGGTTTAGGTATCACTTGGGGCGGCGCTGCCGTTTGCATTAAGCGAGCCATGAATAAACAATAGAACGTTAAGTTCCATACAAAAAAACGCCGGTAGTTACCGGCGTTTTTTTATACATACATTAGTTCAATTCTAGAAACTGTACTTGATGCCAACGGCGCCGCCAAGTTGCAAGTCAGCACCTTTGTAAAGATCTAGCTCTGGGTGTATTTGGCCATAAAGGTCCCAGCCGCGTGATAAATCCCAGTTCACACCAAGTGGTACTCTCACACCAAACTCGTCATCCCATTCATACCAGCCACCAACGCCGACATACCAAGTCACAGGCATGTTTTGATCGAATGTTCCACGCTTAGCGATGTAATCAAACGCCATACCATCGTTTCCGATAATGCCACGATATTTGTTATCTAACTCTACAACAACACTTAATTGTTGATCGACAGCCATACCAACTGATAGATCCGTTGGTTCGCTTGCCGCCATTGCCGTACTAGAAACTAGTCCCAAAACTAAAATGAATTTGTTCTTCATACACGTTATCAATTATTCAAAAAAACATTATTCGCTATTCAAACATAATGGCATATCAATATGTCAACGATGGGTAAGCTCGATGTATGAAAAAGCTGACAAAAGTAAAGATGAGTTTAGGATCACACTAAAAAGGAACTGTCAGTTAATAAAATAGGAACTAAAAAAGGAGGCCGAAGCCTCCTTTTATGCATTACTATGAATGACTGCGATTAACCGTGGTTACGAATCCACTCATCCATTTCAGTTTTTAGGTTATCAGACTTAGTACCGAAGATAGCCTGTACACCACCAGCTACAACTACAACACCAGCAGCGCCTAGTTGTTTTAGCTTGTCTTGGTCAACAGCTGCTGTATCTGCAACTGCTACACGTAGACGTGTGATACATGCATCTAGACCAGTAATGTTAGCTTTACCGCCAAACGCTGCAACCAGTTCACCGCCCATATCAGAGCCAGAAGTTACAGCTGCACTTTCCGTTTCATCTTCACGGCCAGGTGTTTTTAGGTCAAGCGCTGTGATTACACCACGGAACACTACGTAGTAAATTACTGCGTAAACTAGACCAACGGCAATCATTAGCACCATCTTCTGAGCGTTACCAGATAGAACTAGGAAGTCGATCAGACCGTGAGAGAAAGAAGTACCGTGTACAAAGCCTAGAGTGTTCGAAACGATGTATGCAGAACCAGCTAGTAGAGCGTGGATACCGTATAGTAGTGGAGCAACGAATAGGAATGAGAATTCGATTGGCTCAGTAATACCAGTTAGGAATGAAGTCAGTGCAGCTGACGCCATGATACCCATTACTTTTGCACGGTTTTCTGGTTTAGCACAATGAGCAATTGCGATTGCTGCAGCTGGTAGACCGAACATCTTGAACATGTAACCACCCGCTAGCTGACCGAAGCCATTACCAGCAGCACGAGATGCTTCATCAGCAACTAGGTAACAAGTTAGTACACCATTTTGAGCTTCACCGGCAGCGTTAACACAAGAACCTGCTTCGAAGAAGAACGGTACGTTCCATACGTGGTGTAGACCGAATGGGATTAGAGAACGCTCAACAACACCGTAGATACCGAATGCTAGCTGTGGGTTTTGGTGTGCAGCCCAATCAGAGAATGCAGAAATTGCACCGCCAATTGGTGGCCAGATAACAGAAAGGATAACACCTAGGATGATCGCAGCAAAACCAGTGATGATTGGCACTGCGCGCTTACCAGCGAAGAAGCCAAGGTACTCTGGAAGTTGGATTTTGAAGAAACGGTTGAATGCCCAAGCAGCCACACCACCGACAAGGATACCACCTAGTACACCTGTATCGATTTTCTCAACACCCATAACGCCCGCCATTACACCTAGCGTTGCCGTCATGATGCCGTAACCAACGATAGCTGCAAGACCTGCAACACCGTCGTTGTTAGTGAAGCCTAGAGCTACACCTACTGCAAATAGAAGTGCCATTTGGCCGAATACTGAACCACCAGCTTGTTCCATAAGATTAGAAACGATCTCTGGAATAAAGCTTAGATGGGCAGCACCCACACCTAATAAAATACCTGCAACTGGTAAAACTGATACTGGAAGCATCAGAGCCTTACCAACTTTTTGCAGGTTAGCAAAAAGGTTCTTAAACATGTTTATGCTCCTGATAAATTTATAAGTATTATTTGGGCACTAACGGCACACCCCCGTAGCCTAAAGGTTAGCACCCAATGAAAATGTAACCACAACTGCATTATATTTTCCGGCTCTAAATATATATTGATGACCCTCAAACTTTCCACACAGTTACGAAATTTAGTTTCAAAACAAGTCTTGGATCACACCCAAAAACAGCCGATGAAAAGGTTTGCATTGCACTTATATTACTGTTTTATAAAGAATTAATTATTTATATAATTAATTTTAAGGCGTAAATAAAATACGCCTCAATGTTATTTTTAGTAACAAAATTACATTTGTGATTTTTGAATGTTATTAAATCAACATTTTTAGTAAACATTAAACTCGTGAGCGTATCTGTTGTTTTTATCAACAAAAAAGGAGCCTAAGCTCCTTTTTTATGCTCTTATTATTTTTTCATCGCAAAAAAAGATCTCGGAAGTTTTCGGTGGTTTTTTGTGCCACTTCAGAAAGAGAGCACGATTTGAGTTGCGCAATATAAGAAGCGACTTCGACAACATAAGCGGGTTGATTCTCTTTGCCACGATGAGGGACAGGAGCCAAGTAAGGAGAATCTGTCTCAATAAGAAGCTTCTCTAAAGGTAGAGTCTTCACCACTTCTTTTAGCTCTGTAGCTTGACGGAAAGTAACAATCCCCGAGATAGAAATATAAAACCCCAGCTCCAGTGCAGCTTCAGCAAATGGAAGATCTTCTGTAAAACAGTGGATAACACCACCACATTTCTCTGCCCCACCCTTACGCAAAATATCTAGAGTATCCGCACGTGCGTTTCTGGTATGGATAATTAAAGGTTTGTTGAGCTCCACTGCAAGATCAACGTGTTGCTCAAAGCGCTCTTTCTGTAACGCGGCCGTTTCGGGCTTGTAATGATAATCTAAACCCGTTTCGCCAATAGCGACGACTTTTGCATTCGACGCATGGTGGCGCAATACGTCCATCGAAAAGTCGCTTTCAACATCAAGTGGGTGCACACCGCACGAAGCATAAACATTGTCATAAGGCTCGATCATTTCCATCATTTTCGGGAAAGAATCCAGCGTTACTCCAACAGAAAGTAGTTCAGTTACGTTTGCTTGTTTAGCTTTGTTAATAACGTCTTCCACATTGATGTGGAGATCGTCGTAATTCAATTTGTCTAAATGACAATGAGAATCTACGAACATAATGCCTCTCGTGATTCAATTAACCAATTCATTGATAGTAGCTCAAGGTTCAGGCCAGGAAAGGCTTGCACCTGAGCTTTCAGGTTCATCAGCGCCTTCGCTGATGAGTACAAACCGTTATAGTTGTCCGATTGAAACTTTGTCGCGCCCGGAAGCATTTGAGCTTCTGATACACCAAACTGCGCTTTCTGAGCATCTGTCAGTAAATACCATGCCCAGTCTAGTGATTGCTCTGAGTGTTTAGCGATTAAAGAAGCACACTCAGAAACGTCTGAAACAGGCGAAGACATTGCCTTAATAAAACTGCGTTCAAAAGCCAAGTAAGCTTCGAGCTCACCATTATTTAACGCATCCAATGTTTTTATTGGAGAGCCCATATTCAGTTTTAAGGCATAAGCAGGAACTTGCTTCGCCCCTTGTTCGTGCATCCATTGCATCGCTTGTTCCGCTGACGGAGGCGCAACAACCCAGTGTTGGCAACGGCTACGAATCGTTGGGAGCAGACGCTCCTGATTGTGGGTAACGAGCAAAAACAAGCACTTTGCCCCAGGCTCTTCTAGCGTCTTTAACAGCGCATTCGATGCCGACTCGTTCATAGAGTCCGCCGGTTCTATTACAAATAGGCGGTAACCATTAAGCTGAGATGATTCCTGAGCAAGACGGTTACAAGCGCGAATTTGGTCCACCGTTATCGCCTTTCCTTCTTTCTCTGGCTTGATCCAGTGTAAATCAGGGTGGTTTTGAGATTGATTTAGCTGGCAGCTATGACAAAAACCGCATGCTTCACTCGCGTAATTTTGGCAAAGAAGTACTTGGCTAAAAAACTCGATAAGTTTTTCGATGCCCAAGCCCTGCTCGCTTTGTAATAAAAGCGCACCTGGTATTCTGTCCGACTCTAACCCTACTTTGAGGTTATCCCATATTGGCTGTAGCCATGGATAATCATTTAACATGAGTCACCTAAATTTACGTTTCACTTATTGACGAGCTAGCCACTCGTTTAGAGCGTCCCGAATATCACGCGACACGCCTTCAATCGTCTGTTCTGCGTTAATGATAACGATGGAAGGATCGGCATGAGCAATCTCCAAATAACGCTCACGTGTACGCTCGAAGAAACTAATATCCATCTTCTCTATACGATCTAACTCACCACGCCCACGCGCACGCTCAAGCCCAACACGAGGGTCAATATCCATATAGAGAGTGAGAGCAGGTTTAAAATCACCAAGCGTTGTATCCCGGAGATTTTTCATTAACGATGCGTCAATCTGACGGCCACCACCTTGATAAGCTTGCGACGACATATCGTGTCGGTCACCAACCACCCACTGACCGTTTTCCAAAGCTGGTTTGATCACGTTCTCAACCAACTGAACACGTGCAGCGTACAGAAGAAGCAACTCCGTCATGTCCTTAAGTTCTTCGCCTTCGTGCTCTTCTTTCACCAGAGCGCGCATTTTTTCTGCTAGCGGTGTGCCTCCTGGCTCACGGGTATTTACGATATCCTCAATACCGGCCGCTTTTAGCGTATCTAAAACGGTTTTAATCGCAGTGCTTTTACCCGCGCCTTCTAGGCCTTCAACGACAATAAAGTTTGCTTTCATCATTTTTTCTTTCTTAGTTCTCTTAAATAGGCACGAACAGCACGGTTGTGCTCAGCAAGGGATTTCGAAAATACATGTCCGCCCTTTCCACTTGCTACAAAATATAAATAGTTGCTGCTTTCTGGATTCAAAGCCGCTTCAATGGAAGCTTCACCAGCCATCGCAATCGGTGTTGGTGGCAAACCATTGATGGTATAGGTGTTATATGGTGTCGGCGTACGCAAATCTTTCTTACGAATGTTGCCATCGTAGGCGTCACCCATACCATAAATAACTGTCGGATCAGTTTGTAACCGCATGCGTTTGTTCAATCGGTTGATAAACACAGAAGCGACGCGCTCACGCTCAGAATCAATAGCCGTCTCTTTCTCGATGATAGACGCGAGAATCAAGGCTTCATATTTATCCTGTAATGGCAGCTTTTCTTGACGAGCTTCCCAGCTAGCATCCAGTATTTTATTGAGTTTTCGATGCGCTCGTTTTAATAACTGGCTTTCACTCGCACCCGCTGTGTAATGGTAGGTTTCTGCTAAAAACAACCCTTCTAGCTTTTCTCTCTCAATTCCGAGCTTCGCAGCCATTTCTTTTTCTGAAAGATCGGTTAAATCATGCTTTAAATAAGGAGCACTTTTTAGTTGATCTACCCATTCAGAAAAGCGGCTGCCTTCAACAAAAGTGATCGCAAACTGGTATTCTTTTCCAGTATTCAGATGCTCCAATGTTTGCGAAAGCGACATACCAGGCTCAAGTTGGTAAGTACCCGCTCGCACTTGCAACAATTCTGGATATAAGTGAGGAATTAAACGGATGTACTCCGATGTTTCAATCACCTCATCTTCAACTAAGGCGCGCATGACATGATGAAAGCTTGTACCACTTTCTACAGTAAACAGCTGAGGTTGTTCCAATAGAATAGGCTTTTCAACGTATTGTTTAGCCTGTGAAATTATATAAAAAACAGCTGCTGCGCCTATCACTGCGATCAGCACAACAAAAGCCAACAGTTTTTTAATCACGTAGTTAAATTCCCTTGCAGTCGTTGAGTCAATTTTCCTATCGGAAATATAGTCTTAGAGTTCGATGTCACTATGCTGCGAATAGGTGCGACACCTAATATTGAGTTACACATGAAAGCCTCGTCAGCACTCAGCAAATCTGGAAGTATAAAACGCCCCTCGATGACTTCAATATGACTTACTTTAAGTAACTCAAGCACCTTACGACGCATTACGCCCGTAACGCCTGATAAGGTCAGCTCCGGCGTAAATACTTTATTACCTTTAACCCAAAAAAGGTTGGCCATTGTAGTTTCAATGACATGGTTTTGCACATTTAACGTTATTGCATCTGCAAACTCTGTATTGTCGATTTCAGCCTTGGCGAGAATCTGCTCTAAACGGTTGTTGTGCTTATGTCCCGCAAGTAAAGGTTGAATCCCTAGACGAGTATTACAAACGCCCAAGTCCACACCTTGTTCTTGCCAAGATGAATAATGAGAAGGAAACGCAAAATTGGAAATCGTCACGATAGGGCCTTTAATCCCATTAGGGCTATACCCTCGCCCGCCAATACCGCGGCTAACGTGAATCTTCACCCCCGCTCGTGCGTCAGATAAAACCGCTTTGCTTGCCCAATCATGCACAACTTTCCAGTCAGGTGAAGAGATCTTCAAAGCGTCAAGGCAAGCACTCATGCGCTCAGTATGTTCTTGCCAGTAAACCAACTCTCCATTTTGGGTCAGGATGGTGGTAAAGCCTCCATCACCGTATTGGAATGAGCGATCGCCTAGCTCTACATGCGTTTGCGGAACTCCATTTACCCAAAACATTCACGTACCTTCAAATTAGCAGACAACAAATAAAACAAAACGGCTCAATGCTAAGCATCGAGCCGTTAGAATACAAGTTTCGCTTATCTAAATTAGGTTAGATAGTGTTACTCAGCGAACTTCTTGAAGATCAAAGAACCGTTTGTACCACCAAAGCCAAACGAGTTACAGATAGCGTACTCCATACCTTCAACTTTGCGCGCTGTATGCGGCACAAGGTCGATGTCTAGACCTTCTTCTGGATCATCAAGGTTAATGGTTGGCGGAACAATTTGGTCAACCAAAGACATAACCGTGATAATTGCTTCAACAGAGCCTGCAGCACCTAATAGGTGACCCGTCATAGACTTAGTTGAAGACACAAGAACTTGCTTCGCACCTTCTTCACCAAGAGCACGTTTCACGCCCTTGATTTCTGCAACATCACCAGCAGGAGTAGAAGTACCGTGAGCATTCACATAACCTACTTGAGTACCTGTGATGTTAGCGTCACGCATCGCCGCTTCCATCGCAAGTGCACCACCAGAGCCGTCTTCGCTTGGAGATGTCATGTGGTAAGCATCACCAGACATACCAAAACCAACCAGTTCTGCGTAAATCTTCGCGCCACGTGCTTTTGCGTGTTCGTACTCTTCAAGCACCATCATGCCAGCACCATCACCTAGAACAAAACCATCACGGCCTTTATCCCATGGGCGAGACGCTTTTTGAGGCTCTTCATTACGAGTAGATAGTGCTTTAGCTGCACCGAAGCCAGCCATGCCAAGAGGCGTAGAAGCTTTTTCTGCACCACCAGCAACCATCGCATCTGCATCGCCGTAGGCAATCATACGTGCTGCATGGCCGATATTATGCAGGCCAGTAGTACATGCGGTAGAAATCGCGATATTTGGACCACGAAGACCACGCATGATAGATAGGTTACCTGCAACCATGTTTACAATGGTCGAAGGAACAAAAAATGGGCTAACTTTGCGAGGGCCTTTGTCTACTAATGCAGTATGGCCAGTTTCGATAAGGTCAAGACCGCCAATGCCTGAGCCGATAGCAACACCAACTCGAGCCGCATTTTCTTCGGTAATTTGTAAGCCAGAGTTATCAAGAGCTTGAATACCCGCTGCAATGCCGTACTGGATGAAAAGGTCCATCTTACGAGCATCTTTTTTAGACATGTACTCTGTGCAATCGAAATCTTTAACAAGACCTGCAAAACGAGTTGAGAAGTTCGTAGTATCAAAGTGCTCGATATTTACGATACCACTTTGACCTTCTAGCAGGGCTTTCCAAGATGATTCTACTGTGTTGCCTACCGGTGACAACATACCCATGCCAGTGACAACTACACGACGCTTGGACACGATATAATTCTCCGGGAATTGAATATTTCTATGAGAGGATAGAAGAAGTTAGAAAGAACACAGGCGGTCTAGGAGACCGCCTGGGAAAGCTAATTACTGAGCGCTGTTTACGTAGTCGATTGCAGCTTGAACAGTAGTGATCTTCTCAGCTTCTTCGTCAGGAATCTCAGTGTCGAATTCCTCTTCTAGAGCCATAACTAGTTCTACAGTGTCTAGAGAATCAGCACCTAGATCGTCAACGAAAGAAGCTTCGTTTTTAACTTCTGCTTCGTCTACACCTAGCTGTTCAACAATGATTTTCTTTACGCGTTCTTCGATGTTGCTCATTTTTCTTTTCCTTTACAGATTTCGCCTAATGCGATGATTCCGTAGTTTATTCGAACTATTGAAAGTTGCAAGGGGGTCCTTGCTGGTCAAACCACAAAATTAGCGAATTTAACCGAATTTCAATACATTTTTGACTTAAATCATGCACAAATCTTGCGCATAAGCATGACAAGTTCATGACAGTTAACTGCAACTATAGGCTATTTTTCACAATGTAAAATAGCTTATTTTGCATAAACTGTCGCATTAAACCATGTACATGCCACCATTTACATGCAAAGTTTCACCAGTAATGTACGCTGCTTCAGGAGAAGCAAGGAAAACTACTGCTGATGCAATTTCACGTGGGTCACCTAAACGACCTGCTGGCACGTTCGACAAAGTTGCCGCACGTTGGTCATCATTTAGTGCCTTAGTCATGTCAGTTTCGATGAAACCAGGAGCAACAGTGTTCACTGTTACACCACGAGACGCAACTTCACGAGCCATTGATTTAGTAAAACCAATCACGCCCGCTTTCGCTGCTGCGTAGTTAGTTTGACCTGCGTTACCCATGGTACCAACAACAGAGCCTACGTTGATGATACGACCCGCACGTTTTTTCATCATGCCGCGTAAAACCGCTTTAGACATGCGGTAGATTGGCGTTAGGTTGGTATCGATGATGTCGTTCCACTCATCATCTTTCATGCGCATCAATAGGTTGTCACGAGTAATACCAGCGTTATTCACCAGAATATCGATCACACCAAATTCTTCGTTGATCGTTTTTAATGTCGCTTCGATAGACTCGACATCAGTCACGTTAAGCGCTAAGCCTTTACCGTTATCACCAAGATACTCGCTGATAGCAGCCGCACCACTTTCAGAAGTAGCAGTACCGATAACCGTAGCACCTCGCTCGACAAGAAGTTCCGCGATCGCGCGGCCAATACCACGGCTTGCGCCGGTAACTAGCGCGATCTTACCTTCTAGATTCATCATGTTGTGTTTCCTTTTCTTATCGCAAATTTATCGCTTGATGGATTACTTCGCAGCGTCTAGCGATGCGATATCATTCACTGCTGCTGCAGTTAGCGTTTTCACGATACGTTTTGTTAGACCTGTTAAAACTTTACCAGGACCAAGCTCAAGAAGATTTTCTACGCCTTGTTCGTGCATCAGTTCAACTGTTTCAGTCCAACGAACTGGGCTATGTAGCTGACGAACAAGCGCATCTTTGATTTTTGCAGGATCTGTCTCAGCAACCACATCAACGTTGTTGATAACTGGCAGCTGTGGTGAGTTAAATTCGATAGACTCAAGAGCTACAGCAAGTTTTTCCGCTGCTGGCTTCATAAGTGCACAGTGTGAAGGTACTGAAACAGGAAGAGGAAGCGCACGCTTCGCACCGGCTTCTTTACATAGCGCACCAGCTCGCTCTACTGCGTCTTTGCTACCAGCGATAACGACTTGACCAGGCGAGTTAAAGTTTACTGGAGAGACCACTTCGCCTTGCGCTGCGTCTTCACACGCTTTTGCAATCGCATCATCAGCCAAACCGATAATCGCGTACATTGCGCCAGTACCAGCTGGTACTGCTTCTTGCATAAGTTGACCACGTAATTCAACCAGCTTGATGGCTTCTTTAAAGTCAATAACACCCGCACATACAAGTGCTGAGTACTCACCTAGGCTGTGACCGGCTAGGTTTGCTGGTTGCTCTAAGCCAAGTTCCTGCCATACACGCCAGATTGCAACAGATGAAGCTAGCAAAGCTGGTTGAGTACGGAAAGTCTCGTTTAAATCTTCTGCAGGTCCATTTTGAACAAGCGCCCATAGATCGTAACCTAGTGCGTCAGATGCTTCTGCAAATGTTTGTTTTACTACGTCATATTGTTCGCCTAGTTCTGCAAGCATACCTACAGCTTGAGAACCTTGACCTGGAAATACGATAGCAAACTTGCTCATGTTGTTTTCCTTTAAGCAAAGTAAAAAGAAATAAGATGCACCAAGTGCACCTTAAATTTTGAATTCTTGTGAAACTTAGAACTTCACAAGGGCCGAGCCCCAAGTGAATCCGCCGCCAAACGCTTCAAGAAGCAGAGTTTGACCGCGTTTAATACGACCATCACGTACCGCTTCATCTAGTGCTGTTGGCACAGTTGCAGCTGATGTGTTGCCGTGTTTATCAAGTGTAATCACGACTTGGTCTAGTGACATCGAAAGTTTCTTCGCTGTTGCTGAAATAATGCGGTAGTTCGCTTGGTGCGGCACTAGCCAGTCTAGTTCAGACTTATGCATGTTGTTGGCTTCAAGCGTATCTTTTACTAGTTTCGATAGCTGAGTTACAGCGACTTTGAATACTTCGTTCCCAGCCATATGAAGCCATTTATCCGCATCTTGCCCCCGCACAGGTACAGGTAGGCTTAGAAGCTCTCCGAATTGACCATCCGAGTATATGTGGGTAGAGATAATGCCAGGCTCTTGGCTAGCGCCTACGACAACGGCTCCGGCACCATCACCAAATAGGATGATGGTTGAACGGTCTGTCGGATCACACGTTTTAGACAAAGCATCTGAACCAATCACAAGTACGTTTTTGCACATACCAGATTTGATATGTTGGTCTGCAACAGATAATGCGTACACAAAACCAGAACAAGCAGCGGCTAAGTCAAAAGCTGGACAACCTTTAATGCCAAGCTTTGCCTGCACCTGACACGCAGATGAAGGGAAAGTATGGCTACTGCTCGTTGTGGCTACGATAATCAGGTCGATATCGTTTTTATCAATACCCGCCATATCGATAGCGTTTTCAGCTGCGTAGAATGCCATGTCTGCTACAGTTTCGTTTTCTGCAGCAATTCGACGCTCTTTAATACCCGTGCGAGCAACGATCCACTCATCACTTGTATCTACCATTTTCTCTAGATCTGCGTTTGTACGCACCTGAGATGGCAGGTAGCTGCCAGTACCTAAAATTTTGCTATACATGAAGACTAATAATGCCTCTCGAGTAAAACCGCTTCCAAACGATCGCTAATACGGCTTGGTACTTGTCGTTTGACCTCGTGTACTGCCTCGCCAAGTGCATTGACAATCGCAGATACATCCGCACTTCCATGGCTTTTTATGACAATGCCGCGCAATCCTAGCAAACTTGCGCCGTTATACTGGTCGGGGTTCAGTGTTTTTAGTTCATTAAACAGCCTAGAAAACAACTTTCTAGCTATCCAACCCTTTATCGTTGATGCCATTATGCTGGTTTTAATTTTTTCGATAAAAAGTTGAGCTGTTCCCTCACTGGCTTTTAAGCATACGTTGCCGACAAATCCATCACAAACAATGACGTCAGCAACATCATGCAAAATTTGATTACCTTCAATATAACCGACAAAGTTAATCGCATCGGTCTGAGAAAGCATTTCTGCGCAACGTTTGACTAAATCGTTACCTTTAATCTCTTCTGCGCCAATATTGAGTACAGCAACGCGAGGAGGACGACCCAAGTGTTCTTCAGCTAATGCACTGCCCATTACAGCAAATTGGAACAAGCTATCAGCATCGCACGATACATTCGCCCCCAGATCCAGCATCCAAGTACGCTTTCCGGTAATCGTCGGTAAAGCGGAAACTAAAGCAGGACGTTCAATGCCAGGAAGTAACTTAAGAATGAAACGCGATAGTGCCATTAATGCACCGGTGTTGCCACCACTAACACAAGCATCCGCTTTCTGCTCAGAAACCAAATCGATAGCCATACGCATAGAACTATTTTGGCTATTACGTAACGCCAATGAAGGTTTTTCTGAGTTCGAGATAACTTTCTCGCTGTGAAGAATAGTCAAGCGGGAACTGGTCGAGGTACCGAGTTGAGATAATTGAGACGTGATCAGAGATTGATCACCAATAAGAATCACTTTTAGCTCTGGGAAATGAGACAGTGCCTGCACGGCGGCAGGCACTGTTACGCGTGGACCGAAATCCCCGCCCATTGCATCAAGTGCAACGGTAATACTTTGCAAAGGTTCAACCTTACTTGTTGATAACCTTTTGACCACGGTAGTAACCTTCAGCAGTTACGTTGTGGCGTAGGTGAGTTTCACCAGAAGTCGCGTCTACAGATAGAGCAGCTGTAGTTAGCGCATCGTGTGAACGACGCATACCGCGCTTAGAACGAGTTTTACGGTTTTTCTGTACGGCCATTGACCCTACTCCTATACTATTGGGTTAAAAACCTGAAGAAGAATCGGCTACCACACCTATTACTTTTTCAGACTTTTCAAAACGTCGAATGGATTCGGTTTTTCTTCCTCAATTTCTTCAGGAATCTCACCAAAAACCATGTTATTTGAATCAACGCTACAATCCGCTTCATCGTGCATCGCAATTTGAGGTAATGCTAAGATGAACTCGTCTTCAACAAGTTGTATGAGGTCTAATTCACCATATTCATTTAGATCTACCAAATCATAAATTTCTGGTGCTTCCTGTTCTGTTTTCTCACCGTAGTAAGGAGTAGAAAGGAATTCAACTTCGCACTCATGTGCGAATACCTCATTACAACGCTGACACTCTAAATCGACTTCGATGTTAGCTTTACCAGAGATAACAACGAGTCGCTGTTCATCCATCCCAAATGACAATGAGACTTCTGCGTCGCGTTTTACGCCTTCAGTTGTTTCCACTAAGCGCTTGAAAAGACTAGCTTGGATGATGCCATCGTAATCCAATCGTTTCTGTGCAGCTTTAGCTGGGTCAACCGTTCGCGGTATTTTTACCTTTTGCATAGGGCGCGAATATTATCTTCCAAATCAAAATTAGTCAAAGAAAAAGGCAAAAAAGTTGTACTTTTTTGCGCTTAACATACAGAGCATTAGCCAGAATCATTTTTGATCGATTATCCTATTGGAAATGCTCCCACGAATTGTAATTCAAAATGAAAAATTACCAACTGGTTTTAGCCTCAACTTCCCCTTTTCGTAAACAACTGCTTGAAAAGCTCTCACTACCATTCGTTTGTTTATCACCTGATTGCGATGAAACACCTTTTGACCAAGAAACGCCAACTGAACTTGTGCAGAGACTGGCCCAAGAGAAAGCAATATCTTGCCAGACGGATAAAGCAAGTTTAGTTATCGGCAGTGACCAAGTTTGTGTCATTAATGGTGAAATCGTTGGCAAGCCTTTAAATAGAGATAACGCGATAAATCAACTTTTGGCTCAAAGTGGAAAAGTCATCACTTTCTATACTGGTCTTGCGGTACATAACACCGTCACAAACCATACAGAAGTCGGCTTTGATTCTTTCGAGGTGCACTTTAGAGATTTAACGCTTGAACAAATCGAACGCTACGTCGACAGGGAAGAACCTTTTTACTGCGCAGGCAGCTTTAAAAGCGAAGGCATGGGAATTTGCTTGTTTACGAAATTAGTTGGTAAAGACCCGAACACACTTGTCGGACTACCATTGATTGATTTGATTGATATGTTGCATGTTCAAGGACTCGATGTCCTTTAACCCAAATACGATAAAAGGGAGCCACAGGCTCCCTTTTGCATCCGCGAGGAAAACATGGTTACGCGTTTCTTAAACCCGCCAACACTTTTTCTAGTTTCGGTTCCATCGGTGCGTTGATTTCCATCCACTCATCATTTGATGGGTGTTGGAACTTGATGTTTGCCGCGTGTAGGAACAAACGATCTAAACCAACTTGACCTGTGTAAGCGTCAAAGCGACGATCACCGTAGCGATCATCCCAAGCGATTGGGTGACCAGTGTATTGCGTATGAACTCGGATTTGGTGAGTTCGACCAGTAATCGGACTCGCCTGAATCAATGTAGCTTGTTCGAACTTTTCCAAAATCTTAAAACGCGTTTCTGACGGCTTACCATTAGGGTTAACACGAACAATACTGTTCACTTCGTTTTTGAGCAGTGGCGCGTTCACAACCTTACAACTGCTTTTCCATTGCCCCATGACAAGAGCTAAGTAAAACTTCTTTACTGTCTTTTCACGAAACTGGGCTTGCAAGTGACGAAGTGCAGAACGCTTCTTAGCAACCAGCAAAATCCCTGAAGTATCACGGTCAATACGATGCACAAGTTCAAGAAAGCGAGCTTGAGGACGCAGAGCCCTAAGCGCTTCAATCGCACCAAACTTTAAACCACTGCCACCATGCACAGCGGTGCCAGATGGTTTGTTTAGAATCAACATATGATCATCTTCGAAGATAATCATATTTTCCAACTCAGCGACTTTGTTAAGTTTCGTACTTGGTGCGACATCGTCATCTTTTTTCTCGACGGTCACCGGTGGAATACGAACGAGATCGCCTGCTTTTAACTTGTACTCTGCTTTTATACGCTTTTTATTTACGCGCACTTCGCCCTTACGCACAATTCGGTAAATCATGCTTTTAGGAATGTCTTTTAATTGGTTGCGCAAAAAATTATCAATGCGCTGACCCGCCATATCTTCGTCGATATCGACGAACTGGACTTTTGTTCTTATTTCGTTCATGGGCGGTATTGTAAACTCAATTTCGTGCGACTTCACATTATTCTTGTCGTAAAAGAAACACTCCGTGGCACATACTGGTCTAAATTTCGCCAAGCTTTTGTTTAAATTATTAAAACTCTCAATCAAGTTCTCAATTTGTTTTCTGTCTTGAACAGTTTGCACATCTCAATTGCTTATGAAACAGCCAGTTATAAAATAGAAATTTTGAGTTTAGCGGCAAATTTTCTATCGTTTGCGTGAAAGCAGATTGCTGATAGCCACGCGCACTGCTATAGTTCACAGCTGCTAAGGAAGGTTTGGTTACATTTTATTCATTACCAATCATTTATCCTCAAGCAATGTGAGTAGATCGTTGAAGGTCGAGTGCAGCATTGGCGTGAGACACATCGAATTCAACACTCTTGCCACCCTACTCCTCGCATATTCACGTTGAGTACCTACCGCCCAAATAGCGGGTCACAAGTCTACGTTTCCAACAGAAACCACAAGAGGCTTGTGATGACTGAAGTGCCCGAGAGCATCCCCTTCCAGCCGGGAGGCTGCAAAATACAAGCCATGGGATCAGGCACCGTGAAAGAGCGAAAAAACAGTGGCAAGTCGACAAGAAAGATATAAAAGAAAAGACAACGAGAATTTTCAATGAAAAGAATGTTAATTAACGCAACTCAAAAAGAAGAGTTGCGTGTCGCTCTGGTTGATGGCCAGCGACTTTTCGATCTTGATATCGAGAGTCCAGGACATGAATCTAAAAAAGCGAATATCTACAAAGGACGTATCACACGTATCGAACCAAGCTTAGAAGCCGCATTTGTTGATTACGGCGCCGAGCGTCACGGTTTCCTCCCTCTCAAAGAAATTGCCCGCGAATATTTCCCTGAAGGTTACACCTACCAAGGTCGTCCAAGCATCAAAGAAGTGCTAACGGAAGGCCAAGAAGTTATCGTTCAAGTGGAAAAAGAAGAACGTGGAAGCAAGGGCGCTGCTCTTACTACTTTCATTTCTCTTGCTGGTAGTTACCTTGTTCTGATGCCTAACAACCCTCGTGCTGGCGGTATTTCTCGTCGAATCGAAGGTGACGAGCGTACTCAACTAAAAGCCGCATTAAGTACTTTGGAACTGCCTCAGGGCATGGGCCTAATCGTACGTACTGCTGGCGTTGGCAAGAGTGCTGAAGAGCTTGAGTGGGATTTGAATGTACTACTTAACCACTGGGGTGCAATCAAAGGTGCAGCGGACTCTAACCCTGCTCCATTCTTAATCCACCAAGAAAGTAACGTTATCGTTCGTGCAATCCGTGACTATTTGCGTCGTGATATTGGCGAAATCTTAATTGATAGCAACACCATCTACGAACGTGCAAAAGAGCACATTCAATTGGTGCGCCCTGATTTCCTTAACCGCGTTAAGAAATATGAAGGCGAAGTTCCACTATTCAGCCACTACCAAATCGAAAGCCAAATTGAATCGGCTTTCCAACGTGAAGTGCGTCTGCCATCTGGTGGTTCTATTGTTATTGACCCGACTGAAGCACTAACGTCTATCGATATCAACTCTGCTCGTGCAACCAAGGGCGGCGATATTGAAGAAACAGCTCTAAACACGAACCTAGAAGCAGCCGACGAAATTGCTCGCCAATTACGTCTACGTGACTTGGGTGGCTTAGTGGTTATCGACTTTATCGATATGACCCCAGTTCGTCACCAACGAGAAGTAGAAAACCGTCTACGTGAAGCCGTTCGTCTTGATCGCGCTCGTGTACAAATCGGTCGTATTTCTCGCTTTGGTTTGTTGGAGATGTCACGCCAGCGCTTGAGCCCTTCTCTTGCAGAAGCAAGCCATCACATCTGTCCTCGCTGTAGCGGAACTGGTGTCGTTCGCGACAACGAATCTCTAGCACTTTCTGTACTTCGTTTAATTGAAGAGGAAGCGCTAAAAGACAACACAGCACAAGTACTTGCAGTCGTACCTGTGCCAATCGCCTCTTACTTATTGAACGAAAAACGTCGTTCAGTAAACCATATCGAACGCATTCAAGAAGTGAAAATTACGGTTGTTCCTAACTCTGATATGGAAACACCGCACTTTGAAGTTATCCGTGTTCGTGAAGGCGAAGAGTTCGATCTGATTTCTTACTTACTTCCTAAGAAACTGGAAGCAATGAAAGAAGCAGAAGGTAAAGAGCCAGCGGAAGTTGACGTAAAACCAAAACGAATTGAAGAGCCAGTTCTTAAAGGCTTTGCTGCTCCGTCTCAAACCGCACCTGCACCAGCAGCTAAACCAGCTCCTGAGGCGAAGAAGAAAGAACAAAACGTTGAACAAGAAGAGAAACCTGGATTGTTCAGCCGTCTGTTTAAAGCACTTGGTAGCTTCCTATTCGGTGGTTCTGAAGAAACAAAAGAAGAACAGAAACCTCAGGAAGAGAAAAAACCAAATCGCGATAATCGACGTAACAAACGTGATCGCAACGATCGTCGTCGCAATAACAACCAGCGTGATAATCGTGATAACCGCGACAATCGCGATAACCGACGTCGTCGTAAGCCTCGTGATGAGCAGGCTAATGAGCAAAACGAAGCTCAACAACAAACAAATAAACCGCAAAACCGTAACCAAAAGCGTAAACCTAAAGCTCAACAGGCAGATAAAGCCCAAGAGCAGAAAGCAAACGCAAAAGTAGCGGAAAAAGGTCTGCAGCTAGCAGCGGAAGCTCGTACTGAAACAAAACCAGAAGAGAGCAAACCGAAGCAGCAAAATGCGAAAGCAGAAAAAGTGAAAGAGCGCCGCCAACGTCGCAAATTGAACAAGTCTGTACGCGTTAAGGACCAAGAAGCTATTGAGAAGAAAGCCGAAGAAACAGCGGTTAAGACTCAAGAAACGGTTGAAGCTAAAGTTGAAAAGCCAACAGAAGCAGCGGTAGAGGCACAGCAAGACAACAAGCAAGCAGAGTCTAAGCAACGTCGTAATCGTCGTTCGCCACGTCACCTGCGTGCAAGCGGCCAGCGTCGTCGCCGTGGCCGTGATCGCCGCCCTAACCCGTTCCGCCTACGTAAGGGAGGTGTCGCTTCTCCTGAAATGGCTATGGGTAAAGTAATGCCACGTTACATTCCGAAACCAGCACCTAAGAAGGAAGAGCGAGTTAAGGAAGAAGCTGTAGCAGCAGTACCTACAATCCAAGGTGGCTTTGCGTGTCCAGAAATGGCAATGGGTAAAGTGATTATTCGTCGCGAGCAACCTGTCGTAACAGATGCGCCAGTTGTTGAACACAAGGTTCAAGAAACCGTTGAAGCGAAAGTGGAAGCTCCAGTAGTAGAAGCACCTGTTGTTGAAACAGTAATCGCAGAAAAAGCTGAATCGGCAGTAGTAGAAACAGCATCGGTAGAGCCTATCGTTGAAGCAGCAAAAGAGATTGTAGCCGAAGCGCCAGTAGATAAACCAGAGCCTAAAGTCGAAGCCATTAAAGTTGCGGCTAAGCTAAACGCTAGCGCACCGATGACGAAAGCACCTGGCCCTCAAGAGCTACGCGAAATCACGGTTGCAGCAGCACCGTTTAAAACCGAACGTTACCAAGCTAAAGGTGCTGGTAGCCAAGTGGCTAAAAACCGTGCATCGGCAGAGATGACAAAGCCTAACTTTAACTAGGCTAAATCATTACGTTCAACTGCTTAACGGCATAAATAAATTAAAGGCTACCATCTGGTAGCCTTTTTTATCTTCATATTTGCCCAAAAAATTGTTCATATAAATACCAATTCGTGATCACATTTGTACGCCATTATTCGTATCATTCTTGAACTTAATCACACTTTTCGGTAGCATGCGCCGACTCAAGTTTTCGACACCATTCTGATGCTGCTCTTTTAATACTACGGTTTACACTGCAATGTTTGATTAAAATTCAACCTTCCAGTGGCTTGTGCAAATACGAATATGTGTCGGGTTTAACTCATTGCAAAGAGAACTTAAAAACAAACATGTTCGAATTTCCCCAATTTTCTAAGCACTCCGTAAAAAATGATGTGCTATCAGGCTTAACCGTTGCGCTAGCATTGGTTCCTGAAGCTGTCGCATTTGCGTTCGTCGCAGGCGTAGATCCGATGGTCGGTCTTTACGCTGCATTCATCGTTGGTCTTATTACTTCCATTTTCGGTGGTCGTCCCGGCATGATCTCTGGTGCAACAGGTGCCATGGCAGTCGTAATGGTTTCGCTTGTCGCGACTCACGGTGTCCAGTACCTATTCGCAGCCATCATGCTCGCTGGTATTCTTCAAATTGCCGCTGGTATGTTTAAATTGGGTAAGTTCATCCGTATCGTACCTCACCCTGTGATGATTGGTTTTGTGAACGGTCTGGCTATTGTTATCTTCCTAGCTCAGTTGGGTCAGTTTAAAGCGCCAGATATCAACGGCATGCTTACTTGGCTACCACAAGACCAAATGCTACTAATGCTTGGTTTGGTTGCGCTAACTATGGCAATCATTCACTTTCTACCAAAAATCACAACGGCTGTACCCTCTTCACTTGTTGCAATCGTAACGGTGACTGCTTTAGTGGTTGGTTTGGATCTGGAAACTCGCACTGTTGTTGACTTCCTGCGTACAATGTCTGGTGATGAAGCGGCAACACTCGCAGGTTCACTGCCGACCTTCTCTATTCCGGCGGTGCCATTTACGCTAGAAACTCTACAAATCATTCTTCCATACGCGATCATTCTAGCGGCCATTGGTCTAATTGAATCTCTACTAACACTGACAGTTTTAGATGAGATGACGAACACTCGTGGTCAATCTAACCGCGAATGTATCGGTCAAGGTATGGCAAACATGACGTGTTCTGTGTTTGGCGCAATGGGTGGTTGTGCGATGATTGGTCAGTCGATGATCAACGTAAACTCAGGTGGTCGCGGCCGTCTATCTGGTATCGTTGCGGCTATCGCTCTATTGATGTTTATCTTATTCGCTTCTTCGCTAATTGAAATGATCCCACTCGCTGCTCTGGTTGGTGTGATGTTCATGGTTGTCATTGGTACATTCGAATGGGCAACATTTAAGCTAGCACGCCGCGTACCGAAGCAAGACTTCTTCGTTATTGTTCTTGTGACCGTTGTTACTGTTCTTACTGACCTTGCTGTTGCCGTAGCGGTTGGTGTTATCGTTTCTGCATTAATGTTTGCATGGCAACACGCTAAGCACATCTATGCCGACACGTGCTTAAACGAGGAAGGTTCAAAAGAGTACAAGATTCACGGCCCTATTTTCTTTGGCTCTGCGGCTAACTTCCTGGAGTTGTTTAACGCGCCTGAAGATCCAAAAGATGTGATTGTCGATTTTGCAGACTCTCGCGTGACTGATCACTCTGCAATTGAAGCCATTGAAACACTGGCTGAGCGTTACAATGCTCAAGGTAAAACGCTACACCTTCGTCACCTAAGCCCAGATTGTCGTAAACTTTTGGACAAAGCTGGCAGCTTGGTTGAAATTAACGTGAAGGAAGACCCAAGCTACAAAGTCGCAACCGACATACTAGCGGGTTAACACGAATAAAAAGGGATGAGCTGAGCTCATCCCTTTTTCTATTGTCTTCAAGCACGGTGATTATAGCTTCTTCAAAATTGCGTCTGATGCCTCTTCGATTAAATCAAGCACCAGTTCAAAGCCATCTTCCCCACCATAATATGGGTCCGGGACTTCGTCGTAAACTGACTCAGAATGACTTAAAAATAACGATACTTTGTGTCGATACTTCAACGGACAAATATCCAATAAATCGGCCAAATTTGCTTTATCTGCGGCTAATATAAGGTCAAACTTTTCAAAGTCATCAATGGTGACTTGGCGCGCTTGCATTCCTTTAAAAGAATAACCTCGCTGCTTTCCTGCTGCCATCGCTCTTGAATCCGGTCGGTTTCCTGCGTGGTAGCCAATTGTACCTGCCGAATCAACCTCTACTTCAACGCCTAGCTTTTGAGCTTTCGCTCTTAACACTGCCTCTCCAGTTGGTGACCGACAAATGTTTCCCATACAAACAACAAGTATTTTCTTCATTTTATTCCCTGAATTATCGGTGGTTTTTCTTCACGATATGTTGGTCTATCATAGCGAGATAAATCAATGAACCCAAATTAGCTTGGGCACAGCACGAAAAGGAATTAAGGAAGTATTATGTCTATCGAAGAAAATAAAGAAGCACGCCATAAAGCTCGCCAACAAAAAGTCAAAGAACAGGTAGACGCAAAAATCGCTGCTGCTCAGGAGGAAAAAGGTCTGCTACTGATCATTACCGGAAATGGTAAAGGTAAATCGACATCAGGATTCGGTACGATCGCACGCGCAGTGGGTCATGGTTTGAATTGTGCTGTCGCGCAGTTTATTAAAGGTACTTGGGACAACGGTGAGCGCAACCTACTTGAGAAACTCGGCGTTGAATTCCAAGTAATGGCGACCGGCTTTACATGGGAAACTCAAAACAAAGCCGCTGATACCGAAGCAGCGCAAGGCGTATGGCAAGAATGTAAACGCATGCTGCAAGACGACTCTATCGATGTCATCTTGTTTGACGAGCTAACTTATATGGTGAGCTACGGCTACATCGACTTAGACGAAGTGGTCGAAGCGCTGAGCAACCGACCTAAAATGCAGTCGGTTATTATTACTGGGCGTGGCGCACATCGAACCCTGATTGAAATGGCCGATACCGTTTCTGAAGTGAAAAATGTAAAGCACGCATTTGAATCTGGCGTAAAAGCCCTCAAAGGCGTCGATTGGTAACACTCGCAGAGTAATTTAAAAAGGGTTGGCAAAATGCCAACCCTTTTGGTTTTCACGCACGGTTAGTTGAAAAGATTCTTCAATAAACCATCGACCGCATCTTTGGTTTTCTCGTCTTTGATTTTGTCCGTTAGCTTCTCCACGCCACGATCGATTTCTTTTTGAGCTTTCTGCTTCAGAACATCATCGAATACGAGCTTGAATTTAGGTTCTGCCCACTTACCAGACACATTGATTGGAATCGTGATGTCTTTCAGCTCATCTATATCTTTACCGCCCTGGCCTTCTAGGCTGCCTACAACTGACGTGCTGATAGTAAAGTCGACTGTTTCATTGATGTAGTTTGCGATACCTTTACCACGAACACGTAACAATGGAGACTGAGCTTGCATATTATCCGTTGATACTACACCTTTGTTGAGTTTCAATGTCGCCGTCATCGCACTGAAGTCTGTTTTCTTAGCTTCATTGGTGCCTTCAACTTTTTGCCCTTTAAATTTCGCATAGTTTTCACGAATCAACTGAGCAACGTTGATGCCATTCACCGCACCGTCAGCAAAATTGATAACAACCGTACCAGATAGATTCTTCTTGATACCGGTAGGCGTGAGACTCTTACCTGTAACATTCACATCAATGTTACCTGTCCCTTCAAGTTTGTCGTTCTCAGCAACGTCTATAAGTAGCGGTTGAACTTTCACGCCTTTGATTGACTTTTTAACGCTGTAAGTCGCTGGTGATTGGCGTGCATCTAACTTCGCTGTCGCTGAGATTGAGCCTTGGTACAACTTCGAACTAAATGATGTAAGCTCAAACACGCCACGATTTACAGTGAAGCTCGTTTTTACCGCTTCCATCTTCGCATTTGCCGCTTTGAATTTGTCGATGGTAATGTCACCCTTTACATCTAACGTTTTCAACGCAGACAAATCAGGCTCAACCTCAGGTCCGGCAGGAGCACTCTCGCCACCAGAAGCAGGCTTATTACCTTCGGCAGCTTGCTTATCTAACCCTAAAAACTCATCAAGATCGATATTGGGGCTATGGAGAGCAAAGCGTACTTTAGGAATATCACCGAGTGTCACATCTGCCTTACCATCTAGGGCGATAGCATTCGCTGTTAACTTCTCTAGAACAAAACTCAGATGGTTTTTCGTTAGGTCGAAAGACAGATCAGACACCATGTCGACTTTCATCGGGGACTGAGGTAAAGCATCACCCTCAAAAGTCGATTTAAGAGTTAACTTATCCAACTGTACTTTGCTGATAGCCTTGTCCACGCTAAGTTGACCAGCACCCTGCATATCTAACTTCATACCACCAGCGACACCCTTAATGGCATAAGTCAGGTTATTTACTTTATCGAATTCAAACGTGTCTAAACCGATCGTTGCCGATTCAATTTTATTGGCAGGGTCAGAGTATGTCGCATCAAAGTTGATGTTCTTTAGCGCGTAGTTTGCCAAACCTTTTTCTAGCTTAAAGTCTGCCTGACCTTTCGCGGTGAACTTTTGGTCGTTCATTTCGCCCTTCACGCCAAAATCAGCCGTTGTCCAGTTGTCAAAAGCGAATTCGGAAAGGTTTAATGAAATATCATAAAGTTTGGTGTAACTACCGGCTTGCTTATCCTGCATTTCTAATGAACCGTTAGAAACCGTAACGCCAGCAAGATTAATACTCCAATCAGAACCAGAAGTTTGCGTTTCACCATTTTGCGTAGGCGCAGCATTGCTCTCTTGTTCTGCTTGTTGTGTTTGGGCTTTCGTCAGTGCATCAATATTCTTGCTGCCATCTTTCTTGGTTTCAATGTAGAACTCAGCACCATCAAGCGTGACGTTTCCAATTTCAAGCTGTTGACTAAAAAGTGGCATAACAGAGATGTCTACACCAACGGTATCAACTTTGAATAAATTGGGTTTACTAAAGCCTTGTGGGTTTCGCAATTCTGTATGTCCCAACTCAAAGCCAATTGATGGGAAAAATTGCCAACTGATATCCCCTTCAATCACCAACTCTAATCCCGTTTGCTTTTGCGCTTGCTCAACAATAAGGGGTTTAAACTGATTCGGATTGACGAAGATGGTTAACGCTAAAATTGCGACCAAAATGACCACAATCGGTATTGCTAGAATTAAGAGCAGTTTCTTCATTTGTTTTTCCTTGCTCGAGTGTTTTTACAATTATAAGCGCAGACTCCATTTGCCGCTGACAGTTCCACAAAAGCGTGAAAAGTGTCTGGTTTTAACCTGCAACTGACTAATTTAAAAACAAAAAAAGAAGTGGCACTTAAGGTGCCACTTCTTCTCCTAAAAATAAAGCGATATAGCCGTCTATAGGCTTAAGCTTTCAAAAGTCTTGCAATGTGAGCTTTTAATACATCAATTGCGATACGGTTTTTACCACCGCGAGGAACAATAATGTCCGCATATTGCTTAGAAGGTTCGATAAACTGCATGAACATCGGACGTACTGTTTGTTGGTATTGCTTAAGAACAGACTCCATAGTTCGGCCTCGCTCTTCCACATCACGCTTAACACGGCGAAGCAAGCAAATATCTAACGGTGTGTCCATAAATACTGTCGCATGCATCAAATCACGAAGACGAGGGTCTGTAAGAAGAAGGATACCTTCTAGAATGATCACCTTTTTAGGTGTCATTGTGGTGGTGTTAATTGTTCTTGTGTGCTCAGTGTAGCTGTACTCAGGCACTTCTACTGCTTCACCACGTACCAATTTTTCTAGGTGCTCACACAGTAGGTCGTGGTCCAACGCACTCGGGTGATCGTAGTTCGTCTTTACTCGCTCTTCCATGCTTAGGTGGCTTTGGTCGTTGTAGTAGCAATCTTCCGTGATGACACCGATTTGATGATCGCCTACTTTCGCGCGAAGCTCATTATAAATAGTGCTCGCGATCAGACTTTTTCCAGAAGCAGAAGCGCCAGCAATACCTACGATGACGCATTGATTATTATCAGACATTAGTTTGCACCCGATGATGATTTCTAGTCACATAAAAAGATAAACTGCCTGATTATAGGGAGTTCACCCCATAGTTACTAGTTGGAATTAGGGTTTAGTCATAAGTTTCTGCCTGCTCAGAGGATTAACCTCCGAGCAAACGTTAAAATGTGCAATTATCAACCAGCAGGCATAGTAAACTTAGTTCACCATTGTAAAGCTAATCGCATCTGGTTTTGCTTTGCCTTGCCAAAACATCGTGCTACATACGCGATCGGCAAGTTGCTTATAATACCCTGCATGCTCACTTTCTGGGCGTCTTGCTACCGTTGGCACGCCAGCGTCAATATCTTCTCTCATAGAGATATGAAGCGGAATTTGTCCTAACAATGCTAAGCCAAATTCTTGCGACATTTTTTCAGCTCCGCCCATACCAAAAATATGCTCTTTCGCGCCACATTGACTACAAATGTGATAACTCATGTTTTCCACAACACCAATAACCGGGACATGGACTTTGTTAAACATTGCCGCTCCCTTCCTTGCATCGGCAAGGGCTAAATCTTGCGGCGTTGTGACTAACACGCTACCTGTTACCGGAATTTGTTGTGACAGCGTCAATTGAATATCCCCCGTACCTGGCGGCATATCAATCACCAAATAATCCAAATCTGGCCAATCTGTTTCAGTTAATAACTGCGACAACGCTTTTGAAGCCATTGGACCGCGCCATATCGCCGCTTCTGATCTATCCACCAAATAACCGATAGAATGAGTATAGATGCCGTGAGCAAAAATGGGTTCCATCCACTTGCCATCACGAACTTCTGGTTTAGCATCTTCTTGCCCCAACATCATAGGTACAGACGGACCATAGATATCTGCATCCAACAATCCCACTTTCGCCCCAGATTGAGCAATCGCCAACGCTAAGTTAACTGCGGTAGTAGATTTACCAACGCCACCTTTCGCAGAACTGACGGCAATGATGTTCTTAACACCCTTAACCGAGTTAGCCACTTGAGTTTCTAAAGCTTTAACTCCAAGGCGAATATTAAATGGGAATTCAGCCACTTTACCCGAGGCTTGCTGCTGTTTGATCCAGTCATGCAGTACGGTTTGAAGCTCATTACTTGCGAATGGCAACGTTATATCAATAGAACCCTGTGTCGTAATCGAAATTGCGCCATGAATATCTGCCCAGTTTTCCACCAAATGTAGATGTTGGAATTGGTTAAACCAGTGACAAAAATCTTGTTTTGAAGTGAACTGATGCATAAGCCCTCCTTTTAGATGTCATGCTACCACCGTCCAGGCTCAACCAGAACCCCAAAAAAACTAAGGCATTCCGCAGTTTGACACCTTGGAGTTAGTCAGTTCATGGGGTAGTATTATCCATCAAAATTTATTTATACCTATCAAGAAAAGCGAATATTAAGTATGGCAAACGATCCAAAAAACTTTCCGTCAAGGAAAATGCTGGTAACTTGTGCCCTTCCGTACGCTAACGGTTCGATCCACCTTGGTCATATGCTTGAGCATATCCAAGCGGACATTTGGGTTCGTTACCAACGCCTACGCGGCAACACTGTAAACTTCATCTGTGCTGACGATGCTCACGGCACGCCAATCATGCTTAAAGCGCAACAGATGGGTATTACTCCTGAAGAAATGATTGCCGCAGT
Organism: Vibrio sp. 2132-1; assembly: GCF_033344315.1. Classification (NCBI taxonomy): domain Bacteria; kingdom Pseudomonadati; phylum Pseudomonadota; class Gammaproteobacteria; order Vibrionales; family Vibrionaceae; genus Vibrio; species Vibrio sp. 2132-1. Next base: position 206,477 of record NZ_JAWPON010000003.1, on the reverse strand, counting down.
TAGCGAAGAGCACCAAAAAGACTTCGCTGGATTTGATATCAGCTTTGATAACTACCACAGCACACACTCAGATGAGAACCGTGAGCTAGCGTCACACATTTATCTTGAGTTGAAGAAAAATGGCTTTATCTCTAGCCGCACTATCTCTCAGCTGTTCGATCCAGAAAAAGAGATGTTCTTACCGGACCGTTTCGTAAAAGGTACCTGTCCAAAATGTAAGTCTGAAGACCAGTACGGTGACAACTGTGACAACTGTGGTGAGACTTACAGCCCAACAGAACTGATCAATCCTAAATCTGCGGTTTCTGGTGCGACGCCAGTAATGAAAGATTCAGAGCACTTCTTCTTCGACCTGCCTCAGTTTGAAAGCATGCTAAAAGAGTGGACTCGCTCTGGCTCGCTACAAGCTGAAACAGCGAACAAAATGCAAGAATGGTTCGAATCTGGTTTGCAGCAATGGGATATCTCACGTGACGCACCATACTTTGGCTTCGAGATCCCTGGTGAGAAAAACAAATTCTTCTACGTGTGGCTAGACGCGCCTATCGGCTACATGGGCTCTTTCAAAAATCTATGTGACAAGCGCGACGACCTAGATTTCGACGAGTATTGGAAAAAAGACAGCTCAGCAGAGCTGTACCACTTCATCGGTAAAGACATCGTTTACTTCCACAGCCTATTTTGGCCAGCAATGCTAGAAGGTTCTGGCTTCCGCAAGCCTAACAACGTATTCGTACACGGTTACGTAACCGTAAACGGCGCGAAAATGTCGAAGTCTAAAGGTACGTTCGTAAAAGCAAGCACTTACCTAGAGCACCTAGACCCTGAGTGTCTACGTTACTACTACGCTGCGAAGCTAAACAGCCGTATCGATGATCTAGATCTTAACCTTGAAGACTTCACTCAGCGCGTAAACGCTGACGTTGTTAACAAGATCGTTAACCTGGCATCTCGTAACGCAGGTTTCATCGCGAAACGTTTTGAAGGCAAACTGTCTGACAACTTTGCAGAGCCTGAACTTTACAACGAATTTGTTGCTGCTGCTGACCGTATCGCTGAGCTTTACGAAACGCGTGAGTTTGGTCGTGCAATCCGTGAAATCACGGCATTGGCAGACAAAGCTAACCAATACGTTGATGAAAAAGCACCGTGGGTTGTAGCAAAAGAAGAAGGCAAAGATCAGGAACTACAAGACATCTGTTCTGTCGGTATCAACCTGTTCCGCGTACTGATGACTTACCTGAAACCAGTAATGCCATCGCTAGCTGCGCGTACTGAAGCGTTTCTAAACCAAGAGCTAACTTGGGAAAACATCGCTGCTCCACTAACAGACCACGAGATCACTAAGTTCAAAGCACTGTTCAACCGTATCGATCCGAAGAATGTTGAAGCGATGATCGAAGCATCTAAAGAAGATGCGGCGGCAGAAATGGCGGCGAAAGAGAAAGCAGAAGCGGAAAAGAACAAGGCTAGCGAAACTGAGCTAGACAAAGAGCCAATCGCTGAAGAGATTGAGTTCGATGCTTTTGCTGCAGTAGATATGCGTATCGCTCGTATCATCTCTTGTGAAGAAGTACCAAAAGCCAACAAACTGCTTAAGTTCCAATTGGACATCGGTGGTGAAACTCGTCAGGTATTCTCTGGCATCAAGTCAGCTTACAAACCTGAAGAGCTAGAAGGCAAACTAACGGTAATGGTTGCAAACCTAAAACCTCGTAAGATGAAGTTTGGTATGTCTGAAGGTATGATCCTAGCGGCAGGCCCTGGTGGTAGTGACCTGTGGATCCTTGAGCCACACGAAGGCGCTCAACCTGGTATGCGCGTAATGTAAGTATCTTTATTGAAAAGGCTTAACTAAATCAGTTAAGCCTTTTCTCGCAGTTAAGCTTATCGATTAAGCTTGATTGTACTACAAAGAGAATTCTACTGGACCCCAAGTAATAATCGCGCCACATGCAAGGAAAAGTACAAAGCTGATCGTGACTACAAAAGCGAGAACTCGATCAAATGTCGTTGCGTATTTTAGTATTAACTGATCATCTACAAGTGATACTTTCGCAGGCTTGCCTCGCATTAAAACTGTAGTATACATTGGGAATCTAACCCCCCAGGTATCTCTATCCCAACCGACAGGGCCATGACCATCCTTCGACATCTTTTTCTCAATCCGCTTTACCGATATACGAATAAAAAACAAGGTACTCACTAGCCAAGTGCATCCAACAATAATGTTTACAATATTAAAATAAAACACTTTGTTCCCTTTACTAGGATTTGGCTTTTCAACTAGGCTTGTATTCACCGTTCTACAGAGCCCTGCGCTTAACTGGTTTTCACTCAGTACTCTTCAGGCCCCAACCCCATTACTGCTCCCAAAGCAAGTGCCATCACGAAGCTTATTGTGACAATATACGCAAGCACTCGGTCAAAGACCGTCGCGTACTTTAGAATAAGTTTGTCTTCTACCAGCGATACTTTCGCAGGTTTACCTCGCATCAACACTGAGGCGTACATGGGAAATCTAAAACCCCACCCATTTCTGTCCCAGCCAATTGGATCATGACCATCCTGCAATATTTTTGTCTCAATCCGCTTTGCTGATACACGAATAAAAACCAATGTGCTCAGTAACCATGTCCAACCAACAATCATCACTATAAGATCGAAACAAAACACAACTACTCCTTTAAAACCAATTTACTTTAGAGCTAGTTTCATAGGTTTTTTCTGCTAAACCTTGCCCAAACCAATCACCCATTTTTGCAGCCGCATAACCAGCCCCTAAACCAACACCTATTAATACTACTACTCCAAATGGGCCAGCAGCCAAAGCGACTCCCATTCCAGATACAATCACTTTGGATGTAGTCCAAACGCCAGCAGCGTTGCTCGCACCAAACCCTGCAACTTCCATTGCTGCTCTTTTTTGCCAATTTTCTCCGTTATTCTTGGCATTTCGAACATTGTTAAAGCGAACACCAGCATCAATCATGATGATCTTTTTACCCACAATACTAGAGCTTTGTTCAAGAAATCGAATTGAGCGGATGTTAGCTATAGATGTTAAATGTAACTTAGTTATATCCCTGCCACTTCGCGCGATATTGACAGCCCTATTCGGGTTGCTCCAAATGTTTCCACGGCTACTTTTAACTCGTCCTGCATAATGGGCAAGCTCTTTTGTAAATTTGGCATTCAAAGAACTGTGAGCTTCTTTAACTCTATATCCAAGCTTCACAAGCTCCTTTTTCTGCGCACCACTTCGTGAGGCTGTACGTACATCTAGTAAGGCGTTTTGATATTTGAGCGAAGCTTTCCCGAAATTACTCAATCTGACTTGCTTTTCATTAACAGCAGTAGCGGCAGCACCTACTGCAGTATACTCATCGATTCCCCCCTCCCCATAGTATGATTAGTAGCATCTAAAAAAGGCTTAATCTCTTTTTCATAGAGGAGGGCTACCGCTTGTTAGTTTTCATCGCCAAACTCACGTGTTAGATTGGCTACATTTCTTTTGGTTTCTTGTGACCAACTTTTTACAGTATCAAGAGCACAAGCTATATCAGGTCTCTCGCTACGCAACTTAGCTATGTTGTTCACAGAGCCTTCGTTCAGTATGAAAGGAGTACCTGCGGGAATAAAACTACCAAATATATGTGGGTTGTCCTTACGAAACTGAAGGTACCTATCCTCATCATTTGTATCGATAGGGAGCGTTATCTTTGAGTGAGTACTGAAGCATAGGTCGAATTTATTAGACAAATTAATTACCTCGAACAATCAACAAAATAGACAACTTATATCATATGAAGTGTTCGAGTATTTTAATTTCTAAACATTGTGACTTGAATCAGACTACAAAAAGTAATCAATATGTAACTCACAAAGAATAACGCGTACACCAAGCATCGACACCGAATAATCAACCATATTCACAAATTTGGTGAATCCATGCACCAACAACGACCATTCAAAAAGAACATTCAATATAACCAATTGTTTAAATTGAGTTTTTGTTTGGCATCAAAACTGCAATCTTCCTTGTTAGGTCCAAACACTAACAAGGAGTTGGTTATGTTTGTTTTGATTTCCACACTATTGTCCATCGCTATTTTAGCCGGAATATATCACTTATCTTCTAAACGAGAGCAGCAACATGCGCGCAAATATCAGCTGTTAACATTGTTGCGAGATGTTGTTCACCTTCTGAGACACCACCGAGCTGCTACTCACTACTCGCTTCAATTCCAACAAAACGATCAACAAAAATTGGACGCTCTTCATGATGCTCTGACTAACAAGCTGCATCTTTTAGTCGAAACATCACGGTTTGAAAACAAACCCATGTATCGCGTATTACAGATTAAAGTAGGGAAACTACTTGAACAATGGAATGACCATAGTGTTGCAAGAAACCAGATGGAGCATGGTAAGTTAATTCGTCATTGCTTGTTTTTGATGGATGAAGTAACCATCGCATGGCTAGCGGTTGAACAAAGAGATGACTTGCATAATGAGTATCACATGAACTGGCAAAACATTATGGATAGCTTGGAGACCCTGACTCAGTTACGAATCAGCATTCAAGATTTAGGAGAACAAGGCGGAAATGAGCGTTTCAAAAACTATGCATCGGTCATGATGCGTAAGCTAAACCAACTAGCGGTTATCGCTCCACTTAGCATTACCTCTCCTGCTTCCACGCGCTCAATACAGACGCTAAATGAATACGTGACAGGGAGTCATGTCGACTTAACAGAAGCAGAGCTTTATGGCGTCACATCGGACTTGTCATTGACCATCTTCAATACTTACGACCATGTCCTTTCAGATGTCGTAGAGTCATTATATCTACCGTTACCCAGACTCTCGCTAGCAGGATAAACGTTCCATGCCTTTTTATTGGTGCTTGGTTCGTCGCCGACTTATAAATAAAAACAAAAAAAACCGCAGGCCTAAGGCACTGCGGTTTTCGTTTATTCAACTTGTCAGCGCTTAGCTGTCGTCTTCCGTGAAGTTCGTTGGTAATTGCTTTTTCATTTCGTTCCAGATCAACGCACTTTCCATACCATAATGACGAATCACCACTGGTAGTTGTTCACGCTGGCCACTTTCACAAGTTTCGAGCAATTGATGGTAAAACTTCAGAGCTAGCTCACGAGAAGCTGGATTTGAGAAGTAGTAGCTACCGACACGATCGTAGAGCTTCTTCAAACCATTAAAGATCAAACCGTAAATTTGATTTCCTGAATGGAATGCTAGGCGCTGGAAAAGCATATAATCGTAAAAGTTGAACGTTTTAGCAATCAAGATTTCTTGACGCTTCGCTTCATCTTTCTCGTTATCTTCTTTCACATTCTGCAGAACTTTTTCAGCATACGGCGAAGAAGCGATGAATTCGTCCCAGGAAGCCGCATTCATTAAAGCTTCACAAGATTCGATTACGTTCTTAATTGTACGCTCAGAGCTCTCTTTGTTCGCTTTAAATGCATAGCGCATAAAGATAGGACTGATGTTGGTACGTGCCGCAAGCAGATCTTCTACAATGTTTGTCGCATTATCAACGTCTAGCGTCATTAAAGTATCCAAAATATGCAGACCAGAGGTCTCCATAAATTGGTTAACTTTCGTAGGTTTGCCGTGCTGGATAGTCAGCCATCCATCACGGGCTAGTCGTTGAAGAACCTCTCTTAAAGTCGTTCGAGTAACACCAATCAGTTCGGACAGCTCGCGCTCAGCAGGTAAAATTGAGCCTGGAGGAAAACGGCCGTTCCAAATGCTCTCGATAATATATTTTTCTGCGAATCCCGCAGGGCTTTTCGCCTTTATGACCATTCTACTTTTTATCCAATATTGATTTCTGAGGGTCGATACTACTCATCATACCACTACTTAGCGGTTTGAGAAAATTTACGATCAATAGTGGAAACGACTCCATAACATAGAGTTAATACTCTATATGTTGTGTCAATTTAAGAGGCTCTAACATGCGAGCGAAAGCAGTAAAATATGAATTTTCATTTAATTAAACAGCTCACAAATCTCGGAGAAATAAATACAACCGTGTCACATTTTTATATTCAAAATATGAAAAATTACTTTGTATATCACAGTTAATATTCTTTCTTAATTTGCCTTTTCTCGTCACTGACCGTCATTTAAAATCCAAGAGGATTTTTTTAAGACTTTCATGGTATAGTAACGCCGTTTTGATCGCGTTATTACATTTAAAAAGTCATTTTAGTCGGTAGCATCACGTTTTGTTATTGACTAATAAATGCCTGAGTGTAGAGTTTGCGGTCGAAAGTGAGCGGTGCTTGAGTTCAGGGGAAGTAACTTGGCAAGACTACAATAAACAAAGGATTGTTGTTTTACTAAGTTATTGTTTTTAAAGACTAGTTAATAAGTCTAACAAACAGATACTTAAGCACTATTGTAGTGTCTATTCATAATTTTGTTATAAAGAGAATTATCATGCCGATATCGCTCGGAAACGCTTTTATCAAGAACTTCCTTGGTAAAGCGCCTGATTGGTACAAAGTTGCCATTATAGCCTTCTTAATAATTAACCCGATTGTATTCTTCCTAATAAACCCATTTGTAGCTGGATGGTTGTTGGTCGCTGAATTTATTTTCACGCTAGCAATGGCATTAAAATGCTACCCATTACAACCTGGCGGTTTACTTGCTATTGAAGCCATTGCTATCGGCATGACTAGCCCTGCGCAAGTTAAGCACGAATTAGTAGCAAATATCGAAGTACTGCTACTTCTGGTATTTATGGTTGCGGGCATCTACTTCATGAAGCAGCTATTGCTGTTCATTTTTACCAAAATTTTACTTGGCATTCGCTCTAAAACCCTACTATCACTCGCGTTCTGCTTTGCTGCGGCATTTTTGTCTGCATTTTTGGATGCCTTGACGGTTATCGCCGTTGTTATCAGCGTGGCGATCGGCTTTTACTCTATCTATCACAAAGTGGCGTCTGGTAACCCTATCGGTGACCATGACCATACACAAGATGACACGATCACTGAACTAACGCGTGATGACCTAGAAAACTATCGTGCCTTTTTGCGCTCTTTGTTGATGCATGCTGGCGTAGGTACTGCCTTAGGTGGCGTAACCACGATGGTTGGTGAACCTCAAAACTTAATTATTGCAGACCAAGCGGGTTGGTTATTTGGTGAATTCCTAATCCGTATGTCTCCAGTGACACTCCCTGTATTTTTCTGTGGTCTCATCACTTGTGCTTTAGTTGAAAAGCTTAAAGTGTTTGGCTACGGCGCGAAGCTTCCTAACAACGTTCGTCAGATCCTCGTCGATTTTGACCGTGAAGAGCGTAAAACGCGAACAAATCAAGATGTCGCAAAACTCTGGGTTCAAGGTCTTATTGCGGTTTGGTTGATCGTTGCACTCGCTTTGCACTTAGCGGCTGTCGGCTTAATTGGCCTTTCTGTGATCATTTTAGCGACCGCATTTACTGGTGTCATTGAAGAGCACTCCATGGGGAAAGCGTTTGAAGAGGCCCTGCCCTTCACTGCACTGCTTGCAGTATTTTTCTCGATCGTTGCTGTAATCATTGACCAAGAGCTGTTTAAACCAGTCATCGATGCGGTGCTTGCCGTTGAAGATAAAGGTACTCAGCTAGCTCTGTTCTATGTGGCGAATGGCTTATTATCTATGGTGTCGGATAACGTGTTCGTTGGTACGGTTTACATCAATGAAGTAAAAACTGCACTCATTGAGGGTCTCATTACTCGTGATCAGTTCGACTTACTGGCGGTGGCAATCAATACTGGTACTAACCTGCCTTCTGTTGCAACGCCAAACGGTCAAGCGGCATTCCTATTCTTACTCACATCGGCTCTCGCTCCATTAATTCGTCTGTCTTACGGTCGAATGGTTATCATGGCGCTGCCTTACACCGTCGTTCTTGCGATTGTCGGTCTGATGGGAATCATGTTCTTCCTAGAGCCTGCAACAGCTTCTTTCTACGAAGCTGGTTGGATTTTACCTCATAGTGGTGATCTAACTCCCGTAGTATCCGGTGGTCACTAAAATTTGAGTTGATTAGGAAACTTATCCACGATAAAAAGCTCTGAGTATTCAGAGCTTTTTCTATTTCAGACAGGAACAAAAACGTGACTATTTTAAATTCACTTAACCAGTTTTCAAAGGGACGTTTATCTTGGCTACTGCTTCTGCTATTCGTCGTTTTCTTTGAAGCATGTGCCCTCTATTTTCAGCACGTCATGATGCTTGCACCATGTGTCATGTGTATTTATGAAAGAGTCGCGATGATGGGAGTGGGCGTCGCTGCAATGGTTGGTATATTGGCACCCAAGAACCCAATTTTCCGCTGGCTAGGTTTGATAGGCTGGGGATTAAGTGCTTACAAGGGTTTGTTACTTGCGATGCAGCACGTTGACTACCAGTTTAATCCATCACCATTCGCGACTTGCGATTTATTCGTCACATTCCCTAGCTGGGCTCCGCTCAATCAGTGGGTTCCTTGGATGTTTGAAGCATATGGTGATTGCTCTAAGGTTGTATGGCAGTTCCTTGATTTATCAATGCCACAATGGTTAGTCGTAATTTTTGCAGGCAATTTAATCGCTTTGGCATTAATTGTAATTGCACAATTCTTCCCTGCAAAACGCGTTAATCCAATTCGTTAATCCTACTGACGCGTAAAAATTAACAAAAAGCCGACCATCTGGTCGGCTTTTTGTTAAGTGGATAGCGCGGCGATTCGATTTAGCCGCGTGATTGACCACAGCACTGCTTGAATTTTTTTCCGCTCTCACAAGGACAGGGATCATTGCGCCCGATACCTTTGAATGGGTTTAGGCTTTGAGCTTTATTTCCTACCATCAACTCATCCGCGCCCAGCGCGACTTCACCGACCATTAAATCAAGCTGGTCGACTAAATCTGTCAGGGCCGGTGGCGTTTCAATACCTGCGTCGCGCATCTGTTGCTGCGTTGCTGGCTCATCGATAGCCAGCATCAAAGTGGTCAGTAATGCTTGCAGCATACGCTGTAATCCATCATTGAGCTCAACGTCTTGCCACTGTTCTTCAATCATTGACCAAACAGACATAAAGCCTTCGGCAAAATCAGCAAGTTGTTCAGGTTCTTTGCCTGTTAGCTCTAGCACGGAATATTCGTTTCGTTGAATTCGGTTATGCTGCTTGTGAATTTGCTCTTCCACAGCTGGTTGAATCGCTTTGAATCCCTCACCTAATAGCGGCTCTAACCACTTTTCAGGAGCGAGTGGTTTTGTCGTCAGATTCGCAGCTAACACTGCGCCTTCGATAAATAGGCAAGATTCATCGACGTGAACTTCACCTTTTTCAATCAATGTGTATTGCATGACATCTGGTTTCCCATAAATTTGGCGGCATTATACCTCAGAGCTCAAAAGCAAGTAACCTAACGTTGTGTGTTTGACGGCATTGGGCGCTTCGAGTCTTTTAATGACAAACTTAACTTACATCGCTACAATCGCCCTCCTTTTTACCACCAAACTGTATTAGGCAAGCTATGCGAGTTGTACTAGGCCCAATGGAAGGCGTTTTAGATCATTTGATGCGCCAAATCCTGACCGAGATAAACGACTATGACCTGTGTGTTACGGAGTTTGTTCGCGTAATCGACCAGCTATTACCCGATCATGTGTTTCACCGTTTATGCCCAGAGCTGTTGCAAGGTTCTCAGACTGCATCTGGTGTGCCAGTACATGTGCAATTGTTGGGACAGGAACCGAACTGGATGGCTGAGAACGCAATTAAAGCGGCAAATCTTGGTGCCAGAGGCATTGATATAAACTTTGGTTGCCCAGCCAAAATGGTCAACAAAAGTAAAGGTGGTGCAGCGCTACTCCAGCATCCAGAGCTCATTCACCGTGTTGTGAAAGCTTGTCGAGAAGCCGTTCCAGAAGCCATTCCCGTAACTGCAAAAATTCGTCTTGGTTGGGAGAACCCTGAAGATTGCTTTGAAATTGTCGATGCCATTCAGTCTGCTGGCGCAAATGAATTGACCGTACACGCACGTACTAAACAAGGTGGTTATAAAGCTTCTGAGATAAAATGGGATTACATCAACCAAATTCGCGAACGTTTCTATATCCCACTGATAGCGAATGGTGAAATTTGGAATTATGAAGACGGTCAACGTTGCATTGAAACGACTGGCGTTAACTCTTTGATGGTGTGCCGAGGCGCTTTCAATATCCCTAACTTAGGCAATATGGTAAAACATAACCACCAGCCAATGTCATGGCCCGAGGTGGTTGAGTTGCTCATCTACTACTCCAAGTTTGAGATGAAAGGCGATAAAGGCTTGTATTACCCAAACCGCGTAAAACAATGGTTCTCTTACTTACGCCAGGCTTATCCTGAAGCAAAAGACCTATTTAGAGAAATCAGAACGTTCAACAAAGCCACACCAATTGTTGAGCATATTCAACGCTACCGCGATGACTTAAACTCTCAGGTTGCATAACTCCCGAACACAAAAAAGGACGAATATCTCGTCCTTTTTTGTACCTAAATCCTAGTAACAGATCTTATTTTTGCCGGTACTTTTGGCTTGATATAACTTTTCATCCGCCGCTTTAAACAACTCATCAAAGTTTTCTACTCGGCTCTCTTTACTAAACACCACACCGCCAGAGATCGTAAAGCCTTCTTTCGTTACGCGTGTCGAGCGCTCATCTATGGCCTTTTTTACTCTGTCTAAAATGAGTTTAATGCCCTCTGAATCTTCGTCATAAATCGCTAAAACGAACTCTTCGCCACCAAACCTTGAGGCAACATCGGTATGGCGAATATTTTCACGTATACATTTTGCAACAAGCTGAATTGCAGAATCACCGACATCATGACCATAGGTGTCGTTGATCTTCTTGAAGTTATCAATATCGAACACTGCTAAAGCAACCTGTTTTTTTGTCATCTTATTACGCCACACGGTTTGCATACCTCGACGATTCAATAAACTGGTCATTGGGTCTCTTGCTGCCAGTTCTTTAAAGTAACGTCGCTCGCTATGCATATTCACATAGAACAAGACGACGGTACTCAGCACGTAAATAAATAGTGCGACAATAAGGCTGTATTTTTCAAAAACCGCTAGGTTCTTAGCTTCATCCCAAAGGTTGTACTCGTAGTACATGCTGTGATTCGCACTCAATCGCTCTAATTCGACAGGTTTGATTCGTGTACTGTTTGAAGGAATGGATTGTAAATTGGAAACCAAATGAAACTGACCAACAAGACCTAGCGACGAAGCCATGAGCGTATTGATGTCGAAATCAATAGACAAAACACCTTGATGTTCTCCTTTCTCATAGACGGGTACCGTCATACTAATGACTTGACCTTCCATCGAGTCCAACACAGGCCCTGGTCCAGCCAAGGTAATGTTCACTTTATCTTGCGCGGTTTTTTGCCAAAAAGGTCGGGCTTTTAGCGTTGACAAAAGCTCTCTAGTGAAATTTTTTGCGTAGGTATCGGGTGAGGAGATAACGTAACCGCGCTTGTCAATGTAATGGATTCCAACAATGTGCGATTCAATATCGTGCAGAAATGACAATGACGGCGCAAAACCCGCCTTTTGTTCAGCTAACTGGTTAATCGTTGAACCTTGCTGACATAAGCTTTCATCCCCTACGATCATATAATCAAGGTCAACCGCAGGTAACCCTTCACTATAAACACTTTCGAGTAATAACACATCTATAGGCCAAAGATAACAAAGCCCTTCTTTGACTAAAGAATTATGTTCTTCAAACAGTGGGTTAGCGTAATTGGTATAGTTGGTGAAGCTGTAATCTAAAGCCGTGAGTACTTTAATACCGCGAGACATTGCACGCTCGATACGCGCATACTCAGAATCGATATAGCGGTTAACCGCATCATAGTAATTTTTCGTTGTCACGAGTAAAACCACTACAAATAACGCCAGAGGAAAAAAGATGACAAATGAGAGGCTAAATCGCCTTTGGTTTACCATTGAGTACCATGCATATGAAAGGTCAATAGTCTCTTATGACTGCTATTAAATTGATACTCGTTATCTGGTGACGCATGCAATGCAGCACCAGATAACAAGAGACCAAACAAATGTGTGCGCGCTGTTTGAGACCGTTTATATATTAAAGGAGTTTAATCAATATAGAGTGTGGTGTCACTTTAGTCGCCATAATTTGCAGCTCTGTGCCGACATATTGACAGAGATATGACCTTTATAATCAACCTGTTCTGTGTCATCTAACAACGATATAACTTGGCTAACCTCCAAGCCCAGTTGCCACATAGGTAAATCGATTGAACATTCATTACCACTGAGATTAATCATAACAACGACTGCTTCGCGACCCAGTACACGTGCGTACGCCAACTGGTTGTTAGTGCAATGAAGCCATTGAATACAGCCCGACTGTAAAGGCTTACATTGTTTACGTATCTTGATCCATTGTTGGTAAAGCGATAGCCATTGTGAACTTTCAATTTCATTCCAAGGAAAACAACGACGATTATCCGGGTCTAGCCCTCCTTCTAGACCGACTTCACTCCCGTAGTAAATACAAGGCGTGCCAACGTAAGTCATAAGCATTGCTAGCGCGATGTTCATTTTACGCTTATCACCATCAACCAATGTGATAAACCGAGCAGTATCGTGACTATCGAGTTGATTTAGCTGCGATAGCTGATTAGAAAATGGGATTTTTGCTCTGGCTTCGTCCAACCATGCTTTAAACTCCAAACCATCAATGTTGATTGGATCGTACATAATATCTTGTCGTGCGATAAAAGCTCGGACTGGATGAGCAAAACCGTAGTAGTTCATCGCCCCATCCTCTTGATCACCTTGCAACCACTGCGTTGCTTCAAAAAAGTGCTCACCTAACACATAAGCATTCGGGTTTACTGACTTAGTCGCATTACGAAACGCTGCCACATAATGAGCATTGTTTTTCGCGCCGTCCCCTTCGCCAAGCATATGGATTACATCAAACCGCCAGCCATCAACCAAGTACGGTGGCTTCAGCCAATACTTGATGACAGAATCTTCACTTTGGTAGATGTAGTCGCGCACCTGTTCATTTTCAAAGTTCAGAACCGGTAAGTTACCAATGCCTTTCCAACCAATGTAGTGATTGGTTTCACCTTCGAAAAAGTAGTAATCACGGAACTTTGACTGCGGATTGCCATACGCTCCTTCTCCTTTTTGTTGGATATCAAACCAAGGATGATGCACTGACGTGTGGTTAAACACCGCGTCTAAGACAATCTTCATATTCTTACCACGGATTTTCTCACACAGTTCAGCAAACTGATCGTTGGTGCCGAGCATAGGGTCAACAGTGAAGTAATCGGTGGTGTCGTATTTATGATTACTTGGTGAAGAAAAGATCGGGTTGAAATAAAGCGCAGTAACGCCGAGCTGTTCAAGATAGTCCAACTTTTGTTCTACACCTTTGAGGTCGCCGCCAAAGAATTCACGTGCCCCGGTATTTTGGTGAGAGCCTACCGCGTCTCCCCACGCCTTGACGACCGATGCAGAATCATACTGAGCATAAGCGTGGCGAATATCAGACTCACTTTTACTAGCAGAAAAACGGTCAGGAAAGATTTGATAGAAAACTTGCTCTTGGACCCAGCTTGGTGGTTGATGCTCTACATTCAACTTAAAGTGGAACTCTTTGGGTGGAATACGCTTTTGTACGCCTCGTGCATCGAGCCAGTATTGTTGTCCGTCTTTGAGGAGCTTAAACACATAATGTGTGACATCTCGATCTTGATTTGGTCGAAACGATGCCTCCCATAGTAATAATTCACCAGCTGTTCCTACTTGAGCCATATCGACCAGATATTCTTCATTGTCCGGCTCAATACGCACATAGACGGAATCAAAATCCAATGTCTCGGTTTTCAGTCTGACTGTAACTTGCTCGTCATTAAAAGCTAAACCATCAATAGTTTGACTATGAAAAATAAATGGCAGGTTCATTATGGGCACTCCTCGTCATCGGATATGCCACTATGTTATTGAAGAATTAGAGACAAGAAATCCTCCTTGCGAGTTGACATATCAGCCAATTTTCCCAAGGAGGATCACACTTAGTAGGCGTAGTGACTTGTCGGATACCGCTTAGTTCAACAAGAGACTGTCATCTGCCAGCTCTTCACCACGCACTTTGGAGAACATATCCAACAAGTCTGGTACTTGCATGTTAGCGCGCTGCTCTCCAGCCACATCAAGCACAATTTCACCTTGGTGAAGCATTACGGTCCTATCGCCACATGCTAATGCGTCTTTCATCGAATGCGTCACCATCATCACTGTTAAATCGAACTCATCGACAATACGTTTAGTTAAGTCGATAACAAACGCCGCCATACGAGGATCAAGCGCAGCCGTGTGTTCATCAAGCAATAACAGCTTACTCTCCGATAACGTCGCCATCACAAGGCTAACGGCTTGTCGTTGTCCACCAGACAGCAACCCAATGCTATCGCCCAAGCGGTCTTCTAAACCAAGACCGAGGATGCTAATTCGCTCTTGGAACAGCTTGCGACGTTTAGTAGAGAGCGCCAACCCCCAGCTGCGTTTTTTACCACGCATGTGCGCTAGAGCCATGTTCTCTTCTATCGTAAGTTCACCACAAGTCCCGGCCAATGGATCTTGAAACACTCGGGCGCATTGCGTCGCACGTTGGGCAACCGTCTGCTTGGTGACGTCTTTGCCGTCAATGATAACCTGACCACCTATCATCGGCGTCTCACCTGTCACCGCACCAAGCAACGTCGATTTTCCTGCGCCATTAGAACCAATCACGGTAAGAAATTGATGATCTGGAACCTCTAAAGAGACGCCTTTCAATGCACGATTTTCCAAAATCGTCCCAGGGTTGAACGTGACCTGAATATTATTTAGTTCGATCATAATGCCTCCCCAGAACCATTTTTTGATGCCGCTTGTTTAGCATCAGTAACGCGTTGTTTCGCTCTCATGCTCTGTTTTAGCTTTGGAGCAATAAGCGCCACAGCCACCAATACTGCGGTAACCAGGTTGAGGTCTGAAGCTTGTAAACCAAACATGCCAGAGCTCAAAGCGAAAGCCACTGCAAGGCGATAAAGTACCGAACCGATGATGACCGCAAATACCGCAACCCAAATCTTGCGCCCGGGAATAAGGGTCTGCCCCAAAATCACAGCAGCCAAACCAACCACAATGGTGCCCACGCCAGAGGTCACATCTGCAAAGCTGTTCGTTTGTGCAAACAACGCGCCTGCGAATCCCACAAACCCGTTGGATAAAGCCAAGCCAAAGTAGGTATAAAAACCAGTGCTCGCCCCTTGCGCAGAAACCATACGCGCATTAACGCCCGTGGCTCGTAAACCAAGACCAAAGTCGCTGTTCAGCAGGCGAATGACAAAGAAAGCGGACAAAAGAACTAAGACCCCAACAACCAGAGGACGAATGAACATCGGATCGCCCAATGCTTCAAACGGAGTGAGAATCGTATCCTCTCCAAGCAACGCCATATTAGGTTTACCCATAATACGAATATTGATTGAAAATGCCGCGATCATGGTAAGAATGGAAGCTAACAGGTGTAAAATACCACACCGAACAGCCAGAAAAGCGGTTACCCACCCCGTCATACTACCAGCTATCATCGCCATTATTGTCGCAAGCCAAGGATTAATACCTGCGACAATCGCCGTTGCAGCCACCGCAGCTCCCATTGGAAAGCTGCCATCCACACTCAAATCGGGGAAATCGAGAACACGGAACGTAAGATACACACCCAGTGCGACTAGGCCATAAATCAAGCCAATTTCGAGTGCGCCAAAAAAAGCAAATGCAGACATAACTGCTCCTTTCTGCATGCTCAGGCTGGCTAATACCAACCTGAACGTAAGACTTCTAACGTATACTCCCCTTCTTCTCTAGCAGAATGCTCTACACGAGAAATCCGGCGAGTATCAATTTTGGGGCAAGCGTCTACCAACCAACGTGACAGGCTTAACCCCAAAAAGCGTTACTTATTGCATGCTTGTCGCACGTTCAACCACAGAACTTGGCAGCTTGATACCGAGCTTAGATGCTGCGCTTTCATTAATTACAAGGTCAGAGCCCGTCGCGACTTTTACATCCAGCTTGCCTGGTTCTTGACCATCAAGAATCGCCGCCACGTAATCCGCGGTTTGTACACCAACCTGGTAGTAGTCAAAACCTAAGCCTGCAATTGCACCCTTTTCCACATACGACGTCGCGCCACCAAATACAGGTTTCTTCGCTTGATTCGCTGCCACAATCATCCCTTCAATCGCACTTGCAACTGTATTGTCTGTTGGGGCGTAAAGAATGTCTGATTTCGCTGCAATCGCTTGAGTCGCAGACTGAACATCAGCACTTTTTAGTGCGGTCGCTTCAACCACTTGTATGCCTTTTGCTTTTGCGCTTTCTTTTAGTAATTCAACTAAAGTCACGGCATTAGCTTCACCGGGATTAAATACAACCCCGATGCTTTTCACCTGAGGAAGAATTTCTTGGATGAGATCGACATGCTGAGCAACGGGTGAAAGATCAGACAGGCCAGTTACGTTTTTGCCTGGTTGTTCCATCGACTTAACCAATTTCGCACCAACCGGATCTGTTACCGCAGTAAAGACAACAGGAATAGAGCGAGTAGCCGACACCAAGGCTTGTGCCGAAGGTGTCGCGATGCCAACTAACACATCAGGATTTTCGCCGACGTACTGACGGGCAATTTGCACCGCAATCGCTGGATTACCCTGTGCGGTCTTATAATCAAATTCTAGATTTTTGCCTTCTTCGTAGCCTTTCGCTTTCAAACCATCAAGTAATCCTTGGCGCGTCGCGTCTAACGCCGGGTGTTCGACAATCTGTGAAACTGCGACAGTTGCAGTGGCGGCCAGTACATTGGTAGAAGAGAAAATAGCAGTAGCAGATAGAACGGCGGTGGCTAATAAACGTTTCGTTTTCATCATAACTCCTTGATGTGACTTCGTCCTTGTTTCACGAGCTTTCAATATGTGTATCGACTCGTGAATTCAAATGTTTGAAGGCGGTATTGTTGTGTTCGTATAACTGTGCACTTCTTGCGCATCTTGTTTTTATTATTACTACTAAGTCTTAGTAAAGAAAAGAAAGATTTAACACTAAAGCAACATTTGTGATCGGGGGGACTTCTTCATCCGGAAAGAATCTTTGGTAAACAAAGCTTCGCTCGCTTCATCGACGACCGTCAAAGTAGGTAATAGAGGCAGGATCAAAAATGGAGCGGCCAGTGCACACTCCATTTCAAACAATTTAAATTAGAACCAACGCTCTAATGACGATTTATCGAGCTGGCGAAACGCTCGGTTCAGTATGATCGCAAGCTCTTTGTAACGAGGGCGAGCTTTGACAGGCTCTAATGCAAAACCTGTTTCCACAATTTTTTGATGCAACTCCCGATACCAAGAGGCCAAAGAAGGCGGCAATTTCGTGTTGGATCGAGCACCAAGCCACCAAATGCCTTGAAGTGGCAAGCTAATCGCAAACAAGGCGACAACAATGGATTGAGGTAACGCGTGGTAATTGTTGAATGCCATTTGAGTGAGTACGCTGATCGCAGCAACGGCCGGCATGACTTTAATGCCAAAGCGAGTCGCCTTAATGATACGCTGTTCCGGAAATATGGCGCTTAGCTCTTTACGAACCGGCCAGATCTCCATGTAATTCTGGCCATCTTTCAGGCTATGGATCAATCCGACTTTATTACTCATACCGCTCTCTCACTAAAAAATAGTTGAACATTTCAACTGAAGGTACAAAAAATTGATGAAAGTTAATATTCTTTCAAATTTTTTTTGTTATCATTGCTTATTATCGCTATCCTTTGCAGACCCTCAATCTCATTGTTGCTGTTATTTACAATTTAAGCAACTCCGAGATATCTATCTGCACGGATCGCATCATAGTGATGGAAGGGTTCATCACTATTTCTTTATATGGAATTAGAACAATTTTTGACCAGGATTAGTACGCAGCCTTCTGGGTATCGGCTATTCTTGTGATTAATTTTTCATTCTTTAACTGATTTTTTATCAGACGAATAACAGGTAGTCATACATGTCTAAGCTAGTTTTAGTTTTAAACTGCGGTAGTTCTTCTCTTAAATTTGCCGTTGTTGATGCCGAGAACGGCGACGAGCACTTGTCAGGTCTTGCTGAGTGTCTTCACCTTCCTGAAGCTCGCATCAAGTGGAAACTTGATGGCAAGCACGAAGCTCAACTAGGCAATGGTGCAGCTCACGAAGAAGCACTAGCGTTTATGGTAGAAACTATTCTTGCTTCTAAGCCAGAGCTTAAAGCTAACCTAGGCGCAATCGGTCACCGTATCGTTCACGGCGGCGAGCAGTTCACTCAATCTGCACTAATTACTGATGAAGTTCTAAAAGGTATTCAAGACGCTGCAACATTTGCACCTCTTCATAACCCTGCTCACATCATCGGTATCGAAGCGGCTAAGAAAAACTTCCCAGAGCTGAAAAACGTTGCTGTATTTGACACTGCGTTCCACCAAACTATGCCTGAAGAGTCTTACCTATATGCTCTTCCATACAACCTATACAAAGAACACGGTATCCGTCGTTACGGCATGCACGGTACTTCTCACTTGTTCATCACTCGTGAAGTTGCAGGCCTACTAAACAAACCAGTTGAAGAAGTAAACATCATCAACTGTCACCTAGGTAACGGCGCATCTGTATGTGCGATCAAGAACGGTCAATCTGTAGACACTTCTATGGGTCTTACTCCACTTGAAGGTCTGGTAATGGGTACTCGCTGTGGCGACATCGACCCTGCTATCGTCTTCCACCTACACGACGCTCTAGGTTACTCTGTTGAACAAATCAACACGATGCTAACTAAAGAGTCTGGTCTTCAAGGTCTAACTGAAGTGACTTCTGACTGTCGTTTCGTTGAAGACAACTACGGTCAAAAAGAAGAAGCAACGCGCGCAATGGACGTGTTCTGTCACCGTCTAGCTAAATACGTTGCTGGCTACACGGCTTCAATGGAAGGCCGTCTAGACGCAATCACTTTCACTGGCGGTATCGGCGAGAACTCTGGCCCTATCCGTGAAATGGTTCTAAACCGTCTTGGCATCTTCGGTATCGAAGTAGATAGCGAAGCTAACCTTAAAGCTCGCTTCGGCGGCGAAGGCGTTATCACGACTGAAAACAGCCGTATCCCTGCAATGGTTATCTCTACTAACGAAGAGCTAGTCATCGCTGAAGACACTGCTCGCCTGACAGGTCTTTAATTGAATTCCTGGCTAGCCACTCGGCTAGCCAGATTTTCATTCAAACGAATTTCTTAGGGGCTCAACTCCTATTCTTCGAGCTTCATGGAATAAGAGTTGAGCTTTTATCCCCCAAATAGCTAAAGGTACTCTACGAATGTCTCGTACTATTATGCTTATCCCTACTAGCGCAGGCGTTGGCCTAACAAGCGTTAGCATGGGTGTTCTTCGCGCTATGGAGCGTAAAGGCGTTAAAGTTTCTTTCTACAAGCCAATCTGTCAGCCACGTTCAGGTGGTGATCAGCCAGATCTGACTTCAACTATCGTTGGTCGTAACAGCGATATGAAGATCGGTGAACCAATGGCGATGTCTGTTGCTGAAAGCCTAATCGGTAACGACAACATGGACGAGCTGCTAGAAACCGTTGTTGAACGTTACAACCAAATCAACAAAGACGCAGACGTTACGCTAATCGAAGGTCTTGTACCTACTCGTAAGCACCCATTTGCAAACCAAGTAAACGCGGAAATCGCGGCAACACTTGGTGCAGAAATCGTGCTAGTTGCGACTCCAGGTACTGATAACCCTGCGCAACTGAAAGAGCGTATCGAAGTAGCATGTTCTAACTTCGGCGGCACTAAAAACAAAAACATCTCTGGTGTTATCATCAACAAGCTAAACGCTCCTGTTGACGAAGCTGGCCGTACTCGCCCTGACCTATCTGAAATCTTTGACGATGCAGACAGCGCGAAACAAAACGAATTGAAAGTGATGGAAATTTTCAACACTTCTCCAATTCGTGTACTAGGTTGTGTGCCATGGAGCATTGATCTGATTGCGACTCGTGCAATCGACATGGCTAAACACCTGAACGCAGATATCATCAACGAAGGTGACATCAACACTCGTCGCATCAAGAGCATCACTTTCTGTGCACGTTCTCTGCCAAACATGATTGAGCACTTCAAACCGGGCTCTCTACTTGTTACTTCTGCAGACCGTCCTGATGTTATCGTTGCTGCTTCTCTTGCTGCAATGAACGGTGTGGATATTGGTGCTGTACTGCTAACTGGCGGTTACGATATCCCTAGCGAAATCGAAGGCCTATGTAAACCAGCATTCGACACTGGTCTACCTATCTTCAAAGCACAAGGTAACACTTGGCAAACGTCTCTAAACCTACAGAGCTTCAGCATCGAAGTACCTGCAGACGATAAAGAGCGTATCGAGTTCATCAACGAACACGTTGCTGGCCACATCGACGGTAACTGGATCGAGTCTATGACTGAAGGCACTCAGAAGTCTCGTCGTCTAAGCCCACCAGCGTTCCGTTACCAGCTAACTGAACTTGCTCGTAAAGCAGGTAAGCGTATCGTTCTTCCAGAAGGTGACGAACCACGCACAGTTAAAGCAGCGGCAATCTGTGCTGAACGCGGCATTGCAGACTGTGTACTTCTAGGTAACCCAGATGAGATCCGTCGCGTAGCGGCTCAACAAGGCGTTGAGCTAGGTACTGGTGTAACCATCATCGATGCAGATGCTGTTCGTGAAAACTACGTTGCTCGCCTAGTTGAGTTGCGCGGTGCGAAAGGCATGACTGAAGTTGTGGCTCGTGAGAAGCTACAAGATTCAGTATTCCTTGGCACAATGATGCTTGAGAACGACGAAGTTGACGGCCTAGTTTCTGGTGCTGTTCACACTACGGCGAACACTATCGTTCCTCCGTTCCAAATCATCAAGACGGCACCAAATGCGTCTATCGTATCTTCAGTATTCTTCATGCTTCTGCCTGATCAAGTACTGGTTTACGGTGACTGTGCAATCAACCCAGATCCAACTGCTGAACAGCTTGCTGAAATCGCTATCCAATCTGCTGACTCTGCAGCAGCATTCGGTATCGAACCACGCGTTGCAATGATCTCTTACTCTACTGGTGAATCTGGTAAGGGTGCAGACGTTGATAAAGTACGTGAAGCAACAAAACTGGCTCAAGAGAAACGTCCTGATCTTATCATTGACGGTCCTCTACAGTACGACGCTGCTATTATGGAAAACGTTGCTGCTTCTAAAGCACCAAACTCTCCAGTTGCAGGTAAAGCGACAGTATTTGTATTCCCAGACCTAAACACGGGTAACACAACTTACAAAGCGGTACAACGTTCAGCTGACCTAGTATCTATCGGTCCAATGCTGCAAGGTATGCGTAAGCCTGTAAACGACTTGTCTCGTGGCGCGCTAGTAGACGACATCGTGTACACCATCGCTCTAACAGCTATCCAAGCAGACCAAGAAGCTAAATAATCGCTTCTGACATCTAGTTGGATATAGATACAAAGCCCTCGATTCGTCGAGGGCTTTTTCTATTGCTGGCCAGAACACTTATTTGTTTTTTATACCAATCACTGCACAATCTATAATTACTGGTGCACAAAGCTTTTCTTCCTATCGCCCCCCCATACCTAATCGACATTGCTCGTGCTTGTTATTACACCGATTGACCCACTCCCAAAAATGCATTGGCTCCAAAGCAGCACGGTCCCTGTTCAATTTATCGACATTATTTACGTTTTAGCTAAACTTTTTTGCTAGGAAATACGTAAAAGCTACTGCAATGCACAAACTCATTGACTGCTAAGGAATATATATGAAGGATTTCATCAATACATCACTGATAAAGTTTGGTTTAGCTGCGTTTCTGATTAGTTTTTCTTCATTCAGCTTTTCCGCCCCGAGTATTAAAGGCGTCGATCAAGATATGTCCGGAGGAACGGTGACCGCTGAAATGGCTCATGCTGATGACAATGGGTGGATGGTTGTCCACCGAACAGACGAATCAATGAAGCCTGGTCCTGTTATCGGCTACGCTCCGTTAAAAATGGGAAAGAATGAAAACGTAAATGCAATTTTGATGGAACCAGTAGAATCAGGCGATATGCTGATGTTAATGGTCCACGGAGAGAAAGGTGGCATGAAGACTGGTGTGTTTGAGTATACGCTCGGCGCTAAAGAGGACGGTCCTGTAAAAGTGGACGGAAAGCTAGTGATGGACATCGTACGCGCTAAGTAAGGTGGCGATGAATGAAAAAGTAAACTTCCTACTCCCGGTATTTAGATGACACAAAAGTACTTAACGGCATTGCTAACCGTTAAGTACTTTTTCATTTGCGATGGAAGCAGCAAACTAGCCAATCCTTTCTCTTCCATGAGGAGTATTTAGGTCTAAATCAGGCCCTTTTGGTACAACTTGCGCCGGATTAATCCCAGTGTGGCTGAAGTAGTAGTGGCGTTTAATGTGATAGAAATCCGTCGTTTCTTCGACGCCTTCGACTTGATATAACTCTTTTAAGTAGCCTTGTATATTTTCGTAGTCTGCGATGCGCTGCTTGTTACACTTGAAATGCCCCACATACACCGCATCAAAACGAATAAGAGTCGTAAACAAACGCCAATCAGCCTCAGTAATTGTGTTCCCTGCTAAGTAACGATGCGTCGCTAAGTGAGCATCGATTTTATCTAACGCATTAAACAAAGAATCAAACGCTTCTTCATACGCCTCTTGTGTAGTCGCGAAGCCACAACGATACACTCCGTTGTTGACATTTGGATAAACAAAATCGTTCCACTCATCAATAACGTGTTTTAGATGATCTGGATAGTAGTCGTCGTGATTCCCTGTTAACGCATTGAATTCCGAATTGAACATGCGAATGATCTCTGACGACTCGTTTGACACAATAGTATTGGTCTTTTTATCCCAAAGTACAGGCACGGTTACGCGGCCCGTGTAATCGGGTTTGGCCTGCGTGTAAATTTGATACATGCGCATGTGACCAAACAATGGCTCAGGAAGCCCCATTTGCCAACCTTGGCTGAGCATATCAGGGCAAACGACCGTGACATCAATATGTGGTTCTAAACCTTTCAGCTTGCGGAAAATGAGGGTTCGATGTGCCCACGGACAAGCAAGAGAGACATACAAATGGTATCGACCGGACTCTGGTGTAAACTCCGCATCAGGGTCGTTTTTAACCCAGTTACGGAATCCGGCATCTTCGCGCACAAATTTGCCACCATTTGATTTTGTGTCATACCAGACATCTTGCCAAACACCTTCAACCAACTTACCCATGATTGCTCTCCTCTCGTTCTGTTTGTGTCTATATTAGCGTTTCCTATCAAACAGAGAATCATCGAACTTAGGACATCATGTTCAAGAAATTCGAATGTATAAATCAGACACATAAAAAAAGCGCGACCCGATGAAGGTGTCGCGCTTAAGCCCGTCACAGGCTGAATTTATACACTAACGTGTAAACAAGATACCGCGTGAACGTCATTACCTAAAATGGTTGGCTTTGTCTTCGCACACTCTTCGGTTGCTTGTGGGCAACGAGTGCGGAATACACAACCCGACGGTGGGTTGATAGGTGAAGGAAGATCACCCTCTAGCATTTGGATTTTCTTATTGCGCTCAATATCCGGGTCCGGGATCGGAACCGCAGACATCAGCGCACGCGTATATGGGTGCTTAGGATCAGCAAACAGAGCCTCGGCCTCGCCAAGTTCCACGGCATTACCTAAATACATAACTAAAACGCGATCTGAAATGTGTTTAACGACAGACAAGTCATGCGCAATGAATACCAGAGAAAGCCCTAACTCTTTTTGAATCTCTTTAAGTAGGTTAACCACCTGAGCTTGAATAGATACATCAAGCGCCGATACTGGCTCGTCACAAATGATCATCTTAGGCTTAAGGATAAGCGCACGCGCTATCCCGATACGCTGACACTGACCACCCGAGAACTCGTGTGGGTAACGGTTAATCACGTTAGGTAATAGGCCAACTTTCGCCATCATCTCTTTAACGCGATCTTTCACTTCCTGCTTAGACAGTTCTGGATAGAATGTCTCAAGAGGTTCAGCAATGATATCACCAACAGTCATACGCGGATTCAGCGATGCCAATGGGTCTTGGAAAATCATCTGAATTTCTTTACGCGTCTCACGGCGCTGAACGCTTTTCATTTTAGTAAGGTCTTGACCCAACCAAACTACTTGGCCGTCAGTAGCTTCAACCAGACCAATGATGGCACGAGCAAACGTCGATTTACCACAACCTGATTCACCTACTACACCAAGCGTTTCCCCTTCGTATAGTCGAACGTTCACGCCATCTACCGCTTTCAGGCTCGAAGGCTTTGACCACGGCCATGCCGACTTTGAGGCAATGCTGAAGTGAACTTTCAGCTCAGAAATGTCCAGAATTAGTTTTTTGTCTACTGCGTTCATTTGTTCCAAGCCTCCCATTCAGAAAAACATGCACGCTGACGACCATCACCAAATGGTGTCAGAATTGGCGCCTCGCGCTTACAACGATCCATCACACGGTGACAGCGCTCTTGATAAGGGCAGCCCGGCGGTAGACGAAGCAAGTTTGGTGGATTACCAGGAATGGTCGGCAGAATTTCACCCTCAGTATCGAGGCGAGGAATCGCCTTCAGCAGCCCCTCCGCATAAGGATGGCTTGGATTGTAGAAAATTTCGTTTACGTTGCCGTACTCCATGGTACGGCCTGCATACATCACCAGCACCTTGTCACACGAACCTGCAACCACACCAAGGTCGTGAGTGATCATGATGATCGCTGTGTTGAACTCAGATTTCAGCTCATTCAACAAGTCCATGATCTGTGCTTGTACCGTCACATCAAGTGCTGTTGTTGGCTCATCGGCTATAAGCAGTTTAGGACGACATAACAACGCCATCGCGATCATTACACGCTGACGCATACCGCCTGAAAACTCATGCGGGTACATCGTGATACGCTTACGCGCTTCAGGGATTTTTACCGCTTCCAGCATGCGTACTGATTCTTCAAATGCTTCCGCTTTGCCCATGCCTTTGTGCAGCATAAGCACTTCCATCAACTGATCACTGACTTTCATGTAAGGGTTCAGTGATGTCATTGGGTCTTGGAAGATCATTGCGATCTGTTCCGCACGCACTTTGTTCAGTTCTTTTTCTGGTAAGTTTAGGATTTCTTTGCCTTCAAACTTTGCGCTACCAGAAATAATACCATTCTTAGCCAAAAGGCCCATGATTGCGAATACGGTTTGAGATTTACCTGATCCCGACTCTCCAACGATACCTAAGGTTTCGCCTTGGTTGAGAGAGAAGTTCAAATCGTTTACTGCGGTTACGATACCATCTTGCGTGGTGAATTCGACGCGCAGATCTTTGACATCTAATAAGCTCATCATTGCTTCCTTAATCTTATCTTTTAATTATCTGTCTTTTGGATCCAGCGCATCGCGCAGGCCGTCACCAACGTAGTTGAAGCAGAATAGCGTCACAACCATGAACACTGCTGGGAATGCCAGCTGCCAGATTGCTACTTCCATTGTCTGTGCACCTTCTTGTAGAAGAGCGCCCCAACTTGTCATTGGTTCCTGGACACCAAGACCAAGGAATGATAGGAATGATTCCGTTAGAATCATACTTGGGATAAGCAGCGTAGAGTATACCGCTACAATACCCAGTACGTTCGGTACGATATGACGAGTAATGATTTTCCAGTTGCTTACACCACACACATGTGCCGCTTCGATAAACTCCTTGCTACGTAGACTAAGAGTCTGGCCACGTACGATACGCGCCATATCTAGCCATGCGATAGCACCAATCGCAACGAAGATCAGCATGATGTTACGACCGAAGAATGTTACCAGTACAATCACCAGGAACATAAACGGTACCGCGTATAAAATTTCTAGAATACGCATCATTACGCGGTCAACTTTACCGCCGATGAAACCAGATGCTGCGCCGTAGAGCGTACCAATCAGTACCGCTACAAATGCACCCATAACACCTACCATCAACGAAATACGACCTCCAATTAGCGTACGCACGTATAAATCACGGCCTAAGCTGTCAGTACCAAACCAATGGTCAGCATTCGGTGCAACGTGCATCGCGTACCAGTCAGTATCATCAAATGTGTACGGTGCGATCATTGGCAGGATAATAACCGCCAACGTCATTAGAACAAGAAGGAATAAGCTCACCATCGCCGCTTTGTTGCGCATGAAACGGATACGAGCATCTTGCCAAAGACTGCGACCTTCAATCTCCAAGTTTTCGGAGAATTTCTCAATCGCTTCTAGGTTTTCTTTTTTCGTTAACATAACCAAACGTCCCTGTTAGTAGCGAATTTTCGGGTCAATCATTGCAAGTAAAATATCTACAATCGCGTTGAATAGAATGAATAGGAAACCAATCAGAATGGTTACCCCCATTACTAGCGAGTAGTCACGGTTAAACGCAGCGTTAACGAATAGTTTACCAATACCAGGCAGACCAAAAATGGTTTCGATAACAACGGAACCGGTGATGATACCTACGAAAGCTGGGCCCATGTAAGAAACAACAGGGAGAAGTGCCGGCTTAAGAGCGTGTTTGATAATGATATAACGGTAACTTAGACCTTTAGCACGTGCCGTACGAATAAAGTTACTGTTTAGGGTTTCGATCATCGAACCACGCGTGATACGAGCAAAGGTAGCAACATACAGTAGCGACATACCAATAACAGGAAGCACTAAATACTGCCAGCTACCATCTTGCCAACCGCCCGCAGGGAAGATATTCCAATGAAGCGAGAATATGTAGATAAGCGCAGGCGCTAATACAAAGGATGGCATTACGACACCAAGCATCGCAGTCGACATAATGGTGTAATCAATCCAAGTATTTTGCTTGAGCGCAGCAATGGTACCGACGGTAACCCCCATTATCAAAGTAAAGATAAAGGCGATGAAGCCCACTTTAGCCGAAACAGGTAAGGCAACCGCGATCAGCTCGTTTACTGAGTAATCAAGGTATTTAAATGACGGTCCGAAATCACCTTGGATAACATTGGTCAAATACGTGGTGTATTGTTCAAATACAGGTTTATCCAAGCCATATTTAGCTTCGATGTTTGCCATTACTTCGGGTGGCAATGGACGCTCTGTCGAGAAAGGGTTTCCCGGTGCAAAGCGCATAAGAAAGAAAGATACGGTGATCAAAACCAACATTGTTGGGATCGCCTCAAATATCCTTTTTGCGATGAATTTAAGCATAAACTCACTCTTTCAGTCTGTGACAGTTAAATTAAAGAAGTCGTCCAATTCTTTTGGACTAAAGATAGGCGCTACATGCAATTTCTCACATGTAGGGCCTCATTTTTATAGTTCTATCGAGTTACGAATTACTCTGTGATGTAGAGATCTTTAGAGTAAATCTTGTCTTCCGCGTTATTTACTGGGAAGCCACCAACTTTCGGTGATAGTAGACGTGATTTCACGTACTGGTAGATAGGTGCGATTGGCATATCTTTTGCCATCAACTTCTCTGCTTCTAGGTAAAGTGCTTGGCGCTCTTCGTCAGAAGTTGAAGCAAATGCTTTGTTCATGATCGCATCGTACTCTTTGCTGTCGTAGTGAATACCACCAGTAGTGTTATTACTCATCATCAGCGTTAGGAAAGATGAAGCTTCGTTGTAGTCGCCACACCAACCTGCACGAGCAACCTCAAAGTTGCCAGAATCTTTGGTAGATAGGTAAGTTTTCCACTCTTGGTTTTCTAGCGTAACGTCTAGACCAAGTGTCTTCTTCCACATTGAACCCAGTGCAACCGCAAGTTTCTTGTGGTTCTCTGATGTATTGTATAGAAGGTTAAATTCAAGAGGGTTGTCTGCGCCGTAACCCGCTTCTTCCAATAGACGCGCAGCTTCTGCGTTACGCTCTTCTTGCGTCATTTTGCCGTATGCAGGAATTTCTGGGTTGAAACCTGCCGTAATTTCAGGTGTTAGGAAGTAAGCTGGCTTTTGACCTTGACCTAAAATCGCATCGGTCACAATGTTACGGTCAATCGCATAAGAAATCGCTTTACGCACACGAACATCATCAAACGGCTTTTTCTTCGTATTGAAGATGTAGTAGTAAGTACATAAGTTACCGGTTACAGACACTTCTTGTGGGTGCTCTTTCTTCAGACGCTTGAAGTGCTCTGTAGGCAGCTCGTTCGTGAAGTCGATTTCACCCGCTAGGAAGCGGTTCATTTCCGCTACTTGGTTCTCGATTGGTAGGAAAGTAACTTGGTCAAGCGTCGTGTTTTCGTTGTCCCAGTACTGTTCGTTACGTTTTAGAACCAAACGCTCGTTTACAACCCAGTTGTCAACAACATAAGCACCGTTACCTACAAAGTTCTCTGGCTTCGTCCATTGATCGCCGAACTTTTCAACAGTTGCTTGATGAACAGGTTTCACTGTCGTGTGGCCCATCATCATTACAAAATATGGTACTGCAGTATCTAACTCAACCACTAACGTGTGATCGTCAACCGCTTTAACACCTAACTCGCTCTTATCTTTTTTACCCGCAACAATGTCTTTTGCGTTCTTCATCTTGGTGTATTCCATGTACCAAGCATATGGAGAGGCGGTTGCTGGATCGACTGCGCGTTGGAAGCTGTAAACGAAATCACCTGCAGTGACAGGATCACCGTTTGACCATTTTGCGTCTTCACGTAAGTGGAAAGTGTATGTTTTGTTGTCTTCAGTTTCCCAAGATTCTGCAACACCAGGGATAGTGTTACCGTCCGCATCTTGGTTTACAAGGCCTTCAAGAAGATCGCGAATCACGTGGGATTCTGGAACACCTTGAGATTTATGAGGGTCTATTGTCGCAACTTCTGTACCGTTACCACGCACCAATTCTTGAACAGCAGCAAGTTTTGGCTCTTTAGAATCAGATTTAGCTTCAGGGGCTGGAGCCGGAGCAGGCTCAGCAGCTTGTTTCTCCGCAGGCTTTTCACCACAACCAGCTAGAGCGAGAGAAAGACCAGCACCAATAAATAAAGCGCGCGTGATTTTATTCTTATACATGCGTAAAACTCCAAATTTTTTCGTTAGCATCCATGACTTCTTTGTAAGGGCCTGGAACGGTCAGAGTTTTAGATTTTTTTAGTGCACTTTCTGAGCACAAAAGTCTAAAACCTTACAAAGACTGCGGCACACATTAGCAATCATTGAAGTAATTTGCCATAAAAATGTAGCAAAAAAACCAATAATGCTGACTAAACCACACATATCTAGCAGTAAACTCTAACCCCAAAGCATTCACCAGCCAAATAAAGACCAGAAGCGACATTTAACAGGCGAAACTTTCGATTAATCTGAGTTTAAACTATTTACTAGCATCTTATGCTAGATATTTACACATCATTTAACATTTATGACAAATCAAGTCTAACAAATAATTGTTTATATATTGGGCAAAAAACTTTTATTGTGAAGAATATCACCAGACAAAAGATAGGAAATATCGAAACAAAGTGAGCAATACAATGAAGATAAATACAAAAAAAGCTAAGTGCCATTAGCACTTAGCTTTTTTCACTAGAATGCGGGTTAGTTCTATTTTTCCCAACGCTGTGCAGCTTGATGATCGGTGTCGCGCGACTCAACCCAACGATCTTCATTCGTCGTACGCTCTTTTTTCCAAAATGGTGCTTGGGTTTTCAGATAATCCATGATGAACTCGCACGCATCAAATGCCGCGCCGCGGTGCGCACTGGAAACGCCCACAAATACAATTTGATCACCGCTATCCATGTCTCCGACACGATGAATCACGCGTACACCTAATAGTGGCCAGCGAGACTCAGCTTGATCGCAAATGTCGCTCAAGCTCTTCTCTGTCATCCCCGGATAGTGCTCTAGATGTAAACCAATGACATTATCCCCAAGGTTCATATCTCGAACTTTACCAACGAATGTAACGACAGCGCCGGCAGCCGTCCCTTCAGATAGACGTTGATATTCTTGCTCAACCGAAAAATCTTCAATTTGTACAGAAACACGAGAATCCATCTTAACCCCCAGTTACCGGCGGGAAAAACGCAACTTCGTCACCTGCTTTTACTTGTGTATCCAAAGGGACGATGGATTGGTTCACTGCAGCAAGTAGCTTTCCTGGCTCGAGCGCTAAATCCCACTTGCCATCTTTCTCAGTGCCTTCTTCCACTAGATGTGCACGAATTGATTCAACCGTCTCAAACGGCCCGTCTAACTCGACACTGTCGATGCCAATCAGTTCGCGAGTTTGAGCAAAGAAAAGTACTTTAATCATGATTCCACCTTAAAGTGACCAGATTTACCACCCGTTTTCTCTAATAGACGAACTTGACCAATAACCATGTCTTTTTGTACTGCTTTACACATATCGTAAATCGTTAGAGCAGCAACGGAAGCTGCCGTGAGCGCTTCCATTTCCACGCCAGTTTTACCCGCAAGTTTACATACTGATTCGATGCGAACTTTGTTTTCTGCTTCGATAGCTTCCAGTTGAACTTCAACTTTAGAGAGTAGTAGCGGATGACAAAGTGGAATCAAATCCCAGGTTTTCTTCGCAGCTTGAATACCAGCAATACGAGCCGTCGCAAATACATCACCTTTATGGTGCTGGCCAGAGACAATCAGTTGAAGTGTTTCTGGGGCCATGTGAACAAATGCTTCAGCACGAGCTTCACGAACCGTCTCCGTTTTTGCTGACACGTCAACCATGTTTGCTTCGCCAGAAGCATTGATATGTGTAAATTGGGTCATTGTTTTTCCTTCGCTTTTAGGAAAGGTTATACAGATAGGTGTGGCATGAAGTTACAAGGGCGATGACTTGCATCCAACTGCTGTTTAATAATTTTTGTCCAGCCTGTGCGGCACGCACCAGTTGAACCTGGCATTGCGAAGATCACGGTGTGGTTAGCAAAACCAGCAATCGCACGAGACTGAATCGTAGACGTACCGATCTCTTCGTACGACACCATACGGAACAACTCACCAAAACCTTCAACTTCTTTATCAAATAGAGGCTTAAGTGCTTCTGGCGTGCTATCACGTGAGGTGAAACCTGTACCGCCAGTAATCATGATCGCTTGTACGCTTTCATCAGCAATCCATTGAGAAACAATCGCGCGGATCTTGTACATTTCATCAATAACAATTTGCTTGTCTACTACGTTGTGACCCGCTTCTTGAGCATGCTCAGCTAGGTAACGACCAGAGGTATCGTTTTCTTCAGTACGAGTGTCAGATACCGTTAGAACGGCAATATTTGCAGGTTGGAATTTGCTTTCAGCGTGACCCATTTGTTCACCTATTCTCTTAATTAGCTTTGATACGCTTGGTATCGATTCGGAAAAAGTTAGAGCCAGCTTATCAGTGAGCTCGCTCTAAAAATTGAATGAAGTTAGCCGCCGATAGACGCGAGGTGTGGCGTCATACCAGTATTGCCATCATGCAAGAAATGGCTTACCGACTTGGTTTGTAACTGCGCCTGGATACGTTCAATAAGCTCACTCTCTTGCTCATCACGTTCCAAAAGATCACGCATTTCTACACCGTGGTCTCCAAACAGACATAGGTGCAGCTTACCCATCGCAGAAACGCGCAGTCGGTTGCAGCTTTCACAAAAGTCTTTTTCATAAGGCATGATAAGACCTATTTCACCCTTGTAATCAGGATGAACAAATACTTGCGCAGGACCATCATTATGCGAGCGCACTTTCAGCAACCAACCATTTGCAATTAGCTGGTTACGAATTGCCACTCCGGATACATGGTGCTTATTAAATAGCTCATCCATCTCACCCGTTTGCATCAACTCAATGAAACGCAGTTGGATTGGACGATCTTTTATCCAGTTAAGAAACGCTGGCAGCTCGTGATGGTTCAGATCTTTCATCAACACCACATTAACTTTTACTTGCTCATAACCGACCTCGAACGCACGTTCGATACCATTCATGACTTCAGTAAACTTATTTTCACCTGTGATTTGATGAAACATACGCGGGTCAAGGCTATCCACACTGACATTAATGTGGGTTAAACCCGCTTCACGCCAATCTGCGACTTGTTTTGCCATACGATAGCCATTGGTTGTCGTTGCAACTTTTTGAATGCCAGGCGTCGCCGCTACTGAATGGATAATGTCGGTAAAATCTTTGCGTAAGCTAGGCTCACCACCAGTGATGCGCACTTTTGACGTGCCACAATCAGCGAATGCTTTTACGACCCGTTTGATTTCAGGGAGAGATAAAAAAGACGAGTTTTTATTGCCCGAAGGCTTATAGCCATCAGGAAGGCAATAGGTACATTTGAAATTACATACGTCGGTCACAGACAGACGCAAGTAATAAAACTTACGATGAAATTTGTCTTCGAATTGTTGCGCCACGGAACACCTTTCCAAACACGGGAGGCATGGCCATTTCCAATCATGCCCTTGTGACAGTATGCCACTGGCTCAAAACGCTTATCCAAGGACTTAGCAATAGTGAGCTCGGAGTTATGGCAACCAGAGATATGAAATCTCTGATAGCTTTGCGGTGTAAAATACTTAATATTTGTAATGGAATCCAGACTTGAGTGATAAAAAACTCTCTAGAGACACAATTTACCGCTAAGTGAGTACCTTTAAGACACTCCTTAAGATAAATTGTAGCCGTTTTTTATTAGATTATTAGAAGAACATAATGAATATCTACACAGATAAAAAAGTGGTCGCTGTTGGCGGTGGTCATGGCTTAGGTCGAATGCTGGCCGCATTACGAGATTTTGGCAGCAATGCAACTGGGATTGTTGCCACGACTGACAATGGTGGTTCAACAGGAAGAATTCGTCACTGCCAAGGAGGAATCGCTTGGGGAGACACACGTAACTGTATTAATCAGCTCATTACAGAGCCTTCGATCAGTTCTATGATGTTTGAATATCGCTTCAAAGGCACTGGCGAACTTGATGGTCATAATCTTGGTAATTTGATGCTTACTGCACTCGATAACTTATCGGTCAGACCTTTAGATGCCATTAATCTGATTCGCAATATGTTAAAAGTCGACGTTAACATCCTTCCTATGTCCGAACACCCTTCGGATCTTTCCGCGTTATCCGTAGATGGGAAGTGGGTTACGGGAGAAACAAATGTCGACGAAATGAAAGCAGACTTGCGACGTTTGGATCTTTCACCAGAAGTGCCTGCTACCAAAGAAGCCATCACAGCTTTGGCGGAAGCGGACGCGATTATTCTTGGCCCTGGCAGTTTTTTAACTAGTATCATGCCTCCTTTATTGCTGCCTGAACTCGGCAAAGCGATTGCAGCAAACACAAAAGCAAAAGTCATTTTTGTTGCTAACCTGAGTCCAGAATACGGCCCAGCGGGACGAATGACGATGGCTCAAAAATTAGAATGGTGTGAACGTGCCTGTCAAGGAAGAAAAATAGACGTGGTTCTAGCAGAGAAAACCGAGCAAGACGTCTTAAGTCAATGGAATGTAGTGACGGAGTCACTCGCCTCCTCTAACCGAGACTGGCGTCACGATAGAAACAAGCTCAAACTAGCGATTGAAAATCAGCTACAACTTTCTATTTAAGAGCACGTTACCTGGCTAGCGCCCTCTTTTAAGGTGTTTATTGATAATGAAAACCCTTCTGTCATCGAAGGGTTTTAGTTCAGGCATCCAGTAAAAACAGATGTTTACTAAGAAAAAATGGTTAATAGAAAAAATAGCTACTGTCGCCAAGAGCGATAAGCATCTCGAGTTTCGTGCAAAAGATCGAACATAGCCTCTAACTCCTCAGACTCCGCAGTCAACTCACCGGCTTTCGCTTTTTTGTCTATGGACATAGCCAGTTCACAAAGGCGATCTGCCCCAAAGCTCGCAGCACTACTTTTCAACGCGTGGCTGATTTCTTTTGAGTAAGCTAATCGCTCTGCCCCCTGCAGTTGGGATAAGTTCTCGATATAGGTATCCATTTCTCCTAGGAAGATATCGAACAGTACAGGTACGTTGTCACTGCCAATTTCCATCGACAGTTCATCTATTTTTTGCTGATTTAATACATTTACACTCATACTTTTTGCCGCTCTTCCTTGCCGTTCCATGCCTGTAACTTGCGGTAAATCGTCGACGGACTGACATCAAGATATCCCGCCGCTCGAGGAATATTGCCATCACATGCTTCAATCGCTTGCTCGATTGCCATTTTTTCCGTCATCCATAATGGCATAATCTCAGATGCGGTCATCGCTTTCGGCTCAATTAATTTAGCCACAGACGACGGACGGTCAAGCGGTTGATTCAACGGTGGCGGTAACATGTCCAACGTAATCTCTTTACCGTTGTTTAGAACAACGATATTGCGTAGCACGTTTTGTAACTGACGAACGTTACCCGGCCACTCATAGCTGTTGAATCGCTCGATGACATCAGGCGCAAAACGTATGAAGCTTTTTCCTTCTTCGTGTGACATGTAACCTAGCAGTGAGTATGCAATTTCAATAACATCTTCGCCTCGTTCGCGTAAAGGCGGTAAATGCAAAGGAATGACATACAAACGATAGTACAAATCTTCACGGAATCGACCTTCTTGTACCTCTTTCCAGGGATCACGGTTAGTGGCACAAACAAAGCGCACATCCACGCTCTTCATTTTTGAGGAACCCACTTTTTGGAATGTGCCCGTTTGAATAAATCGTAGCAACTTGGTTTGTAAATCCAAGTCCATCTCACAAAGCTCATCTAGAAAAAGTGTGCCGCCATCCGCTAACTCAGCTGCCCCTTGACGATCATTCGCAGCGCCAGTAAAGGCCCCTTTTACGTGACCAAACAGTTCACTCTCAATCAAATCTTTTGGAATTGCAGCACAGTTAATTGCAATAAAAGGTTTGTCACCACGTTTACTTGCTGCGTGAATAGCCTCGGCACATACCTCTTTACCAGTACCACTTTCACCTGTGATAAAAATACTCGCTTTACTGCTCGCCGCTGAATCTATCGTACGGTAAACCTGCTGCATGGTTTGGCTACTGCCGATAAACCCCTGATAGCTCTGATTGCCTGGATTATCGGCTTCATTTTTTAGCTTGGTCGCTTTACGAATTGCATTGTTAACCGTGACACGTAAACGGTCTGCTTCACACGGTTTAATTAGAAAGTCTTGTGAGCCATGACGCATGGCCTCGACAGCGGTATCGATAGAACCGTGAGCGGTCATAAAAATTATAGGTACGTCGGGATGACTCTTTTTAACGGCATGTAAAACGTCCATCCCCGTCATATCTGGCAGACGGAGATCGAGTAAAATAAGATCTGGAATTCGATGATTTAGGCTCTCAATGGCATCCCTACCTGTGCCGACAATATTGATATCTATGCCAAGCGGTGTCAGGTATGAGCGGTACAGAGCCGCAACAGATGCGGTGTCCTCGACCATTAAAAGGTAACGAGACTTTGGGCCTTCGGGTTTTTGTTGCATAACCTAGCTATTATTTTGTTGTGTTTTAAACAATAATCGCATTACGCTTTGCATTTTGCAAATAACATTAGCTAAATTATGGGCAAAGGAAAAAATTCAAAAATAATATCAATTATTTAAAAAGTGGCACAAACCATGCTGTAACCATTGTGACCCCTCGGGTCACCTAGCCAACTGACGTTGTTAGTGAACGATATGTTCACAAAACAAGCCAATAGACCCGACTGCCTATTGGCTTCTTTTTTTACAAGCGACCTAAAATGCTTGGATAGTTAAATCGGTAAGTTTGTTCAACTATTTGCGATGAACTGCGCTCGTAGTTTTTCAATCTCATCACGCTTTTGTGCCGCTAACTCAAATTCTAAATCTTGCGCATGCTGATACATCGCTGCCTCCAGTCGACTGATTTCTTTTTCTAGCTGCTGAGGGGACAGTGCCTCGTAAGTTTGCGAAGGCTCCGCCACTTTCGATAATGGTACCTGTTTAGTGTTACGCTGGCGTTTAGACTTAGTGATATCGCCAAGTTCCATGATGTCTTTGATATTTCGTTTGAGCGCTTGTGGCGAAATACCCATTTCTTCGTTGTACGCTTCCTGCTTCTCGCGACGACGGTTAGTTTCATCCATCGCCTTTTTCATTGAGTTGGTGATTCGGTCAGCGTATAAAATCGCCTTACCTTCGATGTTTCGTGCAGCACGACCAATGGTCTGAATGAGTGAGCGTTCAGACCGCAAGAAGCCCTCTTTATCCGCATCCAAAATTGCAACTAACGAGACCTCTGGCATATCCAGGCCCTCTCTCAATAAGTTTATTCCCACCAGCACGTCAAATTCCCCAAGACGAAGGTCACGGATAATTTCCACACGCTCAACAGTATCAATGTCTGAGTGTAAATAACGTACCTTAACATCATGTTCGTGAAGGTATTCGGTGAGATCTTCAGCCATTCGTTTGGTCAGTGTTGTAACCAGAACTCGTTCATCTTTAGCTGCGCGAATACGGATCTCAGACAATAGGTCGTCGACTTGGGTCGCTACTGGGCGAACTTCCAACTCAGGGTCAAGCAAGCCTGTAGGACGAACGACTTGATCCGCTACATCACCCGCCGATTTTTCTAGTTCGTAATTTCCAGGAGTAGCAGAGACGAAAATCGTTTGTGGCGCTAGTGCTTCAAACTCCTCAAACTTCAGTGGACGATTATCCAAAGCTGAAGGTAACCGGAAACCAAACTCCACCAGCGTTTCTTTACGCGAACGGTCGCCTTTATACATGGCACCTATCTGCGGTACTGTCACGTGAGATTCATCGATGATCAACAAGCCATCATGAGGTAAGTAGTCAAACAGGGTTGGTGGCGGCTCACCTTCCGAGCGTCCACTGAGATAACGAGAATAGTTTTCGATACCGGAGCAAAAGCCCAACTCATTCATCATTTCGATATCGAATTGAGTGCGCTGGCTAATTCGCTGCTCTTCCAGTAGCTTGTTGTTATCTAGAAGCTGCTTTTTGCGCACTTCTAGTTCGACTTTAATATTTTCAATCGCTTCAAGAATGCGATCTCTTGGCGTCACATAGTGCGTCTTGGGATAGATGGTATAGCGCGGCAAGTCTCGTTGTTTCACCACGCCTGTCAATGGATCGAACACACTGATGCAATCCACCTCATCGTCAAACATCTCAACGCGCACAGCGTCTTGGTCTGATTCAGCAGGGAATATATCAATCACCTCGCCACGGACACGGAACTGCCCCCGCTCAAAAGCAACATCATTGCGCGAGTATTGGAGCTCCGCTAGGCGACGAAGCATATCACGCTGATCAATCACATCTCCACGTCGCAAATGAAGCATCATTTGTAAGTAGGATTCCGGATCACCCAAACCATAGATAGCTGAAACCGAAGCAACGATAATAGCGTCTTTCCGTTCCAATAAAGCTTTAGTGGCAGACAGTCGCATTTGCTCAATGTGGGCGTTAACCGAAGCGTCCTTTTCAATGAAAGTATCTGTTGTGGGAACATATGCTTCAGGTTGGTAGTAATCATAGTAAGAAACAAAATACTCAACCGCATTATTAGGAAAGAATGACTTCATCTCACCATATAACTGAGCAGCAAGCGTTTTGTTTGGCGCAAGTAATATTGCAGGTCGTTGGGCTTGAGCAATCACATTCGCTAGTGTGAAGGTTTTACCTGAGCCTGTGACCCCCAACAATGTTTGATGTGCTAGCCCAGCATCGAGCCCCTCAAGCAACTGATTGATCGCTCCTGGTTGATCGCCCGACGGCTGATAATCGGAGACCAATTCATAGACTTTACTCATACCCTTCCTCAATTTTACTGCGCTAAGGCTGTATATATATACACCTTAGCTAATGAAATCTACGTCTATCGAGAATTTACCCATCATTGTTAATAAATTTTCTTGTTTGTCTAGAATGCTATAGCCATACAAAAGTGACTCTGATATAGTACTTCGCCCTAGTTGAAGAGCTACACACATTCTTCACATTATAGTTTCCACAACTTTTCCCCAAAAATTAGCTTAAAACTTTCTTATCCCCAAAAGATTGATTTTTATCCACTTTGAATACCTTTTGATTAACATCGATAAATCTCTGTTTTATTTGCTTATTTTACGCATAATTCCGACTAAAAATTCATTAAATAAAAGCTTAGTTGCATATCAATTTTCTTTACCCAGATCTCATCAACATACTTATCCACAAATTTAGTGGATAACTAACCTCGAGCCTTTACTGGCAAGCCATACAGAAAAGTAAAGCCCTTAACTCAATATTTTTTGCTAAAAATGTATTTTTTTACTGTTGACAGTAGTTTGAGTGCTCGGTAAGATTCGTCCCGCTTTCAAGCAAAGCAATTCCTCCTTAGCTCAGTTGGTAGAGCGACGGACTGTTAATCCGCAGGTCGCTGGTTCGAGCCCAGCAGGAGGAGCCAGATTATAGAAAAGCCGTGTCGCAAGACACGGCTTTTTTTGTATCTTAATCGCCAGGAAATCTAAGCCAATCTAGGCGCCATAAAATCACACCGAAATAAGTTCAAATTACAGAACTCATAACATTGTCATAGATAGTGTTCTCACAGTACCACACATTTAATTCTGTCTCTTTCCTAGCAAAAAACAATCATAACTAATTGAATCTATTATTAATGCAATTTAATCATTGAAAAAATGAAAAGCATTCATTTTACTCATAATAAATAAATCCATACGATTAAAAGGGTTAAGAATGGTTCCGTCCTACTCGTCGCCTCCATTCTAATTATCAATAACTTAGGGATTTACTTATGACTATTCCGACAACTGACATGCTAGATGCATGGGCTGGATTTACTGCTGGTGAATGGCAAAACTCTGTCAACACTCGTGACTTCATCCAAAAAAACTATACACCCTATGAGGGAGACGAGTCTTTCTTAGCCGAGGTTAGCAAATCCACTTCAGCATTATGGAACCAAGTGCTTGAAGGCATAAAACAAGAAAGCCGCACACACGCCCCTATTGATTTTGACACAGACTTGCCCTCAACAATCACTTCCCACGATGCAGGCTACATCAACAAAGATCTGGAAAAGATCGTTGGCTTACAAACTGATCAACCGCTAAAACGTGCAATCATCGCCAATGGCGGGATTCGCATGGTAAAAAACTCGTGCGAAGTTTATGGCCGCGAACTGGATCCAACGGTTGAAAAGATCTTCACTGAATACCGTAAAACTCACAACAAAGCGTGTTTCGACCTTTACACCAAAGAAATTCTAGCCTGTCGTAAATCCGGTATCATCACGGGCCTTCCTGATGCCTATGGCCGTGGTCGTATCATTGGTGACTATCGCCGTCTCGCCCTATACGGTATCGACTTCTTAAAAGCAGACAAAAAAGAACAATACAACTCAACACAAACGTTCTTAGAACAAGGCAACGATCTTGAGAAAACACTTCGTCTTCGCGAAGAAATAGCCGATCAAGTTCAAGCGCTTGAAGACATTCGTCAAATGGGTCTGAAATACGGCATTGATATGTCGCTACCTGCTAAAACAGCACAAGAAGCGATCCAATTTACCTACTTTGGCTACCTAGCGGCGGTTAAATCGCAAAACGGCGCAGCAATGTCACTGGGCCGTACTTCGACTTTCCTAGACGTCTATCTAGAACGCGATATCGCAAACGGTTTGATTGATGAATCACAAGCGCAAGAAATGATTGACCACTTCATCATGAAGCTACGGATGGTTCGCTTCCTACGCACACCAGAATACGATTCATTGTTCTCTGGCGACCCAATCTGGGCGACAGAAGCCATGGCAGGTATGGGTGTTGATGGCCGTACGCTAGTATCTAAAACGACATTCCGATACTTACATACGCTACATACTATGGGCCCTGCTCCTGAGCCAAACATGACGATTCTTTGGTCAGAGCAATTACCTGAAGCGTTCAAACAATATGCTGCAAAAGTGTCGATTGATACCTCTTCGGTTCAATACGAAAACGACGATCTAATGCGTCCTGATTTCGACAATGACGACTACGCGATTGCCTGTTGTGTGAGCCCGCAGGTTGTTGGTCAGCACATGCAATTCTTTGGTGCACGTGCCAACCTTGCAAAAGCATTGCTTTACACCATCAATGGTGGTATCGATGAAAAATCGAAAGCGCAAGTGGGTCCGGTAGTGGACAAAGTTCAAGATGAAATTCTCGACTTTGACGCTTTGATGCCTCGTTTCGACAATATGTTGGAGTGGCTAGCAACGCAATACGTCACAGCGTTGAACATCATCCATTACTCACATGACCGTTACAGCTACGAAGCATCACTGATGGCATTGATGGATCGCGACGTGCACCGCACCATGGCGTGTGGTATTGCAGGTCTGTCTGTTGTCGCTGACTCTTTGGCGGCAATTAAATACGCGACCGTGAAACCTGTTCGTGATGAAGATGGCATCGCCGTTGATTTTGAAATCGAAGGTGATTATCCAAAATTTGGTAACAATGATGCCCGTGTTGATGACATCTCTTGTGATCTGGTTGAGCGCTTCATGAAGAAAATTCAGAAGATGCACACCTACCGCGAAGCAGTGCCAACTCAATCGATCCTAACGATCACATCTAACGTGGTTTACGGCAAAAAAACGGGTAATACACCAGATGGCCGTCGCGCAGGTATGCCTTTTGGGCCGGGTGCAAACCCAATGCACGGTCGTGATGAAAAAGGGGCGGTTGCGTCTTTGGCATCGGTATCTAAACTGCCGTTTGCTTACGCGAAAGATGGTATTTCTTACACCTTCTCAATTGTGCCTAACGCACTGGGTAAAGATGAATTAAGTCAGAAGAAAAACCTAGCCGCGCTAATGGATGGTTACTTCCATCACGAAGCAAGCAACGAGGGCATTGCGATTGAAGGTGGTCAACACCTTAACGTCAACGTTCTGGACCGAGAGATGTTATTGGATGCGGTTGAACATCCAGAGAAATACCCTCAGTTGACGATTCGAGTG
This sequence comes from Vibrio sp. 2132-1, assembly GCF_033344315.1. Lineage (NCBI taxonomy): Bacteria > Pseudomonadati > Pseudomonadota > Gammaproteobacteria > Vibrionales > Vibrionaceae > Vibrio > Vibrio sp. 2132-1. The sequence continues at coordinate 165,258 of NZ_JAWPON010000003.1, read as the reverse complement.
TCTGGTTATGCGGTACGTTTTAACTCTCTAACGACAGAGCAACAGCAAGACGTCATCACTCGTACCTTCACAAGTAAGATATAAACACAGTCCATCAAGCACTCAGAAAGTTTAAATAATTAGCTTGTAAATATGCGTTGCCCGCCTCTCTTTTCTACCTGGAAGAGGCGGGCTTTTTTTAAAATCACACATTAGATGAAAATTAATAGGTAGTATCCTCTCGCTAACAATACATTCAGCAAACGATTCAATTTCTTATTGATTCATCAAAATAGATCAAATAGACGACTATTTTTCCATCGTGTATGTAAAACCACATCGTTCACTGGTTGTTATTGGTGTCACAAAACACGATAATATCAAGATCGGATTTTAAGAACGTAATAACTATGACCGAATATATTTTGTTGTTGGTCGGCACTGTGCTGGTGAACAACTTTGTACTGGTGAAGTTTTTGGGCCTATGTCCTTTCATGGGCGTGTCCAAAAAACTGGAAACAGCAATAGGTATGGGCTTAGCGACAACTTTTGTGCTAACGCTCGCGTCAGTGTGTGCGTATTTAGTGGAAAGCTACATCCTTCGTCCACTGGGTATTGAGTACCTTCGAACCATGAGTTTTATTTTGGTGATAGCCGTTGTGGTGCAGTTCACCGAAATGGTTGTGCACAAAACCAGCCCGACGCTTTATCGCTTGCTTGGCATTTTCTTACCGCTGATCACAACAAACTGCGCAGTATTGGGCGTGGCACTTCTTAACATTAATGAAAACCATAACTTTATTGAATCGATCATCTACGGCTTCGGCGCCGCTGTTGGTTTCTCATTGGTGTTGATACTTTTTGCATCCATGCGAGAGCGCATAGCCGCCGCCGACGTTCCTGTACCTTTTAAAGGTGCATCAATAGCAATGATTACAGCAGGTTTAATGTCACTCGCCTTTATGGGCTTTACAGGTTTGGTGAAGTAAGCGATGAGTACGATTTTAATTGCGATTATCGCGTTAGCGGTTCTGGCTGCGATTTTCGGCGCGATACTTGGTTTTGCTTCTATTCGCTTTAAAGTTGAAGCGGACCCTATTGTGGATCAAATCGACGCCATTTTACCGCAAACTCAATGCGGTCAATGTGGCTACCCTGGTTGCCGCCCTTATGCTGAAGCAATTGCAAATGGCGACCACATAAACAAATGTCCCCCTGGTGGTCAGGCAACAATCGAAAAGCTCGCCGACTTAATGGGTGTTGAGCCAGAAGAATCTGCGCACGATCTCGACAGCAAAATTCCAACCGTTGCGTTTATTCATGAAGACATGTGTATTGGCTGCACTAAGTGTATTCAGGCGTGTCCGGTGGATGCAATTGTAGGCGGAACAAAGGCGGTCCATACCGTAATCAAAGACGAATGTACGGGCTGTGACTTGTGTGTTGCCCCATGTCCGACTGATTGTATTGAAATGATTCCTGTGGCAACGACCACAGAAAGCTGGAAGTGGCAACTTCACTCCATTCCGGTACTTAACATTACGGATGCTGCCGACAATGCAGCGAACGTGAAAGATTCAATTAAGTAAGGTTTCACATGTTGTCTTTGATTGAACAAATTCGTACAGGCGCGCTTTGGGATTTCCCAGGTGGTGTGCATCCGGCAGAAAATAAAAAGCAGTCCAACAAAACTGAACTCGCTCATGCGGCTATCCCGTCAGAAATTGTATTGCCGCTAAAACAGCACATTGGTAAAGCGGGTAACCTACTGGTTGCCGAAGGTGACTACGTATTAAAAGGTCAGCCATTAACGCAATCGGAGACCGGCTTTACGGTTCCAGTGCATGCTCCAACATCCGGTACGCTCACCGCGATTGAGCCACGAACTGTCGCGCACCCTTCTGGGTTAAGTGAGTTGTGCGCAGTCATCACGCCTGATGGGAAAGATGCATGGTGTGAAAGAAACCCCGTCGCAGATTACCAACAAGAAACCCCTGACGCACTGATTGATATTATTCGTCTCGCTGGTATTTCTGGTATGGGTGGCGCAGGCTTCCCTACTGCAAAAAAAATCCAATCAGGTTTTGCTCGTACCGAGATTCTTATCGTTAATGCAGCAGAGTGCGAGCCATACATCACGTCTGATGACAAACTCATGCAAGAACATGCCGAAGAGCTTATTCAAGGTATCGAAATTGTCGAACATATCCTGACACCAAAGCTCACGATTATTGGCATTGAAGACAACAAACCAGAAGCAATCAAAGCGCTAGAAGCTGCGGCTATAAACAAAGATATCGTTATTCGCGTTATCCCAACTAAATACCCTTCTGGCGGTGAAAAACAGCTGATCAAAATTTTAACCAATAAAGAAGTGCCAAGTGGCGCGATTCCAGCCGATATTGGTATTTTGGTCCAGAATGTTGGTTCTCTTTACGCTATAAAACGCGCAGTCATCGACGGTGAGCCGATGATAAAACGCATCGTGACTCTCACTGGTAAAACCTTCAAACAACCACGCAACGTTTGGGCATTATTAGGGACACCAGTACAAGCACTGTTGGATGAGTTTGGCTATAAAGCAGATAAGAAGTTACAGCGTTTAATTATGGGTGGGCCAATGATGGGCTTTACCCTTCCTCACTCCCAAGTGCCGATTACCAAGACAGCAAACTGTATCCTTGCTCCGACTCGTCGTGAGATCTCTCCGCACCAGTATGAGATGGAATGTATTCGCTGTAGCCAATGTGCAGAAGCGTGCCCTGCTTCGCTGCTGCCTCAACAACTGCAATGGCATGCAAAAGCTGAAGAGTATGACAAACTCGAAGAATTAAACTTAAAGGATTGTATCGAGTGCGGCGCTTGTGCGTTTGTATGTCCAAGTGAAATTCCGCTCGTACAGTACTACCGCCAAGCGAAAGCAGAAATTAGAACTAGAACACAAGAAGCGGAAGCTGCAGAGCGAGCAAAACTGCGTTTTGAAGAGAAAAAAGCGCGTATGGAACGCGAAAAAGCAGAACGTGAAAATCGCTTCAAGAAAGCTGCCGATCAGCGCCGTAAAGAGATGAAGTCTTCTGGCGGCGATGATGCGATAGCAGCAGCAATCGCACGAGTGAAAGCTCAAAAGACAGAAACCACAGAAAAAACAGAGCCAGCAGTAAAACCAGCCGTAGCGGCAGCCATTGCCAAAGCGAAGGCGAAACAAGCGGCAGCAGCTAAAGCAGGCTCTAGTGAACCTGATAACTCAGAAATGGCAAAACTGCGCGAAGAACGCAAACGTCTTGCTCGCGAACGGAAAGCGCAAAAAGAACAAGGCGAAACGCCAGACAATAACGCTGATGATAAAAAGTCGGCAGTTGCGGCCGCCATCGCCCGAGCTAAAGCGAAAAAAGCACAACAAGAAGATTCAACTGAATCTGTAGAATCGGAAACGTCTACACAGCAAGACAGCGATCCGAAGAAAGCCGCGGTTGCTGCTGCCATTGCACGTGCCAAAGCACGTAAAGCGAAGCAAGCAGACTCAACTGAAGCGGAAGAAGCTGACGCACCTGCTGAGCAAACCGACGATCCGAAAAAAGCCGCAGTTGCCGCTGCAATTGCTCGAGCCAAAGCGCGCAAAGCTAAGCAAGCAGACTCAACCGAAGCGGAAGAAGCTGACGCACCTGCCGAGCAAACCGAAGATCCGAAAAAAGCCGCCGTGGCTGCTGCGATTGCACGTGCCAAAGCACGAAAAGCGAAGCAAGCAGACTCAATTGAAGCGGAAGAAGCCGAAGCACCTGCCGAGCAAACCGAAGATCCGAAAAAAGCCGCCGTGGCTGCCGCGATTGCACGTGCCAAAGCACGTAAAGCGAAACAAGCAGACTCAACTGAAGCGGAAGAAGCTAAAGCACCTGCTGAGCAAACCGACGATCCGAAGAAAGCCGCCGTGGCTGCTGCCATCGCTCGAGCCAAAGCGCGCAAAGCGAAGCAAGAAACGCAAACTGAGCCTGTTGAAGACGCAACTTCTGAAGAACCAGAAGTGGATCCGAAAAAAGCCGCCGTGGCAGCTGCCATTGCACGTGCCAAAGCGCGTAAAGCTAAGCAAGAAACGCAAACAGAGCCTGTTGAAGAAGCAGCTTCCGAAGAACCAGAAGAGGATCCGAAGAAAGCCGCGGTTGCCGCAGCAATTGCGCGCGCGAAGGCACGCAAAGCGCAACAAGAAGCTAATAAAAATAATACTGAGGAGAACGAGTAGTGTCGTTTTTTATTGCCAGTTCACCGCATACCCACAGTCGTCGTAGTACGCCAGACTTAATGAAATGGGTGGCACTTTGCGCACTTCCAGGTTTAGTAGCTCAAACCTACTTCTTTGGCTGGGGTACGCTTATTCAACTGATTTTTGCCATTGCAGTCGCTGTATCCCTTGAAGCCTTAGTCATGATCTGTCGTAAACGCTCACCAATGAGAGCGCTACGTGATAACAGTGCAATAGTTACCGCTTGGTTGTTAGCCGTTGCTATACCACCATGGTCTCCGTGGTGGATTATGGTGATCGGGCTTATTTTTGCGATAGTAATCGCTAAACACCTCTATGGTGGCCTTGGACAAAACTTATTCAACCCTGCAATGGTCGCTTATGTGGTCTTGTTGATCTCTTTCCCAGTACAAATGACGAGTTGGAGTGCACCGACATCACTCATACCTGATCATGTAAATTTTGCAGATACACTCTCTTTAATTTTTACGGGCTATGATTACGACGGCTTATCACTTCAGCAAGTTCGCTCAGGAGTTGACGGCGTGACAATGGCGACACCACTTGATGCATTTAAGACTGGCATTCTTACAGGTGCCACTCCAAGCGAAGTAATGTCGCAGCCAATATTTGATGGCTTAGGTGGTATTGGTTGGCAATGGGTAAACCTTGCTTACCTTCTTGGCGGCATAGTCATGATCAAAAAGCGTATCATCCAATGGTATATTCCAGCAGGTTTCCTTGCGAGTCTGACTCTGTTTAGCCTAGTGTTCACGTTGCTGACGCCAGGGGAAACTGCGTCGCCAATTTTACACTTGTTATCTGGTGCAACCATGCTTGGCGCATTCTTTATTGCAACCGATCCCGTTTCGGCGTCTACCACCGTCAAAGGACGTTTAATCTTCGGTGCGCTTATTGGTGCTTTGGTTTTTATCATTCGCAGTTGGGGCGGTTTCCCAGATGGTGTTGCATTTGCAGTGTTGCTTGCAAATATGTGTGTGCCACTGATCGATTACTACACCAAACCTAGAACTTACGGTCACTGAGGTAAACATGTTAACCGCTATTAGAAAAAATGGTCTGACACTCGCGATATTTGCATGTGCAACAACCGGATTAGTCGCCCTTACTCAGTACCTAACAAAAGACCAAATCAAGGTACAAGAGCAAAAACAATTACTTTCTGTTTTGAATCAAGTCATTCCAGAAAACATGCATGACAACGCACTCACGCAAGCTTGTACAATGGTCACGTCTCCAGATCTGGGGACATTACGTGCGATGCCAGCCTACCTCGCCACGAAGAATGGTGAACCAACAGCAATCGCAATAGAATCTATCGCGCCAGATGGCTACAATGGTGAGATAAAAGTGATTACTGGGATTGATAATCAGGGCAATATTTTGGGGACACGCGTCCTAAACCACCAAGAAACCCCTGGTCTGGGCGATAAAATCGATCTTCGTGTCACCGACTGGATCCTGAGCTTTACAGGAAAACAAGTCACGGAAAACAATTGGAATTCGTGGAAAGTTCGTAAAGATGGCGGCGATTTCGATCAATTTACTGGTGCAACGATCACGCCAAGAGCCGTCGTAAAAGTGGTGCGAAATACCGTTAACTACGTAAACCAATCTCGTGAAGACATTCTTAACCAGCCGTTAGGCTGTGAAGGAGAGCAGTAATGAATGAGAATAAATTACTGATGAAAAACGGTATGTGGAGTAACAACCCCGCTCTCGTACAACTGCTGGGCTTATGTCCACTGCTAGCGGTTTCTTCCACGATAACCAATGCCTTAGGTCTTGGTATTGCAACCTTACTCGTGCTAGTTGGATCCAACGTAACAGTTTCTCTTATTCGTAACTATGTGCCAAAAGAGATCCGTATACCTGTATTCGTTATGATCATTGCCTCACTCGTTACCTGCGTTCAGTTGTTAATGAATGCCTATGCGTACGGTTTGTACCTGTCTCTAGGTATCTTTATTCCTCTGATTGTAACGAACTGCATTATTATTGGCCGAGCAGAAGCTTACGCGTCAAAAAATGATGTTGCACCCGCTGCGCTAGATGGTTTGTGGATGGGCCTTGGTATGACGAGCGTCTTGGTTGTTTTAGGTGCCATGCGCGAATTAATTGGTAATGGCACACTATTCGACGGAGCAGACCTTCTCCTAGGAGACTGGGCTTCAGCTCTACGGATTCAAGTTTTCCAATTTGACAATAGCTTCCTGTTAGCGCTTCTCCCACCTGGTGCATTTATCGGTGTTGGGCTGTTGATAGCGCTCAAAAATGTCATAGATAATTCAATTCAGGCACGTCAACCAAAAGAAGAAAAACCAACCATAGAACGTGCTCGCGTCACTAACGCATAACAAGATAAGGCTCTGTCATAGGAGCCTTTTTCATAAACCGCAGAGACGGTATTGGAAGTCAGCAATGAACAAAATAAAAAGAATCGAAATTCTTGAGCGATTACGAGAAAACAATCCGAATCCTCAAACTGAGCTTAACTGGAGCTCCCCTTTTGAGCTGCTAATCGCTGTATTACTATCAGCTCAAGCAACCGATGTAAGCGTCAATAAAGCCACCGACAAGCTTTTCCCTGTAGCGAATACACCTCAAAGCATTCTTGATTTGGGAGTCGATGGCTTAAAAGAATACATAAAGACCATCGGTTTGTTTAACTCAAAGGCAGAAAACACAATCAAGACTTGTAAGATCTTGTTGGAAAAACACAATGGTGAAGTTCCTGAAGATCGTGCCGCGTTAGAAGCGCTACCAGGCGTAGGTCGCAAGACCGCAAACGTCGTGCTCAACACCGCTTTTGGTTGGCCAACTATTGCCGTCGATACGCACATTTATCGCGTGTCGAATCGCACTAAATTTGCGATGGGAAAAACGGTTGATGATGTCGAGCAGAAGCTATTAAAAGTTGTGCCAAAAGAATTCAAACTCGATGTGCACCACTGGCTCATTCTTCATGGTCGTTATACGTGCGTAGCAAGAAAGCCTCGCTGCGGTAGCTGCATTATCGAAGATTTGTGCGAATATAAAGAGAAAGTATACCCAGATAGCTAACGCTATTTGTAAATCAAAGCTAGGAGCAAAAAATGTCAAACGGTCGAATTCTCCACACTATGCTTCGCGTAGGTGATCTAGACAAATCCATCAAGTTTTACACTGAAGTTATGGGCATGCAGCTGCTTCGTACTAACGAAAATAAAGAGTACGAATACACGCTAGCGTTTCTTGGTTATGGTGACGAATCCCAAGGTGCAGTGATCGAACTGACTTACAACTGGGGTAAAACTGAGTATGACTTAGGTACCGCTTTTGGTCATATCGCCATTGGTGTTGATGATATCTACACAACTTGCGACGCTATCAAAGCGGCGGGCGGTAATGTGACGCGTGAGCCAGGTCCAGTAAAAGGCGGAAGCACGCACATTGCATTCGTAAAAGACCCAGATGGTTACATGATTGAGCTTATTCAAAACAAGCAAGCTTCAGCAGGTCTTGAAGGCTAAGCGGCACTTCTAATAATCACTTGTACTGCAAGTTGAACTCCGATTACAGGCAGGTCTGCGATCTGCCTGTCCTTTTATAAACAAAACTCTTTACTTGATAATAGTTATCGTTTAGATTTATCCGCAACTTCGATATGCGGGATTACGATAATGATCAGTGAATGGGAAAAACACACACTTCTAGCCGATACGGCACTTCAACTAGATGACCCTGTTCGCAGCATTCTTCATTACCAGCAAGCCCTAAGCCTGAGTGAAGATATCAGCGAATGTGTGGAAATTGAGGCGGACGAGCGATTATTAATTTCTGTGATTTCTTGTCATAACTTAGCTCAGTTCTGGCGTTGGGCTGGAGATACTGACTATGAACTCAAATACCTTCAACTGGCCTCTGAGAAAGTCTTAACACTTATCCCACAATGCCCAAATAAAGAGTGTGCAAGCTTTATCGACTCGATAGGATGCTGTACTAAGGCGTTGATAGACTTTATGAAGCGTCACCCTAATCCGGCTATTGCCAAACAGGTTGAAAAAATAGATACCGCAACCAATTGCGAAGTCATTGCCAAATTCCGCTTAAACTAACATTCAAATTATACAGCAAGAATCACCGAAAGGTGCTTGGCAAAATACCACTAAAATATTATTAACAACGTCAGTAAATCAAAAACGCCGAAGCTTTCAGCTTCGGCGTTTTTATATGCATCACACTTGGGTTCGCCCTAGAGATATCACGACTCGGCGGTTTTTGTCTTTTCCTATTGGCGAACCGTTATCTGCAATAGGACGACGCTTGCCGTACCCTTGCACTTGAATTCGATCTTCCGGTAGCCCTAGAGACTGAAAGTAATCACGAAGTGACTCTGCACGTCGCTCTGATAAACTTTGACTCGCACTTTTACCATCGGTTGAATCTGTGTACGTCGCCACCAGCACGAGATCGATATCTTGATTATGTCGGATATAATCTGCAATTTGTGATAAACGCTTTTTAGAAGCCTTGGTTAACTGATCACCTTGTCTTTCGTAGTGCAAAATCGTAAAAGCAATGTCCTCGAAACTGTATTTCAATAAGTTGGAAATACAGTCGCTAAACGCGTTGTACTTGTTTTGAAATAGTACTGATGACAATGCGACTTCAATTCTCTGATCTCGGCTCTGCCAATCTTGGTAACTAAAAGTCGGATAACGGCCTTTTTCCAGCTCAGACAAAATGCCCCATGCTGTTTGCCCTCCGACATAACCATCAAACTGTTTAAAAAACTTTAGGTTTGTAATTCGATCGGCGTGTTCACCTGGTCGCCAAGGTGGCGGCATAGAAATGAGACTGACGTTACGTGTTTCTCCCATCGGGCGACGCATTTTTAACTCAAAGTCTAAATTGATTTTTTTATTCGCACGAGATGAAAATACCGCATCTCCAAAGCTTGGAATGGGGTGTACAAGCTGACATTCTAATGGTGTATTGACCACCATTTCCCATTGAGATTGCTGTGGAGTTGCAGCATAACGTTTGCCCATCAAAGCGAAGCTGCTTGTGCTAAACAACGAAAATACAACACCACTGGTAATCAGCCATTTCTTCATCTAATACTGTCTCTTAAACGGCAGTCTGTTGCCGTCAATTTGCATCAATAAAACCACTTCAACCGGCATGCAAAAATCTCGCCAATATAGGGTTATCTGTCACACTGCCATTAATGTGAGCCACCGTGTTCCAATCACCTTAACCGCCACTTAGCGTTTTACTTACTCATGTTTTATCGGTTTACATGATGCAAAGTATGGCGAATAAACGTCTACATAATATGCAATACAAACTTATTGATTGGATGCAAAATAGAATTCCGGTTTTCTCTTAAATTGCGGTTTTTCTCATCGGTATAATCTGCAATAATGCAGCCTTCGTCACACAAAAATAAGCCAACATGACACTAGAAAATGAAGCTCTAACCTTGAAAAAACGCTTTCGTGGTTATTTCCCTGTGGTAGTAGACGTTGAGACCGCTGGTTTCAATGCTCAAACTGATGCACTTTTAGAAATCTGTGCCGTTACGTTGAAAATGGACGAACATGGCGTGTTGCATCCGGCCTCCACCATTCATTTTCATGTGGAACCATTTGAAGGCGCTAACTTAGAAAAAGAAGCGCTTGAATTCAATGGTATTCGTGACCCTTTCAGCCCTCTTCGTGGTGCTGTTTCTGAGCAAGAGGCGCTAAAGGAAATTTATAAGCTTATTCGAAAGGAACAAAAAGCCGCAGATTGCTCACGTGCAATTATGGTTGCTCATAACGCAGCATTCGACTTGGGTTTTGTAAATGCAGCAAATGAACGCTGTAAACTAAAAAGAGTCCCTTTTCATCCCTTTGCTACTTTTGATACGGCTACATTAAGTGGCCTTGCTTATGGCCAAACAGTTCTCGCTAAAGCATGCAAAACAGCCGGGATGGAATTTGATAACCGTGAAGCACACTCTGCGCTTTACGATACACAAAAAACAGCAGAATTATTCTGCGGTATTGTCAACAAATGGAAGGCCCTCGGCGGTTGGCCGCTTGTCGACGAAGAATAATAAGTAAACACAACATATTAGGAAAAGTATGAATCCTGTCGTTATATCAGTGTGCGTCATGCTCGTGTTAGCATTGATGCGCGTAAACGTGGTGGTTGCCCTCACGTTTAGTGCCATCGTAGGCGGCCTAGTCGCAGGCATGAGCCTTGGGGATACGGTTGCCGCATTTGAAAGTGGTCTAGGTGGCGGTGCAACTATCGCGCTAAGCTACGCCATGTTAGGTACTTTCGCTGTTGCCATCTCGAAATCAGGCATCACGGATCTACTGGCCAAAAGTGTTATCAAGCGCTTAAATGGTAAAGAAAACTCGGCGTCAACTACCGGGTTAAAGTACGCGGTGTTAGTCGCGCTCGTTCTTGTCACTATGTCATCTCAAAACGTAATTCCGGTCCATATCGCCTTTATTCCAATTTTGATTCCACCTCTTTTGGGCGTATTTGCGAAACTTAAGCTCGATCGACGTTTGGTCGCGTGTGTTCTTACCTTCGGTTTGATCACACCTTACATGATCTTGCCTGTTGGTTTCGGCGGTATTTTCTTAAACAACATTCTATTAAAGAACCTACATGACAACGGTTTGGAGAATGTGATTGCAAGCCAAGTCCCAACCGCCATGTTACTGCCAGGTGCAGGGATGCTGTTTGGTCTATTACTGGCTATCTTTGTGAGCTATCGTAAACCGCGTGTCTACAAAGAAACTGAGTTGACTGTCGTTGACGAAACCGATCACGTCATTAATAAAAAGCACATCTTAGTTGCGGCACTTGGTATTGTCGCTGCTTTGGGTGTTCAGCTTTACACGGGTTCAATGATTATCGGTGCTCTAGCTGGCTTTATGGTGTTCACTTTCGGCGGCGTTATTGCATGGAAAGAGACGCACGACGTGTTCACTAAAGGTGTACACATGATGGCAATGATTGGCTTCATCATGATCGCAGCGGCAGGTTTTGCAGCAGTAATGAAGCAAACTGGCGGTGTTGAAACACTAGTACAATCGCTATCAACCAGCATCGGTGACAATAAGCCTCTAGCTGCACTACTGATGCTGATCGTTGGTCTATTAGTAACAATGGGCATTGGTTCATCGTTCTCTACGATTCCAATCCTTGCAACTATCTATGTGCCTCTTGCGCTAGCATTCGGTTTCTCGCCGATGGCAACGATTGCCCTGGTAGGTACTGCAGCTGCGTTAGGTGATGCAGGCTCTCCAGCTTCTGACTCTACATTAGGCCCTACATCTGGTCTAAATGCCGACGGTCAACATGAGCACATTTGGGAAACAGTCGTTCCAACCTTTATCCATTACAATATCCCTCTAATCATCTTTGGTTGGATTGCAGCAATGGTGCTTTAATACTATTGTTTGGATGGATATACATTAGTTACGAAAAAGCCGCTCAATGAGCGGCTTTTTGTTATTCATAACTGTGGTTATTGCGCTGGCATATTGTCAATAATACGCTCACGAATCAGCTTCAAGGTTGGTTCTGTCGACAGGTAATCGACGGCAATCGGAAAATAAGCGTCGTTAATTTTTAGAACCAAGCTAGGGTAAGAGTTCACACCTAGGCTCTTTGCAAGGCTCAATTGATCTTCGAACACACCTTCTAAGAAAGAGCCATCCATGTCATTCTTGAATTGCTGAACATTCAAGCCAATTTCTCTCGCTAATTGCAAGTGAGTGGCTTCTTCATGAGGAGGCATCGCACGTAAGTAATACGCATGCTGAATCGCTTCTAGCATCTGCTCATAAGAGTCTTGAAAGCCCGCTGCAATAACCGCACGACAAGATTGGTAAGTGCTTCTAACTGGCGTACAAAGCTTCCAGAAATCGTAGTTAAACTTAGTGCCTAACTGGCGCTCAATCTGCTTCCAAATACCTTCGAGTTTTTGTTGCATCTCGGGCGGCATCGGTAAATTAGTATCTGGCGCAAGACCACCAACCACATACTCAAACTGAATCACACCTGGCAGTTGCTGTTTTAGTTTATCCAGCGTTGGTTTGTAACCCCAACACCAACTGCACATTGGGTCATGCACGTAGTAAAGCTTTATATCCACTTTAATAATTAAACCTTTAAAATCATTTCAAAATCTCAGAGTAATTATACAGTCTCATAAGTTGAAAAACTGCTGTATCTTAATAATTCGCTCTAAAGCCAGTCTATACGAGGCGTGTTAAGTTTCATTGTAGATCTTAGGTTAGATAAACAAGTCTGTCAGCTGAGAACTCTAGCCCACCTAGCTCATTTTGTTCGCACAAACTCTTAAAATGTTCAGTACAATACAGAAAGCTCGCTCCTAGCATCTTTGACTTGAAAACAACCTTTTCTGCAACGTCGCTTTCATTAAATACTAACACCTCTACACCTGCTAAGCTGCCATATTCAATTTTTTGGACGCACTTATCTTCATCTTCTTGCCCAAACTCCAACGGTGTATACAGGTACCATTCCTCTCCTTTATAACGAATCGATAAGAACTCGCCTACTTTGCTCAATGGCTCTTTTAAAGATGCATAAGCTTTAGGGGAAAGCACTAAGAAAACCCGTAACCATAAACTGATATCAGGAAGTAATGAGTCTTTCTTGAGAACATCTTCAAACTCAATATCTACTTCACCCCATATACTTTTGAAAGAAAAGTTTTCTAATGGCTGCACAACGATTTTTTCTATTAAATCAATGTCACCTAACTGCCTAGCTACAGAACTAAGCGTAGTGCTCACGATTTTATATTCATTGTGACAGTCGAAAATTTTATAAACCGTCATTAATCTATCAACTCCTCATGTTTTACTACCAGGTGCTACCTATGGGTAAGTTACTTTTCAAATCATTCTTCATGAAGGAAACAGGCCTAAAAAAGCTGCGTTTTAGAGGAGAAAGCTAATTTTCTCGTCGACCATTACAGTGCTTCCAAACCCCAGTATCAGAGAAATAGTATTTTCATATTAATAAAAATCACTAATTAAATGGGTCTGTCAAATTAGAAGAAAACATGATGCCATTGAGCTGATTTTGTTCACACAAAGCCTTAAACTTATCTGTACAGTACAAGGTGCCCGCTCCTTCTAGCCGAGACTTGAAAACCATTTTGTCTTTAACATCATCGTCAATAAAAACAAGGGTATCTAACCCATCTCGGCTCCCATATGCGATTTTTTCTACGCACTTTCTCTTGTTTTCTTGTCCAAAAGTCAGTGATGCATATAAATACCATTGCCCACCTTGGTAGTTAGCAGGTAAAAACTCTCCGTGTTCAGTTAGATAAGCATTCAATATTTCATATGCCCTCGGAGATAAAACAAGATATGTTCGCGCCCACAAACTAATATCAGGCAATAGAGAATTGTACTTAAATACATCTTGAAACTTTACCTCCACAGGCTTCCAAATATCTTGCAGAGATTGATTTTTAATTGCCTGTAACAAGATCCTCTCAAAATAGTCGAAGTCACCTAACTGGCTAGCGATTTCATCGGGACCAGAGCAGATCGTTTGAAATTCTCTTAAATTATCTATTATCTTGTAAACTGTCATAATCCTTCCAAAACTTGATTTTTAGCGTCCAATGCCGATTTATGATGGGGCTTACTCTTCGAGTGCATTTTGTACCGAAATAAGTTGGCCTCAAAATTCTGGGGGACTCAAATTGCCTTTAGTGTAATTCCTTAACCAAATACCATTTGTAGCAACTCCCTTGTCAAGACCTGTAAGCAATGATGTTTGAAAACGACTTTACGAAATAGATGGCGGCATACATCGTAATTACGCGCCAAAATGCATTAAAATGCATATTGAAGTTTTTGTATACACTAGGCGGAATTTACATGGCTTCGCGAGGTTTACGAGATAGGCAGTCAGAACAAAGCTTTATGTTCATTCCACTAACCTAAAAAGAAAAAGGAGCCAGTACGGCTCCTTCGTATTCTATCGCTAAATGTGAGTATTTACGAATTACTCAGCTTGATCTTCAGCGCGCGCTGCTGCTTCTTTGATTAGAGGCTGCAGTTCACCTTTTTGGAACATTTCTAGAATAATGTCACAACCGCCGATAAGCTCACCTTCAACCCATAGTTGAGGGAAAGTTGGCCATTGCGCGTACTTTGGTAACTCAGCACGGATATCTGGGTTTTGCAGAATGTCTACGTAAGCGAACTTCTCACCACATGCCATTAGTGCCTGTGACGCTTGAGAAGAGAAACCACAGCTAGGTAGTTTCGGTGATCCTTTCATGTACAGCAGGATTGAGTTTTCAGAGATCTGCTGTTTGATTTTGTCGATAGTTTCCATCGCTTCCTCATTCATGGGTTTGAACTTTATTTATTTGCCACATTCTACTCAATAACGACAGAATAAAAACCATATAATTAATAAGGCTTAATTTTAGGTTGCTCATTGGCGAGCAATGCAGCACTTCACCACTGCTAACCTCTTAAAATATTTTCATATCGGGGTTTTAATAAAGTAAAAACTTGCTAAAATACTTAGCAAGTCAGCCTTAAAGGCGACATAGCTATAAAAAAACACTGGAAGCAATCGAAAGGTCATCCTTTCAAATCAATGGAGAATCGAGTAATGGCATTTGAACTACCAGCTCTTCCTTACGCGAAAGACGCACTAGAACCACACATCTCAGCAGAGACTCTAGACTACCACCACGGTAAGCACCACAACACTTACGTTGTTAAGCTTAACGGTCTTATCCCTGGTACTGAGTTCGAAGGCAAAACTCTAGAAGAGATCATCAAGACTTCTACTGGTGGCGTATTCAACAACGCAGCGCAAATCTGGAACCACACGTTCTACTGGCACTGTCTTGCTCCAAATGCGGGCGGCGAGCCAACTGGCGCAGTTGCAGACGCAATCAACGCAGCATTCGGTTCTTTTGAAGAATTCAAAGCGAAGTTTACTGATTCAGCAATCAACAACTTCGGTTCTTCATGGACTTGGCTTGTTAAGAAAGCTGATGGCTCTCTAGAGATCGTTAACACTTCTAACGCTGCTACTCCTCTAACAGAAGAAGGTACAACACCACTTCTAACTGTTGACCTATGGGAACACGCGTACTACATCGATTACCGCAACGTACGTCCTGATTACATGAACGGCTTCTGGGCTCTAGTAAACTGGGACTTCGTAGCTGAGAACCTAGCGAAGTAATATACTTCCCCCCCTAAGTTCAATTTAGTCTTATTCAAAAGCTCGCTATTTAGCGGGCTTTTTTGTTTCGCCTTCCCTAGCACCTTTAAATAATTCCCTCTTTTACTAAAGTTTTTCGTATCCACGCCGTTAAAAGAGCATCGAGCGAGGAACATCATGCAAATTCATACGTTAGACAAAGCTGCAATTATCAACGAAATTCAGTTCGGCAACGGTATCAACCATGCTGTTCACGAAGGTCGTCGTGCCGATTTTTCGCTGATTCTGTCTATGTTCTCTAATGATGTTCGCGATGTGGTCCCAGTTGAAGAGGTCCAGGAAGTCATCACCAGTGACAGTATTCTTCGCCAACAATTGGGTTTATCGCAACCTCAAGCTCTTCGTTCTGATAGCAGCAGCTATGAACTCGCAGCTGAACAAGCGAAACAGTTTCACGATGCAGGATTGCCTTCCGCAAAGCTGAGCCATTACCTAAAACCAGATGCGCTGACTTACCTGCCTGAAGACACATTCAACCTACCAGAGGAGGTTTATCACAACCTATCTGGTCATGAGCGACGCAGATTGGGCGAACGCAACAAACAACTGATCCCAGATGCTGGGCTATATAATCAGCTAGTGACGGCTCAACGTCAGCATCAAATTCAAGCTAAAGCATAGAGATCCGCTTTTTATCCAATAGCTTGCAATACCTACACGTCAGAAATGTGACATCTTACAAATTACCGCACAATAGTCCTCACTCGAAAGCGTTAGTTTGAAGCCTTTCACACTGAACCCAACGAATTTCAACCATGCTATTAGCACAAACCACTGGTGTATTGTTTTTCACATATGGATACAGTGAAGGTGCTATGGATATCAAAGAATCAATTATTCTCGTCACGTCTGCAGGTTCGGTTATAGGAAGAACCTGTGCAAATCACTTTGCTCACCTTGGAGCAACGTTGATTCTTTGTGACCAAAATTCTAGCGCTTTGAGAGCGAGCTATGAGCAAATCAACGCTTTCACTGACAAAGTGTATGCGATGAATGTGTGTAGTGATAACACAACGTCCATTAACTTATTGTTTGACCAGATAGAATCACAGCTACGTGCGACACCAGATGTGATTGTTAATTGCTGGACCAGCTCCCCTATGCCTGGCTTAATGGCGCCAGAACCAATGAGTACTTACATTGATCACTTGTCGTCTGCGGCACGCTTCCTTTATACCTACGGCCAAGTAGGAGCAGAGCGCTTTCGAGCCAGAAACAAGAAAGGCGTCATTGTTAACGTCATTTCTCATGACAACCATGAAGACTTTACGGGAGTTGAAAGCATGGCGGCGTTGGTGTCAGGTTTTACTCACAGCTGGGCAAAAGAACTCACACCATTCAACATTCGAGTGGGCGGCGTTATTCCCTCGGTAAATCATACAAAAGAAGAGCTCAACGAGAGGCACTGGGCTGAGATCCAAGACGAACTAGTCCGCAACACAGCATACATCGTCGCGAATGAATACTTCAGTGGCCGAGTAGTTGCGACCGAAGTGTAAGCATACACAGCAACTCTGTTTTCCCAAGCCAGATGTAACTCCTGCACCAAAATAAAAAAAGCCCCAGTCATTTGACTGGGGCTTTAACCTTTTCCCGATTAAGGTTTCGTGCTAGCGAAAACCTTGCTCACTCGATTTTTTAATTACGCGTCAGCTTTTTCTTTCTTTGCTTTAGGTGCTGCTTTTGCTGCTTCTTGGTCTGCTTTCTTCTTGATAACAGTTGTACCTTCGAAAGTTTCGCCTTCAACAAATGCTTTACCGTAGTAAGAAGCCATCAACACATCTTTAAGTTCACTGATTAGAGGGTAACGTGGGTTCGCACCAGTACATTGGTCATCGAACGCTTCTACCGCTAGCTCATCCAGTTTCGCTACGAAATCTGATTCAGCAACACCTGCCGCTTGGATAGACATTGGGATGTCTAGGTTAACTTTTAGTTCATCCAACCATGCTAGTAGACGTTCAATCTTCTGAGCAGTACGGTCACCTTCTTGGCTTAGGCCTAGGTGGTCAGCAACTTCAGCGTAACGACGACGTGCTTGTGGACGGTCGTATTGAGAGAACGCAGTTTGTTTAGTTGGATTGTCGTTCGCGTTGTAACGTACCACGTTAGAGATAAGTAGTGCGTTAGCTAGGCCGTGTGGCAAGTGGAACTCAGCACCCAGTTTGTGAGCCATTGAGTGACAAACACCTAGGAATGCGTTCGCAAATGCAACACCAGCGATAGTAGCTGCGTTGTGTACTTTCTCACGAGCGATTGGGTCATTTGCACCGTTCGCATAGCTTGATGGTAGGTACTCTTTTAGCATCTTAAGTGCTTGAAGAGCTTGGCCATCTGAGTATTCGTTAGCAAGAACAGAAACGTAAGCTTCTAGAGCGTGAGTTACTGCATCGTAACCACCAAATGCTGTTAGAGACTTAGGCATGTTCATTACTAGATTCGCATCAACGATTGCCATGTTTGGCGTGATTTCGTAGTCAGCTAGTGGGTATTTAGCACCAGTCTTGTCGTCAGTAACAACCGCGAATGGAGTAACTTCTGAACCAGTACCTGAAGTTGTAGTGATACATACAAGCTCAGCTTTTTTACCCATTTTAGGGAACTTGTAGATACGTTTACGGATGTCCATAAAGCGCATTGCTAGTTCTTCAAAGTGAGTTTCTGGGTGCTCGTACATTACCCACATGATTTTCGCTGCATCCATTGGTGAACCACCGCCTAGCGCTAGGATAACGTCAGGTTGGTAGCTAGCCATTTGAGCCGCACCTTTCTCTACTACAGACAGTGTTGGGTCAGCTTCAACATCGAAGAATGTTTGAACTTCCATGCCTTGAGCTTTTAGTAGGCTTACTACGTCATCTGCGTAACCGTTGTTGAATAGGAAACGGTCAGTTACTAGGAATGCACGTTTCTTACCTTCTAGGTCGCCCAGCGCGATTGGAAGGCTACCACGACGGAAGTAGATTGACTTAGGTAGTTTATGCCACAACATGTTTTCAGCTCGCTTCGCTACAGTTTTCTTGTTGATTAGGTGTTTAGGACCTACGTTCTCAGAGATAGAGTTACCACCCCAAGAACCACAACCTAGCGTTAGAGATGGCGCAACGTTGAAGTTGTACAAGTCACCGATACCGCCGTGAGTAGTCGGGATGTTGATTAGGATACGAGCTGTCTTCATCTTGTCACCGAAGTAACGGATACGGTCAGCGTTAGTATCTTGGTTAGTGTAAAGACCAGATGTGTGGCCGATACCACCAATCTCAACCATAGTTACCGCTTGAGCAACCGCGTCTTCGAAGTTGTCAGCACGGAATAGACCTAGAGTTGGAGATAGTTTCTCGTGAGCGAATGCGTCATCGTGAGATACTTTGCCCAGACCTTCACCAACAAGAACTTTAGTGTCTGCTGGAACTTTAACGCCTGCCATTTCAGCGATTGCTGCTGCTGGCTGACCTACGATTTTCGCGTTTAGCGCGCCATCGATAAGAAGCACTTTACGAACTTTATCAGCTTCTGCTTTGCTTAGTACGTAAGCTTTGTGAGAAGCAAAACGCTCTTTCACTTCGTCGTATACTTCGTCAACTACGATTGCAGCCTGCTCAGAAGCACATACTACACCGTTGTCGAAAGTCTTAGACATAAGGATAGAAGCAACAGCACGTTTGATGTCTGCTGTTTCATCGATAACAACAGGAACGTTACCTGCACCTACACCGATTGCTGGCTTACCAGAAGAGTAAGCGGCTTTAACCATGCCTGGACCACCAGTTGCAAGGATAAGAGCGATGTCATCGTGTTTCATTAGAGCGTTTGAAAGCTCAACAGAAGGCTGGTCGATCCAACCGATGATGTCTTTTGGTGCGCCTGCTGCTACTGCTGCATCTAGAACGAGTTTAGCTGCATCGTTAGTTGAGTTTTTCGCACGTGGGTGTGGTGAGAAGATGATACCGTTACGAGTCTTCAAAGAGATTAGAGATTTGAAGATCGCTGTAGAAGTTGGGTTAGTCGTTGGTACGATACCGCAGATGATGCCTACAGGCTCAGCGATAGTCATAGTACCTAGGTTGTCATCTTCTTCTAAGATGCCACACGTTTGTTCGTCTTTGTATTTGTTGTAGATAAACTCAGAAGCGAAGTGGTTCTTGATTACTTTATCTTCAACAATACCCATACCAGATTCTTCTACCGCTTGTTGAGCTAGCGGGATACGGGCCTGGTTAGCTGCAAGCGATGCTGCACGAAAGATTTTATCTACTTGCTCTTGAGAGTAAGTAGCGAACTCTTCTTGCGCTTTCTTAACGCGAGCAACCATTGCATCTAGTTCAGCCATATTAGTTACAGGCATAGGGAATCTCCTAAAATTAACAAATATTAAAAACTTTTTACTAAGGCTATTACTTATCGTTTTTACTGTTTATCAGTCACTTAGAAAACAAACGTCTTAGTAAATTGCTTTCAGGACTGAGTATAATATTTCAGAGTGTGAAAAAAATTGACTTGGATCAGTTCTCACCACCTAAATACTACCAAAGTGGTGCCTCATCACACCAAAATGACATAAATAATTGATAAACAAATAAATTAACTTTCATTTTTTATTGAGTAAAAAAGAAGCAAATGGACAAATAAATAAAAGAAACTACAACAACCTGTAAAAAAGTTTCATTTTTGACCAACAAAATTACATGTAGGACCAATTCTTTGTGCTACTGAGAGTATATCGAACCGAATACATCTCTCTACAAACCACCTTGGTTTTTATCAAAAATGTGCGAATGTTAACGTTTATGTAAAACAGTGCAATTTATCAGCAACTTTATACGTAACATTTCCTTTCCAGATTAGATACAGTTTATTAAAGAATTAGTTTTTCTCACTTAAATGGCAGGGAATGCGTTAGTTTTTTTCATTTCTTACAACCTAACTTTTGCCTTACATTACGCCCAAATTACCCCTTCTCCTTTTCACTAATGTGAACTTTGATGAGTAAGCAACATGCAAACTTTTGAACTTGCTATCTTCTTGCAGTTTTTTCTCGGTTTGGTCGCCGCAGTAAACCCTGTTGGTATCATGCCTGTGTTTGTGTCACTAACCGGGCATATGACACCAGACGAAAAGCGCAATACGGCAACAACAGCAAATGTGGCTGTTGCGATCATCCTGATCATTTCGCTTTTTGCTGGTCAGTTACTGTTAGACATGTTCAGTATTTCTCTGGATTCGTTTCGTGTCGCTGGCGGGTTGCTATTACTTAGCATCGCATTCTCGATGATGAGCGGTAAACTGGGGGAAGATAAGCAGAACAAACAAGAGAAAACGGAATACGTCAGTCGTGAACAGATTGGTGTGGTCCCTCTTGCAATGCCTTTAATGGCAGGGCCTGGTGCAATCAGTTCGACTATTGTTTATGGTGCACGCTACCCAAGCATGTTCGATACCGTGGGCATTAGTATTACGATTGGTTTGTTCTGCCTTTGTTCATGGCTATTGTTCCGCTCTGCCCCATTGATCGTACGATTTTTAGGTCAAACTGGAATCAACGTCATTACTCGTATCATGGGTTTGATATTGGGCGCGCTTGGCATAGAGTTTATTGCGAATGGCTTACGCAACTTATTTCCAGGATTAGCCTGAGTTTCTATAAAATTGTATGATAGAGCGATTCAACAATGGATCGCTTTGTCATGACGACTGACTCTCTTAAACATACTCTATATGTCACCATTTTTGGTACTCATACCAAAGCTGGTAAAACGTTCGATATTGCTCTCATTATCGCGATCATCAGCTCGTTAATCGTACTGGTGTTAGATTCGATACCCTCCGTTCGGGCCGAGTGGGAAAAAGAGCTGAAGTTTATTGAATACACATTTACTGGCCTATTCACGATTGAATACCTTCTAAGGCTTTATTGCTCTCCTAAACCTGCCGCCTACGCAAAGAGTTTTTATGGTGTCGTCGATTTACTTGCGATTTTGCCCACTTATTTAGCACTCTTCTTCCCATCCGCTTCGTTTATGGGTGTGATCAGGGCGCTGCGAGTGATGCGAATATTCCGCATACTCAAGTTAGTCCGATACCTCCAAGAGTCCAATATCCTCTTACGTTCACTGCTTATGGCGCGCAGAAAGATTTTTATCTTCTTTAGCTCCGTCGCCATTATGGTAACGATTTTCGGCTCATTGATTTTTATCATTGAAGGACCTGAAAACGGATTTACTAGCATTCCTAAAAGTATTTATTGGGCGATCGTGACCATCACAACGGTTGGGTATGGTGACTTGGTCCCTCAAACAGACCTAGGTAAAGGGCTTGCATCACTCACCATGTTACTGGGTTATTCCATTTTGGCGGTACCTACAGGTATTTTCACTGCCGAACTGCACCAAGAGATGCAATCGCACAAAGTATTGGTGAAATGCCCAAACTGCTCCCACGCAGGGCACGACTCTGACGCAATTTACTGTAAACATTGTGGTAGTGAACTAGCCGATCCAGACAAAAGAGTCGTTCGAACGGAAGACGACGCATGAAAAAAGAGCTCCCTACGGAGCTCTTTTATTTTGTCATCAAATAAAGGATTGATGTGATTATGCTTTCTCAGACAGAATAATTCTCAGAGTACGACGCAATGGCTCCGCAGCACCCCAAAGCAGTTGGTCACCAACAGTGAAAGCATTTAGGAAATCATCACCCATTGCCATCTTACGTAGACGACCCACTGGTACAGACATTGTGCCCGTAACTTTTGCCGGTGTTAGCTCTTGAGCAGTGATGTCACGGTCGTTAGGAATCACTTTCACCCAATCGTTATGAGTGGCGATGATTTCTTCGATTTCGTCCATTGGTACATTTTGTTTAAGCTTGATAGTAAGTGCTTGAGAGTGACAACGCATCGCGCCAATACGCACACAAGTACCGTCAATTGGGACAGGTGAACTTTGAGAGCCCAAAATTTTATTCGCCTCGGCGCCCGCTTTCCACTCTTCTTTACTCTGACCATTATCGCGCTTCACATCGATCCATGGGATCAACGAACCAGCTAGTGGCACACCGAATTTATCGGTAGGGAAAGAGCCGCTGCGCATTGTATCCGCGACTTTCTTATCGATATCTAGGATAGAGCTTGATGGGTTTGCAAGTTCAGAGCTAACAGAGTCATTGATAACGCCCATTTGCGAGATCAATTCACGCATATTTTGCGCACCAGCACCAGATGCGGCTTGGTAAGTCATTGCGCTTGTCCACTCAACAAGGCCTTTCTCAAATAGACCACCTAGCCCCATTAGCATTAAACTAACCGTACAGTTACCACCGACAAATGTGTTCGTGCCACCGTGGATGCCTTGTTGGATTTGCTTTAAGTTCACAGGATCAAGTGTGATGATCGAATCTTCAGCCATACGTAGCGTAGAGGCCGCGTCAATCCAGTAGCCTTTCCAACCAGCCTGACGAAGTGCAGGGAACACTTTTTCTGTGTAGCTACCACCTTGACAGGTGATTACCGCATCAAGCTGTTTTAAGCTTTCAATATCATATGCGTCTTGCAGTAAGCCTGCGTCTTTTCCTAAGTTAGGAGCAGGAATACCAACTTGAGAAGTACTGTAGAATACTGGTTCGATTAGGTCGAAGTCTTTCTCTTCAACCATACGCTGCATAAGGACTGAACCAACCATACCGCGCCAACCAACTAAACCAACTCTCATCGTATTAACTCTCCATGTATTAAAAAACCTACCCCATAGTTAATTTTTCACAGCAAAATCTCAACCCCTATTTTGTAAATAAGCGCGTTTTTTAACCTTTTCCTCTGAAAAACCGGGTTACACGAGATTTTTTAGTGTTTGGTTTGCGGTTTTAACCATTTTTCAAGTAGGGAAAGCACTTTAGTCCCCTAATTGGTCTTACCACTCAATGAGAAAATAACACATGAAGCACAATAATTTCACATTACACAACATTTAAAACCAAAAAAGTTAAAACAAACTAACAGTTAATTTCACAAGCAAACGTTTTTACCGACGAACATCAAGATAAAACACCAAATGTTCGAAATATAATTTTTGTTAATGTATGTTATGCGCGATTACAACAAGGAGCGCCTTCCTCTATTGCTCCAAGATTGACAGAGGCACATATGAAGCAAGTTACACCACGCCTACCAAGCTTGATACAGGTATTTATCTCGCTCGGTTTATTTCTCCTGCTGGCATTTTCGTTCACAGCCAAGCTAGACCTACCGATTCAGCTAGCGCTATACATCGGTTGGTTCATTGTCATGATATTGGGCATAAAGCTTGGCCATCAGTATAAAGATCTGGAAAAAGCAGCACTAAATGGCATTTCCAATGGACTTGGAGCCGTTTTAATCCTTTTGGCCGTTGGCGCGCTTGTAGGTACTTGGATCTCTGGTGGTATTGTTCCAACCATTATTTACTACGGCCTTAAAGCAATCCACCCTTCCATCTTTTTGCTCGCGACCATGATCATCTGTTCATTGACTGCGCTAGCGACTGGCACGTCTTGGGGTGCGGCTGGCACGGCAGGTATTGCAATGATGGGTATCGGTCAAGGTCTTGGTGTTCCTGCGCCAATCACTGCAGGTGCCGTACTTTCAGGCTGTTACTTTGGTGACAAAATGTCGCCTCTATCGGATTCAGTAATCCTTGCTTCATCTATGTCTAACGTTGAAGTGATGGAACATATTAAAGGCATGTTGCCGATAGCACTCATTAGCTACATTATTACAGGCATTATGTTTACTGCATTTGGCTTCCACTACGCAGGTCAAGTTGACATGAGCCAGGTAGACTCTGTCATTAAAGCGATGGAACAGCAGTTCTACATCACCCCTTACTCATTTGTTCCTGTGATCATCGTATTGTCACTTCTAGCGATGCGTATGCCTTCATTCCCAGTGATCAGTTTTGGTTCTCTGCTAGGTATTATTTGGGCAGTGATGATCCAAGATGTCGATTTCCTAACCGCGTTCAACACGGCTTGGGCTCCGTTTGCAATCTCATCTGGCGTAGATTTCATTGACTCAATCCTTAACCGTGGCGGCATGTCTTCAATGCTTGGGTCGGTAGCGGTTATCGTATTCGGCCTTGGTTTTGGCGGTCTACTAGATAAAGTAGGCGTGCTAGAGACTATCGCGAAGCTGTTTGAAAAACGCGTTCAAAGTGCAGGTTCATTGGCAACAAGCACAATTGGTACGGCCTTTATGGGCAACGTATTTGGTTCAGCGATGTACGTTTCACTTATTCTGACCCCAAAAATCTGTGCGAAGAACTATGACCGTCTAGGCTACAAACGTAAGAATTTGTCTCGTAACGCAGAATTTGGCGGCACGCTAACCTCAGGTATGGTCCCTTGGAGTGACAACGGTATCTACATGGCCAGTATTTTGGGTGTTGCTACACTGTCTTATGCCCCGTTCATGTGGCTGAGTTTTGTATGTATCATCGTAACGATCTTCACTTCTTACATGGGTTGGTTTGTTGATAAGTGCGAACCAACAGCAGAAGCAGTTGAAGAAGCTGAAGGCGAATTAAAGCAGCAAACCGCTTAACTTCGCAGAGATAGGAAGAACCTCTCTTCCGAATTCAATACTAAAAAAGAGCGCTTTAAAGCGCTCTTTTTTTATTTCCAAAACAAATCGTTAGCTTTGTTTGACTGGCGTTTTCACGGCTGAACGCTTCCCAAACCAATAGCCCAAGCCAAGCGGTGCAAAGAATATAACGGCAATGAACAGAATAAAGTAGATGATGGTACTTTTGACAAGTTCAATCAGCTTAGTCATTGCGAGATTCACAACCTCTTGCGACACTCGATCCATATCTTGAGCAAACTTCTCGCGCTCATGGGTAATGATCTGTGCGATTTATTGGCGCTCTCTGGCAACCATCAGCTCTATAGCTTGGCGTTCTTCACCCAACTGAGATAAACGCGCCTCCGTCCTTTGATCGATATCGTCAACCAAAGGTTGTAACTCCAGCGCCATTTGTTCTGCCAAATAACGCATGTACTCTGGGTTGTTATCGATAAAATCCCTCATCGAATCAGCGGTAACTTGCAAACTATTGAGCGCCGCATTGACTTTTTCGATACTGGCAGAGCTATTCAAGGCCAACAACTGCGCTTTCCACGTCATAATTTTTGGTGTCTGTTCTGATACCAGACTTAGACGATCAGAGACATCCCCAAGTGCTTCTGGCATCGTGCCTAGCGTTGTAACGGCTTCCTCTTCGCTAATTTGGTTTGCATCTAACCACCTACGGTAAGCCGGAGTCCTAATCATGCTTAAATCAGCGAATGGATGCTGCTTGGCGAACTCTGCAACAAACGTTTGTGTCTTGATGTATGCTTCTTTCTTCAATAAAGATTGAGCCAGTTTATCTACCTCTTTCGCTAAATAAACGGAAACTAACTTGGCCTCATCAGACGCAAAGAGCTCATTACCAGAAGCGGTAGTAAAGAACTGTTCCATTTGCAGCGTGAAAGTCCATGTATCAATCAGTGCAGCCATTGGGGACACTTGATACGCAGAAGCTTGGATGCCTTCTTCAGCATTTATCTTCCAAAGTAAAATATAAGATTGATGAACTTTATCATGAGGATCATATTGTTCGTGTAGTGCATCTGCTGCTTGCTCAACCTGAGCAAAAAACTGCTGCGCATACTCACGAGTCAAAAGACGCATATTGAGCTCTTGTTTGGTAAGAGGGACGGTTTGACTCTCGATCTTGACTTCGAGCAGGGAGCACCCTGAAAGCATCATAACCAGCCCTATCAACATCATTGAAGACATTCGGCGAACGGACATGAAAACACCTTTAACAAATTGTATAGAACAGGAATAAAGCGAACTAAGTCATATAGTTCGAGCCTTTATTACCTCAACTCTTATGACATTAAGTCAGAGCAATATCAATCTGTTAGCGCTTCTGTTATCTTTTCACTATTGAGAACATTATTAGCAAAAAGTATGGTTTGTTTTAGGACATCATCTAAACATGCCAACTTCTCTTCCGGCACTTTTTGCCCTTGTTTAATCAACAGTTCAATATCACCCGAAATACAGTGCAATGGCATTGCACCTAAACTCCCTGAGACCCCTTTAAGACTGTGTGCGGCTCTTTGCGCTTGCTCTTTATCCTCTTCTAACAGCTGATACATTTTAGTGCCATCGCCAGAGTGATCCTGAATAAAGACCTCCAGTAACATCCGCACAGCGCCCTCGTCACCAGACAGAGAATCTAACATTTTATTGATATCTATGTACGGCTCACGTTCCACTACTTCCACTTGTGATGAATTCACCTCATTACAACTTTCTTCGTTCATTTGGACGTTTTGAAAATTTTCTGACTGAGCTGAGGGAACAGCGTTAGCTCCATTTTCATCATCGCCAACTTGCTCTGACTTTTTATCATCGGTTCTGGGTAGTGGTATCGGTTGAATCGTTTTTGGGGAGAAGGCTCCCCATGAAATGAGGAAAAGGAGCAAACCACTGATTACAGACAACCAAACAATAAAAGTCATTAGCTTCTGTTCCAACTGATCATTTATCGAAGTTAACTGGTTCGGGAAATCTGGATTAAGCAGGTGATTGGATAAATAACTGCCCTGTGCCTGAGCAGATAGTGCGCTTGAGGTTTGAGCAAGCTGGCGCTGAAGAGCACTTCGCTCTTCGGGAGAGAGCGTCTCTGATTCAATAAAAAGTCGGTCTAAGTCACGGTAAGTATCGCTATTCGTTGCAGAGTCACTAAAGACAGACTCAAAAACAAGCGCACCTAAGCGATAGTACATTGCCTGAATTTGCTCAGAGTTTTCTGTTCGAGCACGGCTGCTTCGTAACTGTTCTGCTAACGAAACCAATTCACTGTCACTTCTTACAAAAGCTCGAGCACTTTCTAAAAATCGGTCGGTCGTATAAAGTAATTGAGTGATGTCTGGTGTGATTTTCCCTTCAGAAAACTCACTTTCAAGCTGTAAGCGAACTGCATAAGCCAACTGAAGTTTCAGTGAAATTTGGTCGACGTGTTTAACACGGTAAGGCAGATCGAAGTTAAAAAAGTGCCTGACTTCTTCAACTTTACTTCCTAACTCATTTACAGTCGAAATCGTTTGAATCGTTTGTTTGGCTTGCAGCCAAATGCCAAGTGCTAAAACACACCACAAAACGAACCAGAACCAAACAAACCGCCGTATTCCTTCTTTTAGCTTCAGCAACACTTGCCCCTCGCATATCTCCATTAATTACAAGCATATACTATGGATGTTTCTTATTCACATAAAAAAAGAGAGCCGTTTGCTCTCTTTATTTAACGATATGATTTTAATTGCGACTTAACTGATCTTTTAGATTTGGAGGCGTCCCTTTAATCGTTAAGGTATCCGTCTCTGGATCATAAAAAATACGCTCGCCAAGTAAGAGACTATCGAAGCTAATATTCAAACCACCACCAGCTCCAACAAATTTAGTCAGTTTGCGAACCGTCGCACGATCACCTGGGAAAGACTCTTCAAGTTCGTACCCTTGCTCTTTGGTGAAATCCATAAAGCTCGTGCCATCTTGACTTTGAGGAAGCTCTCCGGAAAGTTCTGAGATTTGAACTTCATCACCGGATTTAATTTGCTCATTGCAGTAGTCGTAAACTTGTTTCTTGTACTCGTTCACTTCTTGCTTTTCTAGCTTCGAGTCAGCACAAAAATCATCCACCGCCTGCATCAACACTAAGTTTTGTTGTTTAGTATCTAAGCCAATATCCGCTTGCAGAAAATCTAGAAAGAAGTCCGCCACTTTACGGCCAACGCGTCCTTTAATGTATTGCAGATAACGATTGGATTCCTTGTCGGTCTCGTAGCTCGACAGGTCGATGCGTGCGGCAATATCCATTTTGGTGATATCTAAGTAATCTGTCGCACTGATGTCCAAACCTTCGGTCACTTTTAAACTTTGATTCATTGGTAAGATACCGATGAACAAGTAGTCCGTTGCTAAACTCTGATACTCAGCGAAAACCAAGATACCTTCATCCGCAAATGGGTACTTAATCAACTCTTCTTTCAAGCGATTTGCACTAATTTGTGAGAAGTCGTAAAAATCTCGCTCTCCTTTGCGCATTTCTTGAAGCCAAAATTGAAATTCGCTGTCTGACTGGAAAGCGCCAAAACCTTTACCAGCTTTAGAATGGAATACTCGGTGAAGCTCAGCGACTAAGTTTTCTGTAGATGCATCGTTCTCTAATGATGCTGGACGAAAGTTTACAACCAGCTCGTCCTGATCGTTTTTGCACAGTTGATGCAGAATAACGTTTGAAAGATGAAGACTCATAGTGATTTTATCTTGCTACAAGGTTTTAGTTGATGGGCATTGTAGGTTATCATAAGCCGCTTTTACTATCATTATTAGAGTCTTTATGCCGATTACATCTAAATATACTGACGAGCAAGTAGAAAAAATTCTTGCTGAAGTAGCAACAGTTCTTGAAAAACACGCTGCTTCTCCTGAGTTGACGCTAATGATTGCCGGAAATATCGCAACCAATGTCTTAAATCAACGTGTTGCTGCTTCACAACGCAAAGCGATTGCTGAAAAATTTGCTCAGGCGCTGATGTCTTCTTTAGAAACACCAAAAACACACTAATCACGGACAATAGAACACATACATGGTAGACAGCGGAAACTCATACGGCGAACGTGTATCTCGACTAGTTGGTTGGGGTCACTGGTTTGCATTCTTCAATATCGTTGCATCGATGTTGATAGGCACACGCTACATTGTTCAGTCTCCTTGGCCCGAGACGTTACTTGGTCAGTTTTATCTGGCGGTTTCTTGGGTTGGTCACTTTGGCTTTCTAGTTTTCGCACTTTACTTGCTTGTTCTATTCCCGTTGACGTTTATCCTGCCATCGCGGAAGTTGTTCCGTTTGGTGGCAGTGATTTTCGCAACCGTTGGGCAAACCATATTATTAATTGATACCCAAGCGTATCAGTCGATCAATTTGCACTTAACTCCCGTTGTCTGGGAGTTACTATTCAGCGAAGACAAAAGTGCACTCAGCACTGACCTACAACATTTATTTGTTGTGATGCCGCTGCTCTTCCTTATTCAACTCGCACTATCCGAATGGGTATGGCGAAAACAGCGCAAACTATCTCATAAGCACGTAGGACGCCCTCTCGCGGCCGTCTTTTTCCTCAGCTTTATGACCAGCCATTTGGTTTACATTTGGGCAGATGCGTATTTTTACAACCCAATTACTAGCCAGCGTTCAAACTTCCCTTTGTCTTACCCGATGACGGCGAAGAGTTTTATGGAAAAACATGGTCTACTTGACCGTGAGGAATACCTAAAACGTTTGGCAGAAAACGAAGGCAACGTAGAGTTAGTCAACTACCCTCTTGAAAAGCTTGAGTTTAACCGCCGAGTTAATAAGCTCAATGTGTTGATGATCAGCATAAACAATTTACGAGCGGATGCGCTGAACCAAGAAGAGATGCCTAACCTCTATGAGTTTGCTGAAAACAATCAGAACTTCCGTAATCATTACAGCTCAAGTAATGATACATACGGGGCCTTTGGTTTGTTCTATGGCTTACCGACCAGTTATGCATCAAGCATCAAGGCGCAAGGTGCTTCCCCAGTATTGCTCGATGTACTGAAAGATCAGGGCTACAACTTTGGTTTATTCAGTGGCAGTGGGTTTGAAGATGATCTCTACTCAGAAATTATTTTCCGCGACTTGAACTTAGCGGAAGACCTAGATGGCACGCAAGCTCATACCGATAAACAATCTATCGCAAACTGGAATACATGGTTAGCAGAGAAAGCAAGTCAGCCATGGTTTAGTTACATCGAAGTCACCACCGTTGATAATTTTGAATCGATTCCTTCAAATAATGACGAAGAAATGCCCGCAAGTGAGCGATTCAAAAAAGCTTATGAATATGCAGTGAAGTCGGCGGATAGAACTATCGCCGGTATTATTGATGAACTAGAAACGACGGGACAACTGACAAACACCATCGTAATCATCACTTCTAATCACGGTAGTGAATTTAACGAAACCAATACGAACAGCTGGGGAGCAAACAGCAACTACAGCCGTTATCAATTACAAGTTCCGATGGTGATCCATTGGCCTGGAATGCTGGCTGGCGAATTTAATCACAGCACAAGTCACTTGGACCTCTCAGTTACACTGTTGCAAGATATGCTCGGCGTATCTTCCAACCCATATGATTACAGTAGTGGTCGCAACCTATTCGATGAAAGTCGTCGTCGCTGGATCTTGGCGGGCGATACTCGCGAGCTTGCCTTAATTACTAGCTCACAAACCACAGTGATCGATAAGTTTGGCAACTACAAGCTGTATGACAAAAACTACAAACGACTTCGAGATGATGCACCGAAGTTGCCAGTTTTGATGCAAGGTTTAACTGAGTTACAGCGTTTTTATTCTAAAAACGATTAATACTTAGCAATCCATATACTATTCAAACTCCCCCTTTTTGGGGAGTTTTTTGTTTATTTAAACAACACAAACCACAAATTTGCGCAGTAAACATCCAATCAGTTCAACTAGGGGTTTACAACATTTTCAAAGCCTTATATTATGCGCCTCAACAACGGAGAGATGGCTGAGTGGTTGAAAGCACCGGTCTTGAAAACCGGCATACGTTAATAGCGTATCTAGGGTTCAAATCCCTATCTCTCCGCCACTTTTAGAAAAAGCCCGCTAAGAAATTAGCGGGCTTTTTCGCATCTCCAGACTTAAAAAGATTTGTACAAATCGCTTATCACTTCTTGAACGCAACTAAGCACTCCGCCACACTCAGAAAGAACCCACAAAAAATTAATGCCCTTTTCGTTCGTTCCAGTGTTGAATCAATTTGATATTTACGTCTAGTTGTATCTACTCATCAACAAAGACTTCTTTAGCGGCATTGATAAGCTGCAAATGGATTGGGACGAGGTCAGCATGATTCGTTCGATATCCACCTCCAACGACAGCTGCGACAGGAATACCTCGAGATTTCATTGTTTGCATTAAAAATCTATCACGTTCTAAAATCCCTTGCGTCGAAACATCAAAATATCCCAACTCATCGTCTTGATGTATATCGACACCAGCATCGTAGATAACTAAATCAGGGCGATGAAGATTAAGTGCCATATCGACCACTTCTTTAAACGCCATTAAAAAGTCCTCATCACCTGTTCCTCGCACCAAAGGCACATCGAGATCAGACTGAGGCTTCCTCGCTGGGAAGTTTTTATCACAGTGGAAAGAAAGCGTGATGATATCTGGCTCATCGTCACATAAAGTTGCTGTTCCATCCCCATGGTGAACATCACTATCAATGATCAATACTTTATCGACATGCTCGACTTCGAGCGCTTGCCTGGCCGCGATCACTAAGTCATTAAATAAACAAAAACCACTGCCAAACTCTTTGTGTGCGTGGTGATACCCACCACTCAAATGAATGGCCACACCGTACTCAAGTGCCTTTTTTGCGGTCAGAGCCGTGCCCGCTGCTGACGTTAGCGTTCTGGTAATGAGAGACTCACTCCAAGGAAAACCTATTCGGCGCATCTTCGCAGCTGGCATGTTTCCACTAACAAGTAACTCGACGTATTCCTCGTCATGAACACGTTTTACTTCCCCAACAGTTAATGCTTCGGGCTGGAAAAACTGCGTGTGCTCTTTCCAGTTATCTTTCTCTATATGCACCAATACCGATTCATAGAGGTACTGGTATTTCATAATTGGGTAACGATGCCCCTCTGGCAACTCAAGTTGAGAATAAATCGGGTGGTAGATAAATGGCAGCATGAGAAATTCTTAATAACAATGGTAACGAAATAGTATCAACTTAAAGGGTTGAATAAAACGCAATTTAATTGATAATGATTTTCAATATCAATTAAATTTAATATACATATGAATTCTACTTTCTTTGCTATTCTCGGCGCACTGTTTGGCTCTCTTTGTGCTCTGTCCCTATTTTCATCTCTCGTTGTTGGTGCGTGGTGGTTGGTTGATTTTATTGTGCTTAGCTAACACAATGACTTTCAACTGAAATCAAAAAAACATAGGTGTTTGTATGAGTCAAACCGTCTTTATTACCGGAGCAAATCGCGGCATTGGCCTTAGCTTAACTGAGCTGTACCTGAAGCAAGGCCACCAAGTACATGCTACTAGCCGTTCCTTAGAGAACAGTTCAGAACTACAAACTCTAGCCTCACAATTCAGCAATCTAGTTTTGCACGAACTGGATGTCACGCACTACGAACAAGTCGCTAAGCTTGCCGATAAACTCCCTGCCATCGACTTACTCATCAATAATGCAGGATATTACGGCCCCAAGGGATATGGCTTTGGAAATACTGACGTAGAAGTATGGCGTAAAGTCTTCGAAGTAAACACCATTGCTCCGTTAAAACTGGTTGAGTACTGTTACCCTCGCTTACAACAAGGCAAGATGAAAAAGATTGCTTGTATCTCATCAAAAGTCGGCAGTATGACCGAAAATACGTCCGGTGGCGGCTATATTTATCGCTCATCGAAAGCGGCGCTTAACTCGGTTGTTAAAAGCTTAAGTAATGATTTAACACCTGAAGGGTTTACTGTTTTGGCGCTTCACCCTGGTTGGGTAAAAACGGCGATGGGCGGGCCAAATGCTTTGATAGATACGCAAACCTCCGCACAGGGCCTCGCGAACGTGATAGAACTGAGCACACCGCAGCTTTCAGGTCGATTTATTAACTACGATGGTACTGAGTTACCTTGGTAGCAGCATTAAGACACAACCATCACTAAACCAAATATCATCAAAGCCAGGCTTCATAATCGTGACTTGGTTGGCAAACATAATGTTCATCAGTGATCCACCAGCATAATTCGCGCAATCTAACTTGAATTTATCTACATCCAATCCAGACTTAGGAAAAAGTAGAACAAATAAGGAGAAAGCTCGATGGCAGCAGATAGGGATTTGGTTAATTTTAGCGAAGAGCACGAACTAAATTACTGCTTGAGAAGTGCTGGTAAACGCCAAACTCAAGCGAATCGAGATACATTAGTTGACTTGGGCAACCAGGTGAAAGAGGTACTGGACAAACGCGTGTTAACTCAAGGTGAAGTAAGAGGCGCGATCCAAAACCACGGTGATCTGTTCGAGTAATCTATTTTCAAGCATGCGCGGAGTTTAATTACGCCGCGCTTGTCCTATGCCTGCTTACCTTTGGTTGCACGAGATTTAGTCGCGCCACCATTCTTTGAATAACTGCGCTTTTTACGTTTAAACGCAGGACGTTCCACCTTGGGTAGATGACGTAATGAATCAGGGATAGGGCCTGCTTTTACTTGTGCCATCAAGCTATCAATGCGTTGTTCCAGTGCTTGCATGAACGGCTGATATGCTTGATTTCTCTCTGCCATACCTTGTAACTGGTGCTCCCAATGAGCCGTCATATCAGGGTATGTTGAATCTTCTGGCAAGGCATGAATGAGACCTCTTCCCGCAGGAGAACTGAGAATTGACTTACCTTGACGCGTAAGCAGTTGGCGTTTGAACAGCGTGTCCAAAATACCAGCGCGAGTCGCTTCCGTGCCTAGCCCATCAGTGTCACGAAGGATTTTTTTCAGTTCTTTATCCGCAACATAACGGGCGATCCCGGTCATCGCTTGCAACAGCGATGCCTCGGTAAAATGCTTTGGTGGCTCGGTTTTTCGGTCTTTTATTTCCCCTTCACGACAAGTTAACACGGTGCCTTCGGGTAGCGGTGGCACGGCATCAATACCTTCATCTTCCTTGTCAGTTTTGCCCATTAGCGCTTTCCAACCCGGCGAAACTAACTGACGACCTTTCGCGACAAACGTACCACCAGCGATATCGAAAACCAATTTCGCTTCTGCGTAAACCGCCGCCGGATAGAACTGCATGAGGTACTGGCGCGCAATCAATTGATACACTTTCATCTCATTGCCGGAAAGCGCATTCACATTAGCTTGCTTCGGTGTAGGGATAATCGCATGGTGCGCATCCACTTTTTTATCGTTCCAGGCTTTGGACTTTAATGTTAAGTCTGCTCCCTGAACGGCAACTTGCAACTCTTTTGCGTTATTCGCAATAGCAGTTGTCACCGTCCCTGCTTGTGAGTAGTGTTCCATTGGTAAATAGCGACAATCTGAACGCGGGTAAGTGATCAGCTTGTGCTTTTCATACAATGCCTGACAAGTATCTAGTACTTGTTGCGCACTCATACCATAGCGCTTCGCGGCATCGATCTGTAAAGCAGATAACGAATAGGGTAATGGTGCTGATTGCTTGGTTTGCTTTTGTTCCGACTCTGTCACTTTTGCGGGTTGATTTGCAATACGGTTTGCAACATTTTCCACCAACTTACGGTTTAATACTCGACCTTCTTCGTCCTGCCAAGGCTTGCATGCCTCACTTGGCTTCCAACGAGCACGAATATCAAAAGTACCATTGGCATCTTGATATGGGATCAGAGCATGTAGGGTAAAATAGTCCTTCGGGACAAAGTTTTCGATTTCTTCATCACGACGCACCACTAAGCCAAGAACTGGCGTTTGCACTCGTCCTACCGAGAGAACACCTTGATACCCTGCTTTTTGACCAAGCAAGGTATAAGCACGAGACATGTTCATACCATACAGCCAATCAGCCCGAGAGCGGGCCAATGCAGAAACTGAAAGTGGGATAAACTCTCGATTACTGCGCATAGAACTGAGTGCACGTTTAACCGCAGGTAAGTTCAAGTCGGAAATCAGCAAACGCTGTGTGGATTCCTTCTTGGTTTTAGATAACTTGCAATAGTCGAGGACTTCATCAACTAACAGCTGCCCCTCGCGGTCAGGGTCTCCTGCATGAATGACTTCGTTAGCTTCTTTGAGCAATTTGCGAATCACTGTTAATTGCTTACTTGCACTTTTCCTCGGTCTGAGCTGCCATTGCTGCGGAACAATTGGTAAATCTGCCATATTCCACTTTTTATAACGCTCATCGTAAGCGTCGGGTTCGACTTGTTCGAGTAAGTGGCCGATACACCAAGTAACGATATCCCCGTTCCCACAGCGGATGAATCCTTGATCTTTCTTTTGAGGGTTTGGCAGTGCAGCGGCAATCGCACGGCCTAAACTTGGTTTTTCAGCAATAAACAGACGAGACATAACGTTTTGGAAATAAATATAATTAGGGCCACATTATCGAATGTAGCCCTAATAAATCAAGAAAAACTGTATAAATAAACAGTCAATTTATTTAAGTTTTCAGTTATAGAAATTCAACAAACTGAGAAAGGTCACGCTCAGGAACTTTCATCGGTGTACAACCAGGCGTGCCTAAGTACAAGAAACCAACAATCTCATCGTCACCTTCTAAACCAAATGCTTGATGAACTTCTGGATGGAACATCCACTTACCTGAGCGCCAAAATCCTTGAAAGCCTTGTGCTACGGCTGCCATTTGCATCGCTTGTACAGCGCATCCCGCAGATAAGTGTTGCTCTAGTGCTGGTACTTTCTCATGTTCTGTTACTTTAGCAATCACCGTGATCACCATTGGTGCGCGAAATGGGGCATTCTTTACCTTTTCGACCACCGCTTCATCACTATTTTCAGCTTCTGCCGCTTTTACCAAGATATCTGACAGTTTTTTCAAACCATCGCCCTGTGCGATAACGAAACGCCAAGGGGTTAATCCCGCATGGTCAGGCGCACGAAGGCCAGCACGAATGATGTTCTCAAGAGCTTTACCTTCTGGTGCAGGCGCGGATAACTTCGCGATAGATCGGCGATTGAGCAAAAGATCGAGAGCGTCCATGAAAGAATCCTTATTGAATATCGTTGTTATTTTGTTTACGCCACTTTAGCACAATCTGCTCCTGCGAATAACAACCGGTTTTCTGTGGGCTTGATAACGTGCTTCACTTAACATCAATCTGGGTTTAATGTTAATTTATTCGCGAAATGAATAAGTTGAACATAGGCAGGTTGATGAACAAGGACAAACAAAACAGCATTTACGAAAAGATCGTTAATGACGAAGATGCCCGTGCCTGTAAGGCGATTCCTGAATCAGCTTGTCATCAAGTTCCCGGCAACTTTCTTAAAATCATTCTCGCTCAATTTTTAACGAAAGTCGGCGATGCGTTAATCAATCCTAAAGTCACGTTGCCGTGGATACTACAAAGTCTCGGGGCTCCGGTTTACTTAATTGGTTGGCTGGTTCCTATTCGTGAGTCAGGATCCCTTATCCCACAACTTAGCATCGCGCACTACATCCGACGCATTCCAGTAAGAAAATGGGTCTGGGTAATTGGCAGTATCTTGCAGGCTCTTTCCATATTTGCAATCGGATTGGTCGCATTAACTCTAACAGGAGCAGCTGCGGGTTATGGTGTGATTGCATGCCTTGTGATCTTCAGCCTCTCACGCGGTTTAAATTCCGTCGCATCAAAAGATGTATTGGGCAAAACCATCCCTAAAAACCAACGAGGTCAAGTCAACGGCTGGTCTTCAAGCGCTGCTGGCCTGGTTACGCTGCTTTTCGCGAGCCTTCTGGCACTAGCCTGGTTATGGGACGTAGAGCCGACAGAGCGCTTTTACGGTCTGAGTTTAGGCTTAGCGGGCGTCATATGGCTCATCGCGGCATTCGTCTATGCGCGAATTAATGAGTATGCCGGTGAGGTAGACGGTGGTCGAAATGGCGTCCTCGAAGCATTTAAACAACTCGCGTTACTTAAGACCGACGTGACCTTTCGTCGATTCGTTATCACGCGGACACTATTTTTATGTTCTGCGCTGAGTGCACCGTACTACGTTGTGCTGGCACAGCAATCTCTGGGTGGACAGCTCTGGGTGCTAGCTCTCTTTATGTTTGCGAGTGGCTTAGCCTCCTTTGTGTCAGGTCCTTTCTGGGGAAGAATGTCCGATCGCTCTAGCCGCAGTGTGATGGTCATAGGCGCAATGATGAGCGCGCTACTTGGTGTTGTGTTATTTGTTTACGATACATGGGTCACCGCTAGCCAAAGCTTCCTATTCGTGATTCCTCTGCTTTACTTTTGTGTTTGTATTGCCCACGACGGAATACGAGTCGGACGAAAAACCTATTTAGTTGATATCGCAGAAGGTGACAAACGGACGAGCTATGTAGCCGTGAGTAACACAGTGGTTGGGATAATGCTACTTCTAATGAGCTCTCTTGGTGTTATGTCGAACTTCTTGAGCCTTTCAGCTGTGGTGTTAGTGTTCTCTTTTATTACTTTTGTTGGCGTAGTAATGGCCAAACAACTGCCAGATATCAGTGACTAGTTCTATACAAAAAAAGCTGCGCTCAAAGCGCAGCTTTCATGGTAAACACACATTAAAAAGCTAGAGTTTTACCGCCAATTTAACACCTTGACGAATCGCACGCACAGCATCAAGTTCACCCGCATGGTCAGCTCCGCCAATGATATGAATCTTCTCTTCAAGTTCAGACCATTTATCTTCAAACGGACGTACAGACTCTTGCCCAGCACAAATGACGACTTTGTCCGCGTTCAATAATTGTTCTTTTCCATCTACATGAATGTGCAAACCTTGATCATCAATTTTATCGTAAGACACGCCACCGACTAAATGTACGCCCCGTTTTTCAAGGGTACGTTTATGGATCCAACCTGTCGTTTTACCCGGACCTTTACCTACACGACCTTTACGACGCTGAAGTACCCAGACTTCTTTATCGCTGACCGCATCAGGGTAAGGATATAAACCACCCGGCTGAGACATCTCCTTGTCGATTCCCCATTCATGCAACCAGTCATCCAACGTTTGTCCAACTGGCTCTGTGAGCATGGTCGCGACATCTACGCCAATGCCACCAGCACCAACGATAGCCACTTTCTCACCGACTGGCGTTTTGTCTCGAATGAGAGTTTGATAGTCGACGACTTTCTCTGGGTTTTCAATTCCATCAATATTGACTTTACGTGGCTCAACACCCGATGCCATCACTATCTCATCGTATTCTGTGAGTAAGTCATAGTTCGCTTCCGTCGATAAGTGCAGATTCACGCCTGTTTCATCAATACGGTTAGCGAAATATCGTATCGTCTCTCGAAACTCTTCCTTACCAGGGATCTGCATCGCAAGACGGAACTGACCACCGATGCGGTCGTTCTTTTCGAACAGATCAACCTTATGGCCACGTTCAGCCAGTGTGGTCGCACAAGCCAAGCCCGCAGGTCCAGCACCAACAACTGCAATGTTTTTCTTTTTAAAGGCTGGTTCAACAACAATTTCGGTTTCATAGCACGCTAGAGGGTTCACTAAGCAACTGGCGCGCTTACCTTTAAACACGTTATCTAGACACGCCTGATTACAACCAATACACGTATTAATAAACTGCGCTTTTTCCTGTTCGGCTTTAGCAACAAAGTAAGGATCGGCCAAGAATGGGCGCGCCATCGAAACCATGTCGGCATGACCTGAAGATAAAATACGTTCTGCTTCATCTGGCGTATTTATACGGTTGCAAGTGATAATAGGAACCGAAACGTGAGGTTTAACTTTTTCCGTAACCCATGTAAACGCACCGCGTGGTACTTGAGTCGCAATTGTCGGAATTCGAGCCTCATGCCAACCGATACCCGTATTAATAATCGTGACGCCAGCCTCTTCAAGTGCTTTCGCCAATTCGATAACGTCTTCAAAAGTGCTGCCCTGCTCGACAAGATCCAGCATAGAAAGACGGAAGATGATGATGAACTTGTCACCTACCGCCTTGCGTACCGCTTTAACAATTTCTAGCGGAAAACGCATACGTTTTTTATAGCTGCCACCCCATTCGTCGTAACGCATATTTGTACGTTTACATAAGAATTGGTTTATCAAGTAACCTTCCGAGCCCATTAACTCGACGCCATCATAACCAGCAAGCTGTGCTAACTCCGCACTATTAGCAAACGCGTCGATGGTTTTCTTTATCTGGCGGTCGCTCATTTCACTCGGAGCAAACTTTGCAATTGGCGCTTTAATGCCAGATGCACTTTGCGAGAATGGATGCATTGCATAACGCCCAGCATGGAGAATTTGCAACGCAATTTTACCACCGTGCTTGTGCACCGCTTCTGTCACAACTTTATGGGCTTTAGCATGTTTTGGCTTGCTGAATTCAGCACTCAACGGGTGTAAACGACCGCGTAAGTTAGGAGAAAAACCTCCGGTTACAATCAGTCCGACACCGCCTTTCGCGCGTTCTTCATAAAAAGCAGCGAGCTTCTGTAATCCTTCTTTGTGCTCTTCTAAGCCCGTGTGCATTGATCCCATCAGAACTCGGTTTCGTAATTGTGTGAAACCGAGATCCAGTGGCTTTAATAGGTTTGGGTACATGGCAGACATCACTTAACATCCATTGTTATTATCATGGTCTGACCAGATTAAGCCTGCTCAACCAAAAAATCAAACAAGCGTTTACATTTTTGTAACACCGATCAATCTCGTGTGAAAATATGCCAATTGTTGAGTGGTCGTGATAAGCTAAAAAAATGTTATCTTTTGAGATCTTAGAGATAAGAACCCATACTTTGTTAGACTCGGCGTAACTATCTCGTTATGGAGACAAGATGAAAAAACTCTTCAAATTTATTGGTTTGATATTTAAAGGGATATGGAAAAGTATCACTTTCATCAGACTCGCACTGGCAAACCTAATTTTCTTGCTGATGATTGCCGTTTTCTACTTTGCCTTTACTTATACCGGAGACGGTCAACCTGTCGTCGAAAAAGAATCGGCATTGGTGATGAACCTTTCAGGCCCAATTGTCGAACAAAGACGTTATGTAAACCCAATGGACTCTTTTGCTGGTTCCCT
The DNA here is from genome assembly GCF_033344315.1 of Vibrio sp. 2132-1. Classification (NCBI taxonomy): domain Bacteria; kingdom Pseudomonadati; phylum Pseudomonadota; class Gammaproteobacteria; order Vibrionales; family Vibrionaceae; genus Vibrio; species Vibrio sp. 2132-1. The sequence goes on along the minus strand of NZ_JAWPON010000003.1, from coordinate 124,837 downwards.
TTTGGGTAATGAGTTACCGAAAGAAAACGTCCTTTTCGATATCGTTGATACTATTCGCTACGCGAAAGACGATCCTAAAGTGTCTGGATTAGTGCTAGCACTGCGAGACATGCCAGAAACAAATCTCACGAAACTACGTTACATCGCGAAAGCGTTGAACGAATTTAAAGCATCAGGCAAACCCGTTTACGCCGTAGGTGATTTCTACAACCAAAGCCAATATTACTTGGCAAGTTACGCCGATAAAGTTTATCTGGCACCTGATGGTGGTGTATTGATTAAAGGTTACAGCGCTTACTCAATGTACTACAAAACGTTACTTGAAAAGCTTGACGTTTCTACTCATGTTTTTCGCGTAGGTACTTATAAATCCGCTATCGAACCTTTTATTCGTGATGACATGTCCGATGCGGCGAAAGAGTCAGCAACACGTTGGGTTACTCAATTATGGAGTGCTTTTGTTGATGACGTAACAACAAACCGAAACATTGATGCGAAAGTGCTTAATCCAACCATGGATGAGCTGATTAACGAGATGAAGTCTGTAAATGGCGATATTGCTCAGCTCGCAGTCAAATTGGGGCTAGTGGATGAACTCGCGACACGCCAAGACATTCGCACTCTATTTGCAAAACAGTTTGGTAGCGACGGCAAAGACAGCTACAACGCGATTGGTTACTACGACTACCTTGCAACGATTCGTCCTGATTACACACTACCTCAACACGACATCGCCGTTGTTCTAGCCAGTGGCGCGATTATGGACGGTCAACAACCTCGCGGAACTGTTGGTGGTGACACGGTCGCAAGCTTGCTGCGTCAAGCACGCAATGATGAAAAAGTGAAAGCGGTCGTGTTACGAGTAGATAGTCCAGGAGGCAGTGCCTTTGCTTCTGAAGTGATTCGTAACGAAGTAGAAGCTCTGAAGCAAGCAGGTAAGCCGGTTGTTGTATCCATGTCGAGTTTGGCCGCTTCTGGTGGTTATTGGATTTCAATGAGCGCAGACAAAATCGTTGCTCAGCCAACAACCCTGACGGGCTCCATTGGTATATTTAGTGTCATCACCACGTTTGAAAAAGGCTTTAGCAAGTTAGGTATTAATACTGATGGCGTTGGCACATCGCCGTTCTCAGGTGACGGTATTACCACTGGCCTTTCTGAGGGCGCGTCTCAAGTGTTCCAGTTAGGTATCGAGCACGGTTACAAGCGCTTTATTTCTCTAGTTGGCGAGAATCGCGATATGTCTCTAGAGGAAGTTGACAAAGTTGCTCAAGGTCGAGTTTGGACTGGCCAAGATGCACTATCCTTTGGTCTTGTCGATCAAATGGGTGACTTTGATGATGCTGTAGAGCTAGCGGCGAAACTAGCGAACGTGACCGATTATGGCATTTACTGGGTAGAAGAGCCTCTTTCACCTACTGAACTATTTCTACAAGAGTTTATGAAACAGGTGAAAGTCTCTCTAGGTATTGATGCAACAAGCTTGCTACCAAAAAGTCTTCAACCCGTAGCTCAACAATTCGAACAAGACGCAAGCTTGCTCCAAAGCTTCAACGATCCTAAAGGTCAATACGCATTTTGTTTGAACTGCCAAGTGCAGTAGTTTTTCCATCAATATTACAAAGGGCACTTCTACTTGAAGTGCCCTTTTTATTAGGCTTTGCATCTCCTCAGATGACTTTCTGATGCTGTGCGTATAGCCTCGCATCTCAAGGTTATTTAGGTATATAATCCCCGCCTCTGTTCCCCTACACGAAAGAAAAAACGATGACTAGAAAACACATCTACATCGCTTACACCGGTGGTACCATCGGAATGCAAAAATCCGACCACGGCTATGTGCCTGTTGCTGGCTTTATGGAAAAGCAATTAGCAAGCATGCCCGAATTCCATCGTCCTGAAATGCCGGATTACACCATCCACGAATACGACCCTCTGATTGACTCATCAGATATGACACCTGCTGACTGGCAGCAGATTGCGAATGATATTCGTGACAACTATGACAAATACGATGGTTTCGTTATCCTACATGGTACTGACACCATGGCGTACACAGCGTCCGCATTGTCTTTCATGCTTGAAAACCTTGGTAAGCCAGTGATTGTAACGGGTTCACAAATCCCTCTCGCAGAGCTGCGTTCTGACGGCCAAGCAAACCTATTAAACGCGCTACATATTGCGGCAAACTACCCGATCAACGAAGTAACTTTGTTCTTCAATAATCAATTGATGCGTGGTAACCGCAGTACAAAATCTCATGCAGACGGTTTTAATGCCTTTACTTCACCAAACCTTCCTCCACTATTGGAAGCTGGGATCAATATTCAAGTTAGCAACAGCGTAACCGTTGGTGCACAACCAGAAGGTGAGTTTAAGGTTCACAACATCACGCCACAACCAATCGGTGTGATCACCATGTACCCTGGTATTTCACACGAAGTTATCCGCAACACGCTTCGTCAGCCCGTGAATGCGATGATTCTTCTGACTTTTGGTGTCGGTAATGCTCCTCAGAACCCTGAGCTGCTTGGTCACCTGAAAGAAGCCTCTGAGCGCGGCGTTATTGTCGTAAACCTAACTCAGTGTTTGGCAGGTAAAGTGAATATGGGCGGATATGCCACAGGTTGTGCTCTCGCAGACTCTGGTGTTATCAGTGGCTTTGACATGACGCCCGAAGCGGCGCTGGCAAAACTACACTACCTTCTAAGCCAAAACCTTTCTTACGAAGAAGTAAAAGAGAGAATGCAACAAGTACTGCGTGGTGAAATGAGCCTGTAAGTTCAAGCTTTCTACGATCTAAAAAGCCCAATACAATTTGGGCTTTTTTCTTTCAAAATCAAAATAATAAAATTTTGAGAAATAAGGCGTAAGGATTAATCAATGTTCGGATTGACACGAACAATATCGCTCTCTTCTCCGCTGAATTGTTTTTTAAGCTCTTGTTTTGATTTAAAACTGATTTCACCACCGGCTGCAACCGTCATATGCTGCGCATCAGTATTATGTTTTGATTGATACAACATCACAGCTTGCATACACGAATCTCGCTGCTCTTTAGAAAGTGTTGTACCCTCAGGCCATCTTCCCGTTTCTACTGCATAGACTAAGCGATCATAAACTTCTGGAGTCATCGCTTGTAATAGTTGTTCTGCGTCCATAGTGTACCTTCTTATTACATTCTATTTACAGAACATAACGGGTTAAGAAACTGAGTCAAGAATACGAAAATGAATTGGTGTAACGGATCACAAGCAAAGCCATGAAAAGAACAAACTGGTTACTTCTCAGCCTCGCATGTTTTGCGCTATCGGGCTGTTTTGAAGGTAACGTGACAACCGAAGAGTTGTGCCAAAAAACACCAGAGCTGCGTTGCGAGCAGCTCAATATGGATGACGGCCAATGTCGAATTCCAAGAACAAATTTGGTTTGGCATCGGTTTGAGCAATTGAAAAACCCATCAGAGGCCAACCAAATCATCGAATACGGTCTGGTCGCTGAATATAGGAAATGCTTAGAACTCGCCTCCCAGATCACCCCTATTGATCAAAGTGCTCTCAAAAGACAACGCTTTAATGCATTGGTACACAGTATTGATGAGCTAGAGCGCATCGTAAACGAGTTAAAAGGCTCAGAAGACCCGGCTACTTTGTATTTCTTATGGTCTCAAACGGGAGATACTCAAGCTCGGCGCGCATTTTTACAAATGGAAGGGTCTCCCCAATTAAATAATGCTGAGATGCAATATGCATTAGCCACTTTTTATACCAACCGAGATACCAAGAAAACCCTGGAGCTTCTTAATAACGCGTTGTCTTTATCTGATGAAGACAACATCAATCCGGTCATTCTCAAGTCAATGGCAAGTATTCATCAGGGGCTTGGAGACAAAGAGCAAGCGTATCTATGGGCAATGGTCGCGAAGAGATTCGACGTACCGCTTGCTGATGAAAAGCAGCTCCAACGTATGTTCAATTTCAGTCATCCAGAGCGATATAAGCAGTTGGATGAATTAGCCGAATCGGTGGCGAAAGCCATAGAGAAAGGTATCTATTCCCCAGCAATGATACCCAGTGAGATATAAACGAAAAACTCCCGCAATGAGCGGGAGTTTTTATTTAAGTCGAGCGACACTCAGATCACTGTTGAGCATGAATCATCCTGAAAGGATAAAACAATCTCGAGCACAATTTTGTCGTTATTATTCTGATTTGTTGAAAATTAACGACACAGAATTAACACAAAAACGCTCTCCTGTGGTCTGTGGGCCATCTTCAAAAACGTGCCCTAGATGGCTATCACACGTTGCACAACGAATCTCTGTACGTACCATTCCGTGACTTAGATCTTCTAAATAACGCACCGCTTGATCGTTGATAGGCGCATCAAAACTTGGCCATCCGCAGCCAGAGTCATACTTGTTATCAGAGACAAAGAGAGAGGCATTACAACAAGTACAAGCATAAACACCAGTTTCCTTATTATGCAGTAGCTTACCGCTGAAAGGAGGCTCTGTACCTTGCTCTCGGCAAACACGGAACTCTTCATCAGACAGTTGCTCACGCCACTGTTCATCTGACTTCGTCACTTTTTTCCCGCTTTGTTCCACGACTTTCGGCTCCTTATTTACTGTTCTTGGTATTGACTTTTTTAGCAAAAAACTTGCTTCTCTTAACAGTTGTAGCACATACTTTCTCACCAGGACACCATGCGTAATTAATTTGATAAGAGCACTTATCTCACCAGTTATATTACGCCAACTGGGCTACAGAAGAATCAGTTAAAAGTTTAAAAAACGTACATTTGCAAAGAATTGTTAAAAAAAGCGTCGCTTTTTTTTGACTTTAAACAAGTTAAGTCCGATTATCACTTGCAGATGTTTACTGGATTCTGTAATTTTACTACCAGTTATCTTTAATCAGAAATTAAGTTGTGGAGCAACTATAATGACTATCAAAGTAGGTATTAACGGTTTTGGCCGTATCGGTCGTTTCGTATTCCGTGCAGCGCAAGAGCGCAACGACATCGAAGTAGTAGGTATTAACGACCTTATCGATGTAGATTACATGGCATACATGCTTAAGTATGACTCAACTCACGGCCGTTTCAACGGTACTGTTGAAGTTGAAGGCGGTAACCTAATCGTTAACGGTAAAACTGTACGTGTTACTGCAGAGCGCAACCCTGAAGACCTAAAATGGGACGAAATCGGTGTTGACGTTGTAGCTGAAGCAACTGGTCTTTTCCTAACTGACGAGACTGCACGTAAGCACATCACTGCTGGCGCGAAAAAAGTTGTACTAACTGGTCCTTCTAAAGACGCTACTCCAATGTTCGTTAACGGCGTAAACTTCGACACTTACGCTGGTCAAGACATCGTTTCTAACGCTTCTTGTACTACTAACTGTCTAGCGCCTATCGCTAAAGTTCTTAACGACAAGTTCGGTATCGAATCTGGTCTTATGACTACAGTTCACGCAACTACAGCAACTCAAAAAACTGTAGATGGTCCTTCTGCTAAAGACTGGCGCGGTGGTCGTGGTGCTTCTCAAAACATCATCCCATCTTCAACTGGTGCTGCTAAAGCTGTAGGCGTTGTACTTCCAGAAGTAAACGGCAAACTAACTGGTATGGCTTTCCGCGTACCAACTGCTAACGTTTCTGTAGTTGACCTAACTGTTAACCTAGTTAACGGTGCTTCTTACGAAGACATCTGTAAAGCGATGAAAGAAGCTTCTGAAGGCGAACTAAAAGGCGTTCTAGGCTACACTGAAGATGCAGTTGTATCTCAAGACTTCATCGGCGAAGTTTGCACTTCAGTATTCGATGCTAAAGCTGGTATCGCGCTAACTGACAAATTCGTTAAGGTTGTATCTTGGTACGACAACGAAATCGGTTACTCAAACAAAGTTCTAGACCTAATCGCTCACATCTCTAAGTAATTAGAAAGTTAGCAATTAGCGAATAACTTCGTTAAAGAAAAGGCGGCTCTAGGGTCGCCTTTTTTGTATCTGGAATTTGAGAGAATGCAGGCTCGATGTTGCATTTAATGTGAGAAGCGCGTCTAAAAGCTCTCCCCAGCGATAGGAAACTATACATGGATTTAAAAACTCTCCCAGCCCTAACGGTGCTATCTGATAACGTCACTATCGTTGAAGTTGATCAGATAAAAATCATCCGAGTGATTCATGACAAAGCAACGGCAGGCATCTCGCTACACGGTGGTCATGTCGTGTCGTTCACGCCTGAAGGTCAAGAAGATCTGATCTGGATGAGCGAAAAAGCTGTCTTCGATGGTAAAGCTGCTCTTCGCGGTGGTATTCCGATTTGTTGGCCTTGGTTTGGGCGTATTGCTGCTCCAGCTCACGGCTTTGCCCGCACCGCAGAATGGGAGTTGGTTGAACATCGTGAGAACCATAACGGTGTGATTGTTGAACTTGCTCTGTTCCCGACAGAAGAAATCCACGATATTTGGCCCCATATGTTTGACGCTCGTTTGGTGATTGAAGTGGGCGATGAGCTAAAAGTGACGCTCAAAGTCATGAACATCGATGACGAGGCTTGGACCTTCTCTGGCGCATTACATACTTACCTAAACGTTGGAGACATTAAGCAAGCACAAACGACAGGCATGGGTGCCGAGTACATTGATAGCTTGAAAGCTGATGCGGTATGCCAAGGTGGTAATGTTCTACAACTAACTGACACCATTGATCGCGTTTACACGCAACCAGAAGCGAAAATTTTGGTAAAAGACCCGGTATTGGATCGTACGCTAAGCGTACACAACCAAGGCCACAACTCAGCAGTATTATGGAACCCTTGGGCAGAAGGTGCGCAAAGCATGGGTGACATGGCTGACGATGGTTATCAAACCATGTTGTGTGTGGAGTCTGCTGTTCATGCACCAAGTATTGAGCAAGGTCAAACGCTCCAACCAGGTGAGACACATGAACTTGTCACTGTCATTTCAGCGCAGTAAGAATCACCATATAAAGGCCGGGATACCCGGCTTTTTTTTGTAATAAAAGCTCTGCTTAGATGGTCCTATCTTTACTAACTTATTGGTTACTGGTCACTTTTGACGGTTTCATTAATAAATATCAAAAAAATTGATCATATAAACCGATAGCATACCGATACAAAACTCATAAATAATAAAAATATCAGGAATTAGTCTATGTTAGAGAGATACCGAAATCAAAGTGTCGGATTCCAGTTGAAACTGGTGATCACTTTGTGTCTATTCATTGCTTTCAGCAGTATTGCAGCGCTTGTTTACCGCAACGCTTCCGATGTTCTATTGGAAAGCACACTGAAAGAACACCAATCTAAAGTAGAATCAATGGCAAAAACCATTGCTGGCCAATTCGATGCTTACCTGCACACCGCTAAAGTCCTCGAATCTACTTTTCGCAATGGCTACCTTGCCGGTGTCTATGTCGAAAATTACACGGTTGACTTCATGGGACATGAAGTACCAAACATCACTCAATACAGTGAAAGCTTAATTAATGACACCAAGTTGGTCGACAGTTTCACACGTGATACCGGCGCTATAGCAACGCTATTCGCACCATTGGGTGACGACTTTATTCGGGTGTCAACCTCCCTAAAAGATCCACAAGGTCAGCGAGCGGTCGGAACCACGCTAGGCATCAACCATCCTGGTTATCAGCAACTTAAAGCAGGACAACCGTATTACGCTCAAATTAAATTGTATGGCGAGCGCTACATTACCTACTATGCCCCAATCAAAGATGCGACAGGAAAGGTAGCAGGCCTATCGTTTATTGGCTTACCAGTAGACCAAGCGACACAAACCTTATTCGATGCACTCGAAGAGATAAAATGGGGCGACACTGGTTACACCATTATCGTTGATAACGACGAAAACAATCTTGGTAAATACCTACTTCATCCAGCAAAAAGCGGCTCAGATTCGTCAATACTAGAAGTCGCCGACTACAATGGTCACAAGCCTTTTGGCCAGATTTTCGAACAATCTAGTGGATTAATTCGCTACCCTTTCGAGTACCAAGGTAACGTAGGCGAAAAGTATCTTGTCTACACAGAGGTTCCAGGTTGGAACTGGAAACTGCTAGGCGGTACGTTTATCAAAGAAGTTACAAAAGGTAGCGACACGCTTCTCACACTCATTGCCATCATTTCTTCGGTAGCGGCAATCATTACTTTTGTTGTACTGACACTGTTCTTGAATCACAGCTTACAACCTCTCACGACTCTAAACTCATACATGACTCGCTTAGCTGGCGGCGAAGTCAGCTTGAGCATCCCAGCGTCTCGTAAAGCATCAAAGAATGAAATTACGAACCTGAGCTCGGGTGTCGCCAGTATGGCAAGTCAGCTCAATGAACTTGTTGGTAAGATCCGTTCAACAAGCGACTTAGTGGAGAGCAACTCCACCAGCGTTGCCAACGATGCACATAGCAATTTGACCCAAGCCGACCGACAACAACAAGAAGTCGAGCAAGTTGTGACAGCGATTGAAGAAATGGCCTCTTCCGCTCAATCTGTCGCACAACAAGTCGAAAGCATTGCGGAAAACGTACGCTCAGCAAATACTGATAGTCAATCTGGTCTCGCGATTGTTGAAGGCGTATGTATCGACGTTGCTCAACTTAACGATCAATTGGATCAATCAGCAACGGCTATCGAGCAAGTAAATCGCGATAGCGAGAGTATTCAAACCGTCACTAAAATGATTGATGAAATTGCTGAGCAAACCAATTTACTTGCCTTGAATGCCGCCATTGAAGCAGCACGAGCAGGTGAACAAGGTCGTGGCTTCGCAGTTGTAGCAGATGAAGTGCGCACACTTGCGCACCGAACCCAAAGCTCAGTTCAGGATGTCGTGGAAATTATCGAGAAACTAAAAGGGTCGACTCATAATGCAGTTAATATGATGACAGACAGCCAACGCAGTGCAAACCAGGTCTTGGACAAAGCACAAGACGCGGGCACAGCATTAGAAGCCATCGCAGTACAAGTGCAGTCGATAGCCTCTCAAGCCGACGCCATTGCAGCGACTTCAGAAGAACAAGCTCAAGTTTCACAAGAAATTGCAGCAAATGCCCATTCTATCAGTGAACTTAACCGAGAAAGCCGCAACACGAGCGCAAAAACCTCGCAAAGTGCCATTGAACTTCAACAACAAGCACGAAACTTGAAAGAGCAAGTCGACTTCTTCCACTAATACTTAATAAGAGCCGACCCAGTCGGCTCTTTTTGTTTCACTTGATACCACGCTTTTTGATAGAATTTGCCGCCCTACTTTCTGTTCGAGATCGTCATGAACTATCAATGCCCTCTATGCCACCAAGCTCTAGCGTTAAATGAAAAAACGTTTAAGTGCGAAAACAATCATCAGTTTGACTTAGCAAAAGAAGGCTACGTTAACTTGATGCCAGCGCACCACAAACGTTCTAAAGATCCTGGTGACAACAAAGAGATGATGCAAGCTCGTCGTCGATTCCTCGAAGGAGATTACTACAACCCAATGCGCCAAGAAGTGGCGCAGCTGTGTGCAACATACACTGAGGGGAGCACCCATCAATTATTAGATATTGGTTGTGGTGAAGGTTACTACACAGATCAAGTACAAAAGACGATAGAAACACAAGCGAACCATGCCACGATTTATGGCTTAGACATTTCCAAAGTTGCCATTCGTTACGCGGCGAAGCGTTACACGCACTGCAACTTTAGTGTGGCTTCTAGTCACCGACTTCCCTTCGCAAATGAATCCTTAGATGCCATTTTGCGCATTTATGCCCCGTGTAAAGCTGAGGAGCTGCAGCGCGTTGTAAAAAACGACGGCGTTGTTGTCACGGTTACTCCTGCTAGTCGCCACTTATACCAACTGCGTGAGCGGATTTATCAAGAAGTTCGTCTTCACAATGAAGAACCAGAACATATTGAAGGGTTTGAATTAGAGCACCAGCAGCATCTTAACTATGTTATGGACTTGAAAAACGGAGCCGCAGTCGATTTATTGCAAATGACGCCATTCGCATGGAAAGCAACCGATGCTCTTCGTGAAGAGTTGAAATCCGCTACACTTTTCCAATGTGAGGCTGATTTTATGTTGCGTGTATATCGCAAAAAAACACTCAATTAATACGTCAAAAAAACAACAAACGCAAATAGTTATCATTTATATTGATTCATTGCTCAGCCTCCATTAATATCATCCGGACATTTTTGGAGGCTTTTCAATGCGCTTTTCTACTTTGAGCTTGCTCTTTGCAGGCTTACTTACTGGTTGCTCTTCATATACGCACACCAACTCTCACGCAACCTCAGCGGAAGTCACTAGTTTTTACGACTACCAACTATACACCCCTTCTGGCGAGCACATCGCTCTAAGCAAACTGCCAATTGAGCTGCAACAAGCAGATGTCATTCTTATTGGTGAATGGCACACACACGCCGGCGTTCATCGCTTTCAAACCGATATGCTCAAACAACTTACGTCCTACGACCGCTCACTCGCGTTATCTATGGAACAATTTACCCGCGACAAACAACCTGTTGTTGACGCTTACCTACGTGGGGAGATCGGCGAACAGTACTTAATGAAACAAGCCAACGCTTGGCCCAATTATGAAAGCGACTATCGCCCTCTCGTGGAGTTTGCTAAGCAGAAAAATCTCCCGGTCATTGCAGCAAATGCACCAAAGAGCATTGTCCGATGCATTGGTCGACAAGGGCTAGATTACATTAACAAGCTCGATGATGATCAGCGGATGTTCATTGCACAAGCCATCAACACTGGTAGTAGTCCGTACAAAGAAAAGTTCATGGCATCCATGCATCACGGTAAGCCAGAGCAGACGGAAAAACAGTTTGCAGCTCAAGTTACTTGGGATGAAACTATGGCGGAATCTATCGTTAGCTATCTAGACGACAACCCAGGCGCTCAGATTGTCCATGTTGCGGGCAAGTTTCACACCGAGCAAGGGTTGGGTACGGCAGCATCAATCTTAAGCCGCAACCCGAGCTTAAAAGTGGTTGTAATTAGCCCAACAGATAACGTGCTTTCTGATAATACAGACTATCAGTTAGAGGTTCTCGCACCACCAGTACGGTATGTACAAGATGCTCACCGCATGGCGGCATATCAACATCTAACTAAACGCAATAACGATCTTCAATGTAAGTAGCTGGTCTTCAATTTAAGTTACTACCTTGCCGTTGCGTTGCATCATCACACCGCTTCAAGTTCATAGAGTGACAAGGGTCTGCTTCCTGCTGGTCTATTTTTTGCTAATGATCACCAATAGAAACTAGAAGCGGCAAAAGCAGACCTGTTTTTATCCAAATAGCTTCAGAAATAAACTTTGCCGCCGATAAAAATATAACTGCTTTTTACCCGCACTCAGTGACCGAGTGTCGATGTTCCAAGGAGTATTCGATGAATCCAGTAGGAAGCACTTCTGTTAATAGCTATGCCAAACAACCTGTCGCCTCTAAACAAGCAAGTATTGCACAAGAAGAAACTAGTGCTTCGCCGCTGAAAGTCGAACACAATAAGGTGACGCTTTCGACCGAAGGCAAAGCGCTACTTGCCGCTCTGCAACAAATCGAGCACGACAGCAAAAAAATAGAAGCAGAAGATAAATCTGTTGGTGAAAAGGTCGAATCTTTCACACATGGTGCGCTTGGCATGGATCACCCCGATAAAATCGAGAAAGAAGAGGATGGCTCATATTCTGCGGGTCAATACCTTTCTGCGGCACTTACCGTTGGTGGCATCATACTGGCATTAGTCTGATAACCAGTCTGATAATCGTCACGACAACAAATCCTATTTGAACCAAACACTTACTGCAGCCCATAATTTAATAAGCCAAAGAACGATATGATGCAAACGTAAGTGAATTCGACCGCTCTTGTGGCCCGATAATATATGCTCGTTTATTGCTCCCTAAACTAGGTTTCTTGTGAAGGCACTGAATGGATAACTTTAGTCCATGCTTTCAACTCCTAAGCGTAATCCAAGCCCACGTTTGTGGGCTTTCTTCTTTCCAAACTAACGAACGTTAGAGAGCGACTCATTTTTTCTGCAAAACCAAACAAAAACGACAATTTGGTTAAACTTTTATTACCGACACAAAACTTTCATAAATCATTGCTTTAATGCCTGCGCTTTCAATAAACAAGGAAAATATAATGAAGCGCTTAGTATCTCCAATCGTTACGGCAGTGGCTGCATCTACCCTCTCTTTCAACGCACTCTCAGCTGAAATCAAAAACGTCATTTTGATGATCGGCGACGGCATGGGTCCTCAACAAGTTGGTTTACTCGAGACCTACGCAAAACACGCACCTAACTCGGTTTACAAAGGCGAAAGCACAGCGTTATACAAACTCGCTCAAGAAGGTGTGATTGGATCATCACTAACCAATCCAGAAGACGCAATTGTCGTCGACTCTGCGTGCTCAGCTACGATGCTAGCGACAGGAATCCCTACCGCTTCTGAAGTCATTGGCATTGATAGCCAAGGCAACCATGTCGAAACTATTTTGGAAAAAGCCAAAAGTAAAGGTAAAGCGACAGGGCTCGTCTCTGATACGCGTATGACCCACGCAACGCCAGCAGCATTTGCCGCTCATCAACCACATCGCTCCCTAGAAAACAATATTGCGGCGGATATGCTCGAAACAGGCGTAGACGTGATGATGTCTGGTGGACTTCGTCATTGGATTCCAAAGTCGACAAACGACAAGGGAGAGACATACGAGCAACTTGAAAAGCTCACTCAAGGTAATGTCTACCTAAAATCGAAACGCAAAGACGAACGCAACTTGCTTGCCGAAGCGCAAGACCAAGGCTATAGCTTAGCTTTCAGCCGCGATATGCTCACACAAGCTAAAGGTGACAAATTACTTGGACTTTTTGCTTACTCGGGCATGAACGATGGTATTGCCTACAGTCAAAGCAAAAACGATCCAAAACGCACGCAGCCATCGCTGAAAGAAATGACCACCAAAGCAATCGACATTCTTTCAAAAGACAAAGACGGTTTTTTCTTGATGGTTGAAGGCGGCCAAATTGACTGGGCTGGCCACAGTAACGATGCAGGTACGATGCTGCATGAAATGCTTAAATTCGATGAAGCGGTAAACTCAGTTTATGAGTGGGCAAAAGGCCGTGATGACACCCTGATCATTGTTACTGCTGACCACGAAACCGGCTCTTTTGGCTTTAGCTACTCATCAGCAAACTTGCCTAAACCACAAAAACGCGACGGCGAAGCATTCAAAAATCAGGATTACGCGCCAAACTTCAACTTTGGTCAGTTCGAGATCCTCGATGGTTTATACAACCAAAAGAAAAGTTACTACGGCATGATCAGTGAATTCCAAGCGCTTGATAAGAAAGAGCAAACTCCAGAGAAGTTTGCGGAAGTCGTGAACGCAAATAGCGATTTTTCGATTACGCCTGAGCAAGCAGAACGCGTATTAGCAAGTAAACCAAATCCATACCGACTCGCTGGACACAAATACTTAAGCGAAGAGAACGTACCGACAATCAATGACTTTGATGCTTTCTTTCCTTACAACGACCGTGGCAACTTGCTAGCGCGTGAGCATGCAACAAAGCAAAACACAGTATGGGGGACGGGTACTCATACGCATACTCCTGTCAACGTATTTGCTTGGGGACCTGCAGAAACTATCCTTCCGGTATCAAAAATCATGCACCACTCGCAACTAGGCGAGTACTTGAAGCAACAAATTAAATAATCAACTTGCACTTACTTCACAACTCGTGATGTTTCAACGCTCTCGCAAGGGAGCGTTTTTTTATGCATGAAAACAGTTGACGTTTTAAATCGTACACCACAATAATTATGGGTCTTTAATTATATGAATAAAGAAAATGTGCGAAATCTTTGCTAAGCAACCCCAAGACAACTATCAGTTCATCACCCGCTCTATCCGTATTGATGGTCACGCGACCAGTGTAAAACTTGAAGCGAGCTTTTGGACAATTCTTGAGGAAATCGCTAGTGCTCAAAACATGACGGTTCCTAAATTCATAAGCACTGTTTATCAAGAAGCACTCGAATACAATGGTGAAGTGAACAACTTTGCCTCCTTACTTCGATGCGCTTGCCTCACTTACGCCCGCCAACCTCAAGAGACCACTCGTCAAGCACTTGCGCAACTTAACAGTTAATAGCAACCAACCGAGCAATAACCATCCTAGGCTATGCATCCGTATTATAAACCCTTGAGCATCTTCTAATTTGTCGTACTAGAGTACTACCCAGACTCCTTTTGAAATCGCTAACCTGTGCGGACTATCAAGGAGTACCTATGACAAAAATGATTCACACCATGATCCGAGTAAGTGATCTGGACCGCTCTCTACAATTTTACTGTGACGTACTTGAACTAGAAGTCGCTGATCAATACATCTTTGATGGCTTTTCTCTAACCTATCTAGCCAACCAAGAAACTGGCTTTGAATTGGAACTGACGCACAATCACGACCAAAGTGAGCCCTACACTCACGGCTCAGGTTACGGCCACCTTGCCGTCAGCGTGGAGGACATTGAACAAGCCCACAAACGCATTAAATCTCTCGGCATTGAAACTGGTGACATCAAAGCCTTTGACCATCAACAAAAGCATTTAGCAACGTTCTTTTTTGTAACCGACCCTGATGGTTACAAAATTGAGTTCCTGCAACGCCAAGGGCGTTACCTATAACAAAAAGAGTAAACATTATGATTCACTTGACGGCTACCTTTCATGCACAACCGGGAAAAGAACAAGAGTTGAAAGAGGTACTTACCCGAGCGCTTGAACCTACTCGCAATGAAGAAGGTTGCGTTCGTTATCAATTGTTCCAAGATAAAGACAATACATGCCACTTCGTTTTTCAGGAGCAATTTAAAAACCAACAAGCATTTGAGCTTCATGGTAAAACAGAACACTTTGCTCTTTTGATTAGCCAGATCGACAACTTGTTAGAATGCGAGCCTAAACTGGTGTTCTTTAACGAACTGTAACTATAGCGCTAACCGAAGATCAAAAAAGGCACTCTATCTAGAGTGCCTTTCACTAGTTGGGACCTGTGATTAAGCGTCTTGCTTCTCCACCATATGCAAATGCACATCTTGTTGTGGGAAAGGAATCGAAATACCTTCTCGGTCGAAGCGTAGTTTCACCTCTTTTGTCACATCCCAGTATACATCCCAGTAATCATCCGTTTTTACCCAAGGACGCACAATAAAATCTACAGAAGACGTATTTAATGTATGAACTTTGATCATTGGCTCTGGAGTGCGAAGTACCGAAGGGTGAGAGGTAATGATATCAGACAATACTGACTCCGCTTTTAAGAGGTCATCCGCATAGCCAATGCCAAACACCATATCCACGCGGCGAATGCGTTCATGCGTGACGTTCTTAATAACATCTCCCCAGATTTTGCTGTTAGGCACAATAATAATTTGGTTATCAAACGTACGGATTGTGGTGTTCACCAAACTCATATGGCTTACCTTGCCATCTACACCGCCAGCATACACAAAATCACCAACATCAAATGGGCGATAAATAAGCAGCATCATACCCGCCGCGAAGTTGGATAACGTGTCTTGCAACGCGAAACCAATAATCACACCAGCAATACCGAAACCGGTTAGGATTGGCGCTAGGTTCAAGCCAAGCTGAGATAAGCCTACCATGATACCGATCACCCACACGAATTTGCCGGACATCGAGATAAAGAAGTCCTGCATCAAGTGGGAAAGTTTTAAGTTTTTCGATGCAACTGCCTTACGGACCACTTTGCGCGTTAACTTAGCCAGTCCACGAGCGATCAATAAAATCAGCGCAAAAACAAACAACTGGAAGATATGCTGCGGTGCATTCTCGGCAAACCAATCCAGTGCCGAGTTGGACCAGTGACTCAGTATTGACCACACAACTTTGGTATTCAGTAAGTCATGTGTGATATTACCCGTCACTTCAAAAATTTGGCGTTTGTATTCAGACGTTTCTAAACCGACTTTATCACCAATTGAAATCAGGTTGCGTAAGCTTTCTGTCGCAATATTTAGCCTTTGTTTAGTAATGAGCTGACTAAGTTGCAACGACGCTTTTTCCGACTCTGGGCTAGACGAAAGTTGGGAGCCAATGATCTCACTTTGCTGACTCAAGTACTCAATTGAAGCAGACAGTAAGCGCATACGTTTATCAATTTTATCTTTTAGTTCCGCTTCTGCGCGCTCGTTTTGGGCCCCTAGCTCCTTCAACCAAGCGAGATTTTGCCAGCTCGAATCGAAGCTAACATCAAGATAACGCTGTAGCTCTCGATAATCATTAACAAGAGCAAGCTTCTCTTCATCCTTAGCCTTATTTAAATCCTCGACGACTTTCTTTATTTTTTCCGATAGATAGTTCGTCGCATCCTCAGAGTATTGTTCTTGTTTTTTAACTAGCAAGATCAGCTTGTCGCGAGAGATAGTTTCACGTTCAATCGCTGACGCTAACTGGCTTCTTAATTCTTCATTCTTTTGGAATAGTTGCAGTTGAAGGGCATCACGCTCGTCGCCACTCGCTTGCGAGAGGCTTTGGGATAAATCCACAATCTCTCGGTTCAAGTTGTCAATCGAGATTTCGGCAGCAGAAGGCTCTTGGATATCGTCAGTAGCAGTCGCATGAACAGCCATTGGGGAGAACATAATGACGGCAAGTGCGAATAATGTCACCCAAGATGTCAGGCGCAGTTTCTGGGGGAAATGAAACGTCATGTTTACCTCATAGGGAACAATCCTGATCAAAACAATCAGGAATAGAAGTGTAAAGCGTTGAAATCATACTCCTAAGTTTACAACACTAAATAATAAACTGAGCAGCATTTCGTTAGCGAGACGTCAAAGTTGGGAGCCCCAATAGCAAACAAGCCTTTCATTTAATCAATGAAAGGCTTGTTTGTATTCGACTAAGGACGGTTGGGATGATTTAAAATATGGTCTTCCCAATCCACCACATCAATCTCGTAAACAACTTTGTTACGGACACTTTCCCCTGCCGCATGCATTGCGGACTTAGAGCCTGTAATCAACGGATGCCATTCTGGTAAAGGCTGCTTTTCAGCCAACAGACGGTAAGCGCACGTGTGTGGCAGCCAAGTAAAATCGTCGATGTCTTCTCGGGTCAGCTTGGTGCACTCTTCACCCGAAGTGAAACGGTTTGGGTAATCCTTACATGAACACGTTTTACTGTTCAGCCAGCTACAAGCCACATTGGTATAGTAGATTTCATCGGTATCTTCATCCATCAGCTTATGCAAACAACATTTGCCACAACCATCACAGAGAGATTCCCATTCCTCTTCTGTCATCTGCTCTAACGATTTACTTTGCCAAAATGGAGTGCTCATACTTCAGGTCTCACCAAGGGAATTTAGGGGGCGATTTATACTCTTCTCAACGCAAAAGTTCAAGTTTTGAGAAGATCTTGCATCCTTCCCACATAACGGTGGAGATATTCAACTACTTTCGTTTTACTGTTCTATCCTTAAACAAGTTTCCATTACTCAATTGATCAAGAAGGCATTAAGGAGTTTTCATGGGTATTATTTCTTGGATTATTTTGGGCTTAATCGCCGGCGCACTTGCTAAATGGCTCATGCCAGGAAAAGATGGGGGCGGTTGGATTGCAACAATGTTACTTGGTATTGCAGGGGCATTTGTAGGTGGCTTCCTTGGCGGCATTCTCGGTTTCGGCGGAGCAACTGGCGTCAACATTGGTAGTATCATTACCGCAACACTAGGCGCATTTATTCTGTTGTTTGTTTATAACCGTTTCTTAAAATAATCACGATGATTTAAAAGCAAAAAACCAAAAAGGGAGCGTAATGTTAAGCGCGCCCTTTTATTTTTTTCTTTCTTCACTCTTCCAATCCACGTCAAAATGACCATAATTGCCCCCTTAATTTTTAAGAGGTTTACATTATGGATTGTCGATTAGGATGTGGAGCGTGCTGTATTGCGCCAAGTATCTCTTCACCAATACCTGGAATGCCCAAGGGCAAACCTGCAGGTGTTCGTTGTGTACAACTCAACGACGACAATTTGTGCAAGCTATTTGGTAAGCCTGAACGCCCAAAAGTCTGTCACGATTTTAAACCGTGTCCGATTGTATGCGGCAACACCAATCAAGAAGCACTCGACAACATCACTGAATTAGAACAATTGACGTAATGCGACTCTAGACCACACGTTTAAAGTTAGTACCTCGGTTGTTTCTCTCCGAGGCAGTAATCAAAGCAAACTCAAGATTTAGCACTCCCCCCCTCAGCCTTTTATCTCACCCTTGAGAACTCTTGCCACATAGCGTTCCATTTGCGGTTTTTGCGCGATCTCCCTCACAATTTATTGACAATTCTCGACTATGTTCAGCGGGTCATTTAATTAAAGATCAGGAAAGAACATGAATAAGTATTTGGCTGAGGCTTTTGGCACGTTCTGGCTAGTGTTAGGCGGCTGTGGTAGCGCGGTGTTGGCTGCGGGTTTCCCTGAAGTGGGTATTGGTCTGTTGGGCGTTTCTTTGGCATTCGGTTTAACCGTTCTGACGATGGCATTTGCTATCGGTCATATTTCAGGTTGTCACTTGAACCCTGCAGTGACAGTTGGCCTTTGGGCTGGCGGTCGTTTTGAGACAAAAGACGTTGCTCCCTACATCATCTCACAGGTGATCGGCGGGCTTATCGCAGGTGGCGTGCTTTACGTTATTGCATCTGGACAAGCAGGATTCGATGTTGTGGGTTCTGGCTTTGCCGCCAATGGTTATGGTGAACACTCTCCAGGCCAATACTCGATGATCGCTGCACTTGTGACTGAAGTTGTCATGACGCTGATGTTCCTGATTGTCATTATGGGTGCAACAGACAAACGTGCGCCACAAGGCTTTGCACCTATCGCAATTGGCCTGTGTTTGACTCTCATTCACCTGATCAGCATTCCTGTCACCAATACGTCAGTAAACCCTGCTCGTAGCACGGCAGTCGCAGTATATGTGGGTGACTGGGCGGTTTCTCAGCTATGGCTGTTCTGGGTTGCGCCTATTGTGGGTGGCGTGCTTGGTGCGGTTATCTACAAAAACCTTCTTAGTGAAGAATCGAACGATTAATCGTTCCCAACTCCCAAGATCAAAAAAGCCGCTGAGTTCAGCGGCTTTTTATTAAATTCTGTGTCGACCTAATAGCGAATGTGACAACGTCGTGCCATCAACAAGCTCTAGCTCCCCACCGACAGGCACACCATGCGCGATGCGGCTGGCATCAACTTGGTGCTCTTTACATAGCTCTGCGATGTAATGGGCAGTGGCTTCACCTTCAACTGTTGGGTTTGTCGCCAAAATCACTTCGGTAATATCACCGCGACGTAAGCGGTAATCAAGGACATCCAATCCAATATCACTTGGACCAATACCATCTAATGGCGACAAATGCCCCATAAGAACAAAATACCGACCAGAATATTGGCCTGTTGCTTCAACGGCTGCGATGTCTGCCGGGCTTTCTACCACACAAATTTGACCATTTTCTTGGCGTTTTGGGTTGGTACAAATGTGACAGACTTCTTCTTCGGTGAAGGTTCGACACTCAGTACAATGACCTATTTCTGTCATTGCCTGACTAAGCGCATCTGCAAGCTGCAAACCGCCTTTTCTATCGCGCTGTAACAAATGAAAGGCCATACGCTGCGCTGACTTGGGGCCAACCCCAGGTAGACAACGTAAGGCCTCCATCAATTGTTCCAGCATATGACTGGTACGCATTAAAAGTCCGCTTAATTAAATATCAGCAGATTAGAATGGCATTTTCATACCTGGTGGTAGTTGCATACCGCCAGTTACAGAAGCCATTTTCTCTTTTTGAGTTTCTTCAACACGACGGGCTGCATCATTGAACGCCGCAGCGATCAGATCTTCAAGCATTTCTTTGTCGTCTTCCATCAAACTTTCATCGATGTCAACACGACGTACGCTGTGACTACCAGTGATAGTAACTTTAACTAGGCCAGCACCAGACTCGCCAGTTACTTCCATATTCGCGATTTCTTCTTGAAGCTTTTGCATGCGATCTTGCATTTGCTGGGCTTGCTTCATTAGGTTGCCCATACCGCCTTTACCAAACATGTTTATCTCTCTGGTTTAATGAGGTGTTGCATCAATTAATGGGGTTATACCTTTGGGTTTTCAACCCCATTCCATTCGATTATTAGATAGGGCGCACACTATCTTTATCAAGCTCTGCAGCAAAACGACGTTCAATAAATTGAACATTTGGATCGTTTTCTAAACTGTTCAGCGCTTGCTGTAATTTCTCTTGGTAGAGCCTATCTCTCAGTTCAAGTGGTGTTTCTCCACTCTCCCCTATTTCGATGCTCATGTGGCACTCTTCACCTAACACGGTATTAAGTGCTTTGAGCAATTCGGCTTGAGCTCTATCAGTATTCAAATGAGCTTGGCTGCTTCTCAATAGTAACGAAACGGTTGTTCCTTGCTTACTATAATGAGAGTTTAGCGCAAGTTGCTCTACCAGCTTAGGGATCTCCATTAAGCTGATGAGCTTCGCCCATTCATTATGTTCTAATGACTCATCGATGAGCTTTTGTGCCATTTCAGGCGTTTTCTCATGCTCAAGTGCCTGCTTGAGCTGCGTAGGTGTCAGTTTTGTATTTACTTTTGTCTCAACAGGCTTGCTTGGACGCCAGCGATACGCTTCCTCAACTTGTGGCTCCGTCGACTTCGGAGCTGAGTTTGGCGACACCTGCGCGGAATTGCCATGCAATTGCGCTACTCGGTCGATAACCGATTCTGGTTGTGCAGATGCCGCTTTAGGCTTTTTTGAGCCACCATTTTGAGGAGTGTTCTGTTGTAGGCCTTGACGCTGAGAACGTAATTGGTGACGTAAACCGCTTAGACCACCGCGCGCCGGTGTTGAAACGCTCTCTTGCACTTGTTGAGGTGGCGTTTCATGCTGCGGTGCAGGGTTTTCGCTCATCGGCGGCGCCATATCATACTGTGGCGGAACCCTCTCATATCCACTCGCGTGATATTCAGGTTGTGAATTGGATGAAGGTTGAGGCGCCACTTGTGGTGAGCTTTGTGCTGGACTCGGCTGCTGAGCTCGAGGAGCTGCTACTGTCTGAGCTGGTGCAGTCTTTGATTGACTGGCACTTTGAACTGGGGCTGAAGCTGATTCGCAGTTACTGGAAACAACATTTGCCCCACTGTTACTTGATGGGCGGAACGCCATCATACGCAGCACAATCATTTCCAGACCGACTCGCCCATTTGGCGAGAGGGTCAAATCTTCACGACCTTTCAATGCAATTTGATAGTAAAGCTGAACGTCTTGCGGGCTTAGAGCTTTACTCAACAGCTCAATTTTCTCTGCATCTGGTTGTGCTCGGTCTAACGACGCGGGCAACGCTTGATACATCGCAATTCGGTGTAACTGTGTTGCGACTTGCTGCAACAAACCATCCCACTCAACACCATTTGCCGCTAATTGTTGGATTTTATCCATAGCTTGTTGAGGTTTCTTGCTGCTGATTGACTCTAGTAAGTGAATCGCTTGGTCGGTATCAATCGTCCCCAACATGTGGCTGACAATATCGGCTTGCACCGCACCGTTACCTAAAGCTATTGCTTGATCAGTCAAGCTGAGAGCATCACGCATACTGCCATCTGCAGCATGTGAGATCATACCCAACGCTTTTGGCTCTGCTGAAACTTGCTCTTGACCTAGGATGTAATCAAGTTGCTGGTGAATATCATCAACGCTGATTGGTTTCAGATGAAACTGAAGACAACGCGACAATATAGTGACAGGCAGCTTTTGTGGATCAGTTGTTGCGAGTAAGAACTTCACATACTCTGGCGGCTCTTCCAGGGTTTTCAACAACGCATTGAAAGAGTGACGCGATAGCATGTGCACCTCATCGATGAGGTACACTTTAAAACGTCCACGAGCAGGTTTGTATTGAACGTTGTCTAACAGTTCACGAGTGTCTTCAACTTTAGTACGTGATGCTGCGTCGATTTCAAGAAGATCGACAAAGCGACCTTCATCAATTTCACGACAAGTATCACACTTACCACAAGGTGTCGCGGTAATGCCGGTTTCGCAGTTCAAGCCTTTGGCAAACAGCCTACCGATACTCGTTTTACCCACACCACGAGTCCCGCTGAACAGATAAGCATGGTGTAAACGGTTTTGCGCCAGTGCGTTTTCCAACGCCGTCAGGACATGTTTTTGTCCGACAACTTGGTCAAACTGATTAGGACGCCATTTTCGCGCTAAAGCTAAATAACTCATTGAATGTATTAATGTCCTTCAAAATCGCAGATGCTGTACACGTTTAGACCTAGTGCTTCTAAACGTTTATCGCCACCGATTTCTGGTAGGTTGATAACGAACGCAGCGTGCTCAACTTCACCACCCAGTTGGCGAATCAGCTTAGTCGTCGCTTCAATAGTACCGCCCGTTGCCAATAAATCGTCGACAACCAGTACTTTGTCGCCTTCAACGATAGCATCTGTATGGATTTCTAGTGTATCAACGCCGTATTCAAGCTCATAAGATTGAGCAACAGTAGGGCGTGGTAGCTTGCCTGGTTTACGCACTGGTACAAAACCAACACCTAGCTCAAGCGCTAAAGGCGCGCCAAATAGAAAGCCACGGGCTTCCGTACCCACAACCTTGGTAAAGCCCATATCTTTGTAACGTTCAACAAGTAAGTTGATCGTCGCTTGGTATGCTTTCGCGTCTTCAAGAAGGCTCGTCACATCACGAAATAGAATGCCTGGCTTTGGGTAGTCTTGGATGCTTTTGATGCTAGATTTGATCAGTGAAATTGTTTCTGTAGTCATAATACCGATTTACTTAGATTGGCTCATCGCCCTCTCTAATCGCAGTATCACGAGGGCAACGAACAATAGGTTTTCACCACTATGTGCTTATTTTCGTAAAAGTCACAGGCGCTGAAAATACAAACGCCCACTCGAAGAGCGGGCACACTATTCTCTACAATCTTAGTGATTTTCTTCTCGGTCAGCAACCAACTCAATCACAGGCAGACGCATAAACCAGCTGAGTAAAACGATTAGCATCACTAAAAGACCAATTTTTACCCAAACGAGGGGGACAACAACGATTGAAACCATGAAACTAAGCGCAATAAAAATCGCACCACGCTTTTTTACTTTTGAAGTAACAGCCCGATGCTTATGCCAATTGTCGAGAATTGGTCCAAACGTTTTGTGGTTATGTAACCATTGATGAAATGCGGGGCTACCACGCATAAAACATGCGCTAGCAAGCAAAATAAAAGGTGTGGTGGGTAACAGTGGAAGGGCTATGCCGGCTATGCCGAGCACAATACAGAGTCCACCAACAGTATTGAAAAAGTAACGCTTAATACGAATGGTGAACTCCGGTACAAAATAGCTAGATTAAAAGCCTGCGTAACCATTCATTACACGAAGCCAGGTTAGCGTTGCAGGAAGTGTTGGGATCAAAAGAACTGCAATAAAACCTAAAAAGTAAAAAATATTATAAGGCTCTTTAAAATCTTTGTCTGCCATGATGTGTCTTCTCACTAGTTGACTTTGCTTCTCCCAAGGCACAGCGTTAAATTATCGTTGCACAAATGGGTCATTATTGTTTTAAGCGCTGACTATACATTAAACAGCCAAATCTAAACACCAGTAAAAAGTAAGGTTATTGAACTAAACGTATGTTGTTTTGGTGGTTCTAAAAAGATAATAAGCAGCGTCAGGACGCTGCTTATTGGTTTGCAAGTCATAATTATACTAGTCGGGATTTCCGGGTAATACTTAAACTAAAACTTGAAGAACCTAAACACCCGATAGATAACTGTCCTGCAACACTAAGCGGTAAATCGCGGGTGATGAAGTTTTTCATACTTCCTCCCCCTAAACGGTTACCTGCTGCGATGTGTTGATTCGTATTTCCGTCAGACCAATGGCTATCTAAACCCGCAGGTAATATAGAGACCGAGGATGAAGCGAGGTCGGCGACACCAAACACAGCATTGACTGCACCCGCACACTCCGAACACTCAATTCCTTTTTCAATGATCCCTACCATGTCCTTGAGATCAGCACTGAAACTTTTCAAGTTACGGAGATAGTCGTCAAACAATGCCCTAACGAGCAATGTCGTCGCAACTCCATCATTAGCTTGGGAAGCAGAATCAACGAGATAAAACGCAAATTGACCATTCATTAACCAACGATAATCGAAAACCAAGGGCATCACATCCGTCGATTGCAATAAACGGTACGAGCAGCGCCAATCTCCCTGAGCAGCATCCTTCTCTGGCAATAGCGCTTGCAGTAAATCTCTTGCCGCACTCGGATTCTGTTGCAAATACTCCAGATGCCAATACAGCTCTTGTTCATCCGGGATTTCACCACCATCATCAACCCTGAACCACTGACTTGAAAAGTCACGTTGTTCTGAGAAGTGACTATCAGTATCTTCTAGCGTATTCTCTATCGCCTGAGATAGGTGCTCATAATTACCTATCGGTTTAGGAAGAAAATCTTTAATACCAAATCGCAACGCTTTCGCGACATCGGACATTTCATCCGTGCCTGATACCACGATAAGCGGCATATATGGGTATTCGAGACTAACTTCTTCGACGAACTCGATACCATCTAAGACCGGCATCGATAAATCACATAAGATAAGATCGGGTTGGCATTCCCTGAGTTGTTGAAGCGCTTCTAGGCCGTTTTCTGCTTCTACTACTTTAAAACCCTGACTTTCTAAATAGGCATTGGTTACTTTACGAAATATTGGATCATCGTCCACCAACATTATTAGTTTTTGATTAATCACTTCCTGTGCCGAGACCATTGCCGTTTGACTGTGAGTCTTAAACATACCTTTATCCCTCACAAAGCTCAGTCAAAAAAACAGATTTATTATTAAGTCATTATTTTTGTTGTGTTTACTTCCAGCAAAACGTGTCACAGCAAGACCTGAGGCCGCTTCGCCTTGTTATAAAACTTAGCTCGGAAACTGCATTAATACAAATATTACGGCGTATAACAGTATTTACTCAAACAGGGTTGCTGTGTTCAAATGATGCAACATGTTGACTTAAAGCAAGCTTTGATCACAAAGTTAATTATAAATTAACCGTAATCGGTAATTTAATGTGTCTGGAAATATGAAATTAGATGACTTAAACCTGTTTCGACTGGTTGTCGAAAATGGGAGCTACACCGCAACTTCGCGAAAAACCATGATCCCGGTTGCGACCATCACCCGACGCATTCAAGCGCTAGAAGACTCTGTCAATCTTCGACTATTGAACCGTCATGCTCGCAAACTCTCGCTCACTGAAGCAGGGGAACGTTTTTACCATGAGTGCTCTCCTTTACTACAAAGGCTAACAACCGCAGCAGAGGAAATCACTGACGACTGCCGAGGAGCATCCGGCAAGATTAAGATATCCGCGCCTTATAACTTAACTAAACGAATGATGATGCCGATGTTCAACAGCTTTATGAAGCAGTACCCGGACATCAACATTGAGCTAACGACAGAGAATAATGCGGACAAGCTTGACCCTACTGAATGGGATGTAATTTTTCGAGTGGGACCGCAACGCGACTCTAGCCTCATCGCGCGTAAGATTGGCGAAGTGAAGGATATTCTCGTTGCAAGCCCTGACTATCTAACCTCGAATCCTGCGCCACATCATGCAGAAGAGCTCTCTAACCATTCATTGCTAAAAGGGTACCCACTTATTAAGTGGACCTTGATTAATAGCAAAGGCGAGTCTGTGGTGAATGTTGATCGTGGTCGTTTTCAAGCAAACGCGCTCAATGTGGTGCGCAGCGCTTGTTCCGAAGGTTTAGGCATCACACTAATGCCAGATGTCATGATCAAAGAGTACATCGAGAGCGGCGATTTGGTACGCGTACTGCCAGATTGGAGTGCAAACCCGCGCGACATTTATATGCTTTACAACCACAAAGACCACCTGCCAGAGAAAGTTCGCCTCTTTATTGACTTTGTGATCGCTTATAACATTCACTAATTAGATAGCGAAAACAAAAAACCAGAGCCAAAGCTCTGGTTTTTTTACGACTTAAGAAAGCGCATCCTATGCGCCTTCGTTATGAAGCTCTAGGTTTGCTAAATCCTGTTGGATTTCAAGTTGTGTTTTCGCATCATCATTACGAAGACCATCCAAAAAATCTAGGTATTGTTGGTCAATATCACCCGTTACGTATTCGCCGTTAAACACGGATGTATCGAACTGAGTAATATCTTGGTTTCCAAGACCTACCGCCTCTACCAAATCTTCTAGACGTTGATAAATAAGCGCATCGGCACCAATCTGCTTACAAATTGTATCGTTGTCACGGCCATGGGCAATAAGCTCTGTAGCACTTGGCATATCAATGCCGTATACGTTCGGGAAACGAACTTCAGGAGCCGCTGAGACCATGTACACTTTCTTGGCACCAGAATCACGAGCCATCTCAATAATCTGCTCTGACGTTGTACCTCGAACAATAGAGTCATCCACCAGCAACACGTTCTTACCTTTGAATTCCGAACGAATAGCATTCAACTTGCGACGTACTGATTTCTTACGTTGTTGCTGGCCAGGCATGATAAACGTACGTCCAACATAACGGTTTTTCACGAAACCCTGGCGATAAGGGATATCGATCGCTTGTGCGATTTGCAGTGCAATGTCGCAAGACGTTTCAGGGATAGGAATGACAACATCGATATCAAGGTTTGCGTAATCTTCACGAATACGTTCGCCCAGCTTTTTACCCATTTCAACGCGAGCGCTGTATACCGAAATTTTATCGATGAACGAATCTGGACGAGCAAAGTACACGAACTCGAAAATACAAGGGTTCAGCTTAGGATTATCTGCACACTGCTTCGTGTAAAGCTCACCGTCAAACGTTGCGTAAATCGCTTCACCAGGTGCAACATCACGGACGAAATCAAAACCGACCGCATCCAATGCCACCGATTCAGACGCAACCATGTACTCTGCTCTGCCGTTAACTTCACGCTTACCTAAACACAGCGGGCGAATACCGTGTGGGTCACGAAATGCAATCATACCATGACCAATGATCATAGCTGTCACAGCATAAGCACCGCGAATTGTGCGATGAACATTGGTGACTGCGCGGAATACGTCTTCGGTCGTGACATTTCCTTTTACTGAGTCAATTTCGTGCGCCAGTACATTTAGTAATACTTCAGAGTCTGAAGTGGTATTGATATGACGGCGATCTTTTTCAAACAGCTTCTGACGAACTTCGTTAGCGTTAGTCAAGTTACCGTTGTGGGCAAGTGTAATACCGAAAGGAGAGTTTACGTAGAAAGGTTGAGCTTCTGAAGCGCTTGAACTGCCTGCTGTAGGGTAACGAACATGACCAATTCCGACCTCGCCTTGCAGGCGTTGCATGTGTCTTGCTTCAAATACATCCTTGACTAAACCGTTCGCCTTACGCAGACGAAAACGATTGCTTTCTATGGTACAAATACCAGCGGCATCTTGGCCACGATGCTGTAACACCGTTAACGCGTCATAAATAGACTGGTTTACAGGCGTTGTGCCCACGATTCCAACAATACCACACATGTCCTAATCCTCGATTTGCGACAGTAGCTGGCACTACTAGATAGTGCCAGACAGAAAACTTGATGTTGCTTGTAAATGCTCGAAGAATGGGGCGATGATACGGCTGAACTCAGGGATCAACTGTGAATCTTTCCACCAATCCGAGCTTGGGAATGCAGTAAACGCATCCATAAAAAACAGCACCGCAGAAACAATTAAGACTCCGCGTAGACCACCAAATACAATCCCGAGAATTCGGTCCGTACCTGATAGCCCTGTTTTTTGTACCAGTTGACCAATGACGTAATTCACCACTGCACCAACTACCAAGGTTGCGACAAATAACGCCGCAATCGCCGCTCCGTTACGAAACATATCATCTTCGATGTTGGTGAAGTACACCGCTAATTTGGCATAGTAATTACTGGAGATAAAAAACGCTCCGAACCAAATCACCAAAGACAAAGCTTCTTTAGCAAAACCGCGAACTAAACTGATCAGAGCTGAAAATCCGATCACACCTAAAATGATAAAATCTATCCAATTCATCTTTTCTTCATCTTAAGTTGGCGCGCATTTTAACAGAAAAAATGCTGACGCAAACGTTTTCTTATGGATTTAATGGCTTAAATTTAAGCAATTGACCTTTTGAACCTGTAATTTTTTGTAATTCTTGAACTTGTCGTTCAAGTTTACTTTTTGACACATCAGGGCCAACAATCACTCTCGTAAACTCGTTTTCTTTCTTTGTGTGAGCTTGATAACCACGCTTTTGCAAATCCGCGACAAGCGCGACAGCATTTTCGTGATTCTTAAGTGCCATCAACTGAATGATCCAAGCTGAATCTTCATATTGATTTTTCTCTTGAACAGGACGAGTGACGACCTCAACTTGCTCTGGTTGTTTGATGACCTCAGGTTTAGATGTTGGCACTG
This sequence comes from Vibrio sp. 2132-1, assembly GCF_033344315.1. Classification (NCBI taxonomy): domain Bacteria; kingdom Pseudomonadati; phylum Pseudomonadota; class Gammaproteobacteria; order Vibrionales; family Vibrionaceae; genus Vibrio; species Vibrio sp. 2132-1. The sequence continues at coordinate 96,200 of NZ_JAWPON010000003.1, read as the reverse complement.
GCTCGGGCTCAGAAACGGCTACTTGAGCATCCTCACGTTCTTGCACTACAGCTTCAACCGGAGAATCCGGTAACGTAATGTCGTCTTCCACTGGCTCTAATATTTCGAAGTTTTCCACATCACTATCAAGTTCTGGTTTGATAGGAATACTGGCAAATTCTTCTTTGTAGTGCAGTTTCTTACCATCTAGCACATCGGGAAGAACAATGACTCCGACTGCGACTAGAATGATGGTGCCGACTAAACGACTTTGGAATTTACTTGCCATCAAAATACCTTTACTTATTTATTATTTGATTGCCAATGTTCCAATACCTCTCCGACGGTATGGAATGAGCCAACCACCAGAATAACGTCTCCTGTCTTTGCGTGGCTTCTCGCACTCTCGAAGGCGTCAACAGGGTTTTCAAAATGAACTTGCCCATCAGGTAAGTATTGGCACAATTCATCAGCGGTCGCCGCTCTCGGTCCAGTAAGCGACGCTGGATACCATTGTGTTGCAACTGGAGTTAGCGCTTCAATGGTTGCTTTAATGTCCTTGTCATGCAGCATTGCAACCACAATATGGATATTCTTACCCAGATATTGTTGCTTCACTCTTTCTACCAAATACTCAGCAGAGTGCGGGTTATGAGCGACATCAAGGACTATTTCAGGTTCGTGATGCAGTACTTGCATACGCCCCGCCAAACGAGCATTATTCAAGCCATTGACAATATTTATGTCAGTGATTTGCAATTCCGAAGCCCCTAGTGCCATCAGTGCAGTGGCTGCATTTTGTAATGGTAGCGATGGGATTGGTAAATCCTCTAACTCAAATGCCCCACTGCTCCATTTCCAACCATTATCAGTTAGTTGGTAATCGTACTGAATACCTACTTGGAAGAACTCAGAACCAATATCGTCAGCATGAGCCGCCACGGTCGCTGGTGGCGTCGGTTGACCACAAATTGCTGGCTTCCCTGAACGGTAAATGCCCGCTTTTTCAAAACCAATAACATTGATGTCATCACCAAGCCAATCCACATGATCGATCGCTAAGCTCGTAATAACAGAAACATCATGGTCAACAACGTTAGTGGCGTCTAGACGGCCGCCAAGTCCTACTTCAAGTAAGACAACGTCAACTTTCTCTACTTGGAAAATACGTAGCGCAGCAAGCGTACCGAATTCAAAGAGGCTAAGGCTAACATCACCACGCTGCTTTTCTACATAATCGAATGCTTTACAGTGCTTGGCATCTACAACGTCAACGCCATTAATGCGTACACGCTCGTTGTAACGAATCAGGTGCGGAGAACTATAAACACCGACTGAATAGCCAGCATCAAGTAAAATGGCTTCCATTAACGCACACGTTGAGCCTTTGCCATTGGTTCCGGCAACGGTGATTACGGTTGGAGCTGGTTTGGTAAGATTGGCTTTGTTTGCTACCGCTTGGACACGGTCTAAGCCTAGATCAATTGCTGAGGAATGAATATTTGCTAAATAATCAAGCCACATCTCTAATGAAGATGTGGCTTGAGGAATTGGGTTTTGGGTCATCTAACTTTAACCATTAAATTCTTTGGTTTTTATGTTAGTTGATACTTTACCCTTTTTCGTCCGCTTCTGGTACAGAATATGGCTCTTCATTTGGAGATTCGTTAACCGAAACCACCAAAGGAGACTTGTGGTTAGTCATCTTAGCGATAAGACCACCCACACGCTGACGCATTTCACGACGGTCAACGATCATATCAATAGCACCGTGATCAAGCAGGAACTCACTACGCTGGAAACCTTCAGGAAGATCTTCACGTACAGTTTGCTCGATTACACGACGACCAGCAAAGCCAATGAGGGCCTTAGGTTCACCGATGTTGATATCACCCAACATAGCCAAACTTGCTGATACACCACCCATTGTAGGGTCAGTTAGAACAGAAATAAACGGCAGACCTTTTTCTGATAAACGCTCAAGCGCAGCACTGGTTTTTGCCATTTGCATAAGAGACATTAAAGCCTCTTGCATACGAGCACCACCACTTGCTGAGAAACAAACAAGCGCACAGTTATTTTCAATGGCTGCATCCACTGCTTTCACAAAGCGAGCACCAACGACTGAACCCATTGAACCACCCATAAAGGAGAATTCAAACGCACACGCCACAAGCGGCAGACCAAGCAATTCACCCTGCATCACAACTAGCGCATCTTTCTCACCGCTATTTTTTTGTGCAGCAGAGATACGCTCTTTGTATCGCTTAGAATCTTTAAATTTCAGTTTATCCTGTGGCTCAAGTTCAGAACCTAATTCAACTCGATTACCTTCATCTAAAAATGTTTCCAAACGACGACGCGCTTTCATACGCATGTGATGGTTACACTTTGGACAAACTTCTAAGTTACGCTCTAGTTCAGCATGGTATAAAACCTGTTCACAAGAGGTACATTTAGTCCACACACCTTCTGGGATAGAAGCTTTGCGTGAACTTACTAGATTGCTTTTCTCTAAAATCTTTTCAAGCCAACTCATGGAAGACCTTTTCTCTCAACTCTTCCGCTTCATTGCGAAAGATATAAATTCGACATAATACCGACGGATTAAACCATATCTTGCAGCTACTGTAGATAAAAAACTGGTTGTACCTATTTTTGATATCGTAAATAGCGTATGTTTTCCGTTCACATTCAATGTAAACACTACCGATATTTTGAAATAAGTTTGTAAAATTAGTTCAAATTATCTAGTAAAAACAGTGGACCGATCGGCACTTCAGGTAACCCAAACTCTTCTGGGTAGTCTACATCTACCAGGTACAGACCTTCCGCTTTCGCTGTCGCACCCGCTAGTTTGCGATCTTTGGCTTCTAATAACCACTTGATCCATTCAGGACTCTCTTCGCCACGTCCAACTTTTATCAAGCTACCCGTGATATTACGAACCATATGATGCACGAACGCATTGGCTTTAATATCAATAACCACATAGTTTCCATGGCGCGTAACGTTCAGATGCATCAAGTTTCGAAATGGGCTGCGAGACTGACAATGCGCCGCGCGAAACGACGTAAAATCATTTTCGCCAAGTAGGAACTGCCCTGCTTCATGCATTTTTTTCTCGTCGAGCTCACCATGATAGTGACTAACCCCCGAGTTTAGGATGCCTGGACGTAAAGCATGATTGAAAATAATGTAACGATAACGGCGAGCTGTCGCTGAGAATCTTGCATGGAAATCATCTGAAACTTCCTTAGCCCAACGAACCGCTATATCGCTTGGCATGTTCGCGTTTGCGCCCATGGTCCAAGCTACCATTTTTCGAGTAACGTTGGTATCAAAGTGCACAACTTGTCCCGTGCCATGCACGCCTGCGTCTGTCCGACCAGCACACTGAACTTCAACTGGGTGATTAGCGACGACGGACAATGCTTTCTCTAGCTCTTCTTGGACACTTTTCACTTCTCTTTGGCGCTGCCAACCAAAGTAGTTTGTACCGTTGTACTCGATACCTAATGCGATTCTCATCTTAACCTTCGAACTCTAAAATGGGGCGGGAAGTATATACTCAAGTCACCTCAAGTTGCCAGTTTCACCAAGGGTGACATAAAGGTAGCATCCTACTAACGGGACACAAAAAGGGTAGCAAACGCTACCCTTTTGTTTCGGTTTATCGGCCATTAATGGCGTCAATCAGGCTTTTTGCTTCGCGGCGAATATCATCCTCACCGTAAACAATCGCCTCTTCTAGTAGTTTAATCGCCCCTTGAGAATCGTTCATCTCGAGATAGATTTTAGCCAAATCCAGTTTCCCAGCCGCTTCAGCATTGTTATCTACGTCAATATCGCCGATCTCGCCGATAACATCTGGAAACTCGTTCAATCCGACATCGAGCTTAAGGTCTTCTTCTTCGAACTCACCACCTTCTCTGTCGACCTGAGCCATCAATTCATCAATCGTCATAAATTGATTTTTCTTCGGGTCGAAGTCATCCAAGTCGCTTTGCTCTGCCCAGTTTTCTTGCGCGATCTCTGGCTGACTTAGTGCATCACTCGAATTCCAAACATCACGCTGGTCCTCAGGCACTTCTTCAGTAGAACTTACGTTATCAGCAGCGGGTTTAAAGCCATCCCAATCATCTCCAACATCAAGCATGGTTTCAAAATCCATACCTGCACTTGCGATGGTGTCACTGTCTAGTTTACCTTCAAATACTTCTGAGTTTGCGTCTTCCGCAAGAAGGTTAGCCATTGATGATTCATCATCCAAATTACTGAGCGGCTCACCCTCTGTCGCTGTTGGCTGCACTTCTGGGTCAGTATCAAAGCCGTTTTGCTGCGCAAATACTTCAAACAAAGCATCATGATCGTTATCGGCTTGAATAGCTGGTCTCGATGTCTCTGCTTCAACCTTAGGGCTCTCTGGCGCACCCTCGTTCATTGACGCGAGAACATCTTCCTCATTGAACTCTGGAAGATCTTGGTCGTCAAAACTTAACTCTTCATCCTCACCGGAGATTGGTTCTATATCTGCAGTCTCAGAGCTCGGTAATTCTGGCTCTTCTTCCATCGACGCCAAGGCATCTTCTTCGCTGAACTCTGGCAAATCGAGCTCATCAAAATTGAACTCTTCTTCGGACTCAGCTGGCAAGTCGGCTTCAACCTGTTCTGGCTCAACGGACTCGGACGTTTCTAACGCAGGTTCGCCAGCCATAGACGCCAGTGCATCTTCTTCACTGAACTCTGGCAAATCGAGCTCATCAAAATTGAACTCTTCTTCGGACTCAGTTGGCAAGTCGGCTTCAACTTGTTCTGGCTCAACGGACTCGGACGTTTCTAACGCAGGTTCGCCAGCCATAGACGCCAATGCGTCGTCTTCACTAAACTCAGGAAGATCCAGCTCGTCAAAATTGAACTCTTCTTCGGACTCAGCTGACAAGTCGGCTTCAACTTGTTCTGGCTTAACGGACTCGGACGTTTCTAACGCAGGTTCGCCAGCCATAGACGCCAGTGCATCTTCTTCACTGAACTCTGGCAAATCGAGCTCATCAAAATTGAACTCTTCTTCGGACTCAGTTGGCAAGTCGGCTTCAACTTGTTCTGGCTTAACGGACTCGGACGTTTCTAACGTAGGTTCGCCAGCCATAGACGCCAGTGCATCTTCTTCACTGAACTCTGGCAAATCGAGCTCATCAAAATTGAATTCATCTTCTGATTCAGCTGGCAAGTCTGCTTCAACCTGTTCTGGCTCAACGGACTCGGACGTTTCTAACGCAGGTTCGCCAGCCATGGACGCCAATGCGTCTTCTTCACTAAACTCAGGAAGATCCAGCTCGTCAAAATTGAACTCTTCTTCGGACTCAGCTGGCAAGTCGGCTTCAATTTGTTCTGGTTCAACGGACTCGGACGTTTCTAACGCAGGTTCGCCAGCCATAGATGCTAGAGCATCTTCTTCGCTGAATTCTGGAAGATCTAGCTCATCAAAATTGAATTCTTCTTCTGAATCGTTGGTCGACTCAGTTTCCGGCTCCAATTCAGGCTCATCCAGTAGCCAATCTTCTTCTTGTGGAACACCGAATTCATTCTCTATTGTATTTGGTGTCGGCGTGAAGGCTGGAATGTCTTCCTCTTGCTCAACGTGAGGCTGTACCTCAGCACCGGACTCCACGGATGGTTCTTGTGTTGAATCAGTATCGGTAGCCTCTTGTTGTAGTGATGAAGCTTCCTCTATCTCCGTTTGTGTTTTTTCAACTTGCTGCGGTAAATCGTCTTCACTATCAAATAGAGCGTCAAGTTCAGCAGAAAAATCCGCTTTTTCTTGTTCTGTTGGCAGAAGTTCTTCACTGTCTGACTCAAATAGGTCGTCTAGCTCGCTCATTAAAGGATCATTCTCTGGTGTGAGGTCCTCTAAATCACCAAGAAATTCATCGCTGCTAAATGGCTCTGAAGCAGCCTCTGGCTCGGTTAATGGTTGCTCTTTTGCAGCTTGTTGCGTGTCTGGTTGGCTTTCACTTAATAAAGCGTCGATGTCCAACCCAGACTCAATGTCCTGATCTTCATGAGTTTGTTCTGACTCAACTACGGAAGATGGCTTTTCGTCGGCGTCTGGCTCACCAAAACCAAGTGATTTCAGTAACTCTTCCTCTTCCGATTTATTCAGCTCTGGGCTCTCGTCCTCTCGAATCAGATCATCAAACGGATCTAAATCAGCTTCAGTCTCTTCATCAAGTTCAGAGGTAACATCATCAATGAGTTCATCCAGTAAGTCTGTGCTATCTGCGTCTAACTCTTCGATCGAGTCATCACCTTCAAAACCAGAGATTGCTTCTAGCTCGTTTAGTGGATCAAACTCGTCTGTGTCATCTTCATCAAAATCAATGAGTTCATCGAGTAGCTCTGTACTGTTTTCATCTAGAACAGGACCTTCATTGGCGTCAGCTTCTCGAACTTCCGATTCACTAGCCGGTTGTTCATACTGGGCCAATAGCTTATCGATATCGTCGTCAGATGCCTCTCCTACACTAAAGTCATCATCCGAAACGGGCTGTTTTAACTCAGGCTCATCAGTATCTAAATCGAAGTCATCGTTGCCAAGTTCAGCAAACAAGTCATCAAGCATATCCTGGTCGACAGTGTCACTTGGTAACTCTTCTGACGGCTCATCGGCTGCAAGTAACTCGGCAAATGCGTCGTCTGAAAGCGAGTCTGATTTCTCATTCACATCATCCGAAAGATCGAAGCCAGACTCATCGTCATCGAGCACTTCTAGTTCTGGAGCAACCTCATCTAAGGCTCGCTCCATTTCTTCTAAACCAAGCGCTTTTTCTTCGCCGTTGACTTGGATACCATTGTTCGATGACTCAAACTCATCCAGACCAACATCTAGGTCACCGTCATCGCCAATATCTGCAAATGGGTCATCGTCCCCTTCCAGATTGAAATCAAGTTCTTCATCGTCGAGGTTAGCAAAGACGTCTTCTTCTAAATCTGACTTCTCTTCTTGTAAAGACTGTGTGTTGATATCTTCATCTGCAAACAATTCATCATCAAGCGTGAGCTCTTCATCAAGCTCATCCGCCGCCGCTAAACCGATTGGCGCCGCTAGAGGATCAACGTTTTGCTGTTCCTGTGCAGCCGCTTCTTCCCCTTTCGCTTTAGAGCGTCGACCAAGAAGCATAACAACTAGCAACGCAATCAAAGCACCAGGAATTAATGCCGCAAGACCAACAAGCCAACCATTAGACAAAATTTTGTCCATGGTGCTTGGTTGCATGCGCTGTTGTTCAGCAAGGCGCTGGCGCTCTTCTGCAAGCAGTTTCTCGACTTCTGAGCGAATGCGTTCTTCGTCATTCAGCTCGCTTTTCAAAGTTTCGACTTCGCTTTGCACTTCTGACAGCATCAATCGAAGACGATGGTTCTTCTCTTCTAATGACTCTAATTCACTTTGTGAGCCTTGAAGTTTGTCCTTTAGCGCACTGACCTGCTTTTCTCCCTGCGGAGAGGTGGTTACTGGTGGCGCAGGGATGACTGGTATTGTTTTCGGAGTTGGTTTTGGCTCCGTTGCTGCCACTGTCTCTGGCTTAGCCGCAGGTTTGGGTTCTACTTTAATTTGTGGCTTTGGTTGCTCGGTGACTCGTTGTGCTGGCGTCGCTCTATTTGTCGGCTTCGGCTGTTTTAACTTAGCTTCATGCGCCTTCATAATCGCAACAGCTTGCGCTGTGGTCGCGCTTTGCACTTGCTCTAGAGAAGGTACTCGTAGCCGACTCCCTGGGATCAATTCATGAATGTTTTGGTTCTCAAACGCTTGAGGGTTAATTCGGTAAATGGCAAGAAGCGTTTGTTGAACGGTAACACCGCGTGAAGGTCGTAATTCTGAAGCGATCGACCATAGTGTTTGATTTTCACCAGTCGGACCAAAGAAACGTGACGGTTGAGTATTCGCAGGAGGAGCAGGTAATGCTCGCTCAATATCTTCAGCATAGCTCGGAGATGATTGCACTTCACCAGACGGTCCAACAAGACGAATTCCTTCGGCTTGAACCACTGATGATGTCTGAGTCGCGCTCATCAACACAAGGGCTGCTAACAAACGCTTATAATTTTGACGCATAGAAGGCTCAGTTTTGTGCTAGATACAATTTGAAATGGTGATCGGTTAAATATATCGGATATCGCATGCAAAACTATAGCGTTGAGAATAAAAAATGTGTGGCTCTCGCCATATTCGTACTAATCTCACACTATTTTGTTTCGTTCGTACAAAAAAGCCTCGCACTGTGCGAGGCTTTGAAATGAACTGTAAGCGACTTAGTAGTAATCGCGGATCAGAACTTCTGCGATTTGCACCGCGTTAGTTGCCGCGCCTTTACGCACGTTATCAGCAACAACCCACAGGTTTACGCCGCTATGATGGCTGATATCGTTACGGATACGACCAACCATTACATGGTCCTTACCGCCCGCATCGCGAACTTGTGTAGGGAAGTCTTCACCGTGGAACACTTCGATACCATCAGTTTGTTCAAGCAAGTTAACGACTTCTTGTGCATCGATAGGTGAACGAGTCTCAATGTGAAGTGCTTCTGCGTGACCGTAGAATACAGGAACACGTACACACGTTGGATTGACTGCGATTGATGGATCGTTAAAGATCTTCTGTGTTTCCCACACCATTTTCATTTCTTCTTTGGTGTAGCCGTTTTCCATCATCTGATCGATTTGTGGAATACAGTTAAACGCGATCTGTTGAGAGAATTGCTTCTTGTCTGCGGGCAGACCGTTTAGCAGCTTCGCCGTTTGACCTGCTAGCTCATCGATACCCGCTTTGCCTGCACCAGACACCGATTGGTAAGTTGATACGTTAATACGCTCAATGCCCACCGCATCGTGAATTGGTTTTAGTGCCACCAGCATTTGGATGGTTGAACAGTTCGGGTTCGCGATGATGTTACGGTTACGAAACTCTGCAATCGCTTCTGGGTTTACTTCTGGCACAACAAGAGGAATGTCGTACTCGTAACGGAAGTGTGATGTATTGTCGATAACAATCACGCCCTCATCAGCGGCAATTGGAGCCCACTTGGCTGATAGCTCACCACCAGCAGAAAACAGTGCGATATGCGCTTGAGACCAATCGAACTCTTCTACGTTTTGAACGCGTACCGTTTTACCATTGAAGCGGTAAGTCTTGCCTTCGCTGCGCTCACTCGCGAGTAGGAAGATTTCGCCTACTGGGAATTTGCGCTCTTGAAGCACATCCAAAATTGTTTCACCGACCGCACCGGTCGCACCTAAAATGGCAACATTATATTGCTGGCTCATTGACTTACCTCAATCTGAAAACCTAGTTCTGCTAATGGAGCAAGGTTACATGTTTTGTTACCCACTAGCGTGACAGCGCTGTATTCACGGCGATCCCAGTAGTTTTTACGCATCAGGTCAAAAGCACCTGGCTTACTGATTTCACGGCGGAAAAGGGCGTCATCTCTACGCACATCATAGATTAACTGCGTGATGTTATGCAGTGTTGCTTCGTCCCAAGCTCTGTCCAATACCATAGTAGGAACAGGCGCGGTTGGCAGTAAATCGCTGGCATGCGCACGTAATTCGTTATTTAAGAACTCACAATAGCTGTTGAAAATCATCGTCGTACCGCGAGCTTTCCCTTCCAGACCATAGCCTGCAACGTGAGGGGTTGCGAATGCTAGCAGAGGCAGAAGCCCCATATCAACCTCTGGTTCAAATTCAAATACGTCAAGTGCCGCTGTAAAGCCATCGTTTTTCAAAAGACGTTGCTTCAAAGCAGCGTTGTCAACGATGGGACCTCGAGCCGCGTTAATCAAAATTTGATCGCTGCGGAGACCATTTAATACCTTCTCATCAATCAAATGATGCGTTGGGTATGGGCCATCTTTGGTGATTGGCGTATGTAGTGTAATGATGTCTGAGCTTTCAATCAGTTCTGTCAACGGAGTAAAGCTACGAGGATCACCAGCCTCTTGTTTGAATGGGTCATTGATGAGAACTTTCATACCCATGCCTTTCAAACATTTCTCTAGGTAGCTACCTACTTGGCCTGCACCAATAATACCTACTGTCTTGTCAAATACCGAGAAACCTTGTTGCTGAGCGAGCACCATCATCACGCTGAACGCGTATTCCGCCACACCCACTTTGTTACACCCTGGCGCCGCAGTGAAGAAAATACCTTTCTCTTTTAAAAGTGCTTGGTCAACATGATCCATGCCTGCCGTGGCCGTACCAACAAACTTCAGCTTGTTTGCTTTGCTGATCAGGTCAGCATTCACTTTGGTGACTGAGCGAATCATTAGGGCATCAACATCCACTAAATCATCGGCGGTCAGTGTACGACCTGGTTTTAGAATTACGTTACCGAGTTGGCTGAATAGCTCTTCAGCATACGGCATATTTTCATCAACAATAATTTTCATAACGCCAGCGTTCTAACATCCATTTGTAAGAGTTCGTTTATTCGCAAGATGCGAAACTAAAGCGATTGTGCCCTTTTCCCGAAAAATCTCAAGATATAACACCAATAAACCTCAAGGAGGTAACTCCTATAGAATCGATTGACGGGAAGCCTAGAGAAAAGCAGAAACAGAGAAAAGAAAAAGCCCGGCTAAATAGCCGGGCAAAGTTCCAGAACAAAAGGATCCTATCCCGCTCTCCATGGGATAGAGTCTGCGTCTGTTCGATCAGTGTGACTGATCAAGCTCTGGAAACTGGATTGTTGGCGTTTACAGTACTCTCGCAAGGCGCCAACAAATTCAGTTAACCTTGGTACTTTTTAATAACCAAAGTTGCGTTTGTGCCGCCAAAGCCAAAGCTGTTTGACATTACGGTCGTTAGCTCTGCATCACGTGCTTCTGTCACGATGTCCAGACCTTGTGCTGCTTCGTCCAAGTTTGAAATATTGATGCTTGGAGCAATGAAGTTTTTGTCTAGCATAAGTGTTGAGTAAATTGCTTCGTGCACGCCCGCTGCGCCGAGTGCGTGGCCAGTCATTGCTTTTGTTGCAGAGATTGCAGGGCTGTTCTCACCAAACAATTGTTGGATAGCACCAAGCTCTTTCACGTCACCAACTGGTGTCGATGTGCCGTGCGTGTTGATGTAATCCACACCATCAACGTCTTGCATCGCCATCTTCATACAACGAATTGCGCCTTCACCTGATGGCGCTACCATGTCGTAGCCATCTGATGTCGCACCGTAACCTACGATTTCACCGTAGATTTTCGCACCACGTGCCAGTGCGTGCTCTAGTTCTTCAATAACCAGCATGCCGCCGCCGCCCGAGATAATAAAACCGTCACGGTCTGCATCGTATGTACGAGATGCTTTGTCTGGCGTGTCATTGTATTTGGTTGACAGTGCGCCCATCGCATCAAACATCATAGTTTGAGACCAATCTAGCTCTTCGCCGCCACCAGCAAAAACAATATCTTGTTTGCCTAGTTGAATAAGCTCCATAGCATGGCCGATACAGTGTGCAGATGTTGCACATGCAGAGCTCATTGAGTAGTTCACGCCACGAATCTTAAATGGCGTAGCAAGACAAGCAGAAACAGTAGAAGACATAGTACGAGGAACCATGTAAGGACCAACTCGCTTTACGCCTTTGGCGCGCATCGTGTCTGTCGCTACCGTTTGATTGTATGCAGAAGCACCGCCAGAACCTGCAACGATACCGGTACGATCGTTTGAAACCTGCTCTTCTGTAAGACCAGCGTCTGCGATTGCCTGCTCCATTGATAGGTATGCATAAGCAGCCGCATCACCCATAAAGCGCATCTGCTTACGGTCGATGTGTTCCGCCGGGTTGATTTTTAGGTCACCCCATACTTGCGAACGAAGACCGTGTTCTTTGAACTGCTCAGATGCAGTGATGCCAGATTTGCCCGCTTTAAGAGACGCTAGAACTTCTTCGACGTTGTTACCGATACTTGAAACAATACCCATACCGGTGATTACGACTCGTTTCATTATGACATTCCTATAATTCAAAAATCCGCTAGATGATAACTAAGATAGTCAACAAAAGTGGTCAGCTTTCCCATAAATTCGTACAATCGCCCCATTCTTACCGCGCCAAATCACAAATTTGCACCATTATGACTTCAATAAAAAACGCAGAACTTGGTTGGAACGAAGCTGGTACTCCGGTTTCAGACCAATTTGATGATGTTTACTTCTCTAACGTAAACGGTCTTGAAGAGACACGCTACGTTTTCTTAAAACAAAATCATCTCCCAGAAAGATGGCAGGAATTTGACCAAAGACGTTTTGTCATTGGTGAAACAGGATTTGGCACGGGATTAAACTTCTTAGCAGTATGCCAGTGGTTTAGTGAGTTTCGTCGTCAGCATCCGGACGCAACATTGAAAGAGCTGCATTTTATTAGCTTTGAAAAATACCCATTAAGCAAAGCCGATTTAAAGAAGGCGCATGAAGCTTGGCCTGAGCTAGCTGAGTACGCGGAAAAGTTACAAAAGCACTACCCTGCCGCTGTGCCGGAGTGTCATCGCATTGTTTTAGAAGACGGCGCAATCACACTCGACCTTTGGTTTGGTGACATTAAAGACTGCATGCCGCAAGTTCCATACAACGAACAAGGTTTGATTGATGCTTGGTTCTTAGATGGATTCGCGCCAAGCAAAAACCCAGAAATGTGGAACCAAGGCCTGTTCAACAACATGGCAAAGCTAGCCAAGCAAGATTGTACAGTTGCCACGTTTACCGCAGCAGGCTTTGTACGTCGTGGTTTGAACGAAGCTGGCTTTACAATGAAAAAGGTGAAAGGTTTCGGCACTAAGCGAGAAATGATCGCCGGCTCTATGGAGCAACGTGAAAAGCAGTCGAACCATCTCCCTTGGTTCAATCGCTCAGCATCTAGCAATCTTGATTCGATTGCCATCATTGGTGGTGGTATAGCTAGCGCGGCGTTAGCGAAAACGTTAGTTCGTCGTGGCCAAAACGTCACCCTTTACTGTAAAGACAAACAACCAGCCAAAGGAGCTTCAGGCAATCGACAAGGAGCCGTTTATCCACTGCTTAATGGCCCGCACACGGGTGTTTCACGAGTGTTTGCTCCTGCATTTTTGTTCGCACGTCAGTTTGTTGAACAAGCAGCACAAGAGATCGATTTTGATCATGACTGGTGTGGCGTAACTCAGTTGATGTGGGATGACAAATCCACAGACAAACTGGAGAAAATGCTTGCGGGTAACTTCACTCCAGAGCTCATTCACAAGCTGTCCGCCGAGGAGACTGCGAACACTATCGGGTTACCTATTGATATGGCGTCTGTGCACTACCCAATGGGAGGGTGGCTGTGCCCTGCCGAGTTAACTCGCGGGTTAATTAAACAATTGGAGAAGACGTCGTTACTCTCAACGAAGTTTGAACACCATGTTGAGGCATTAGATTGGGATGAAAAGCGTCAGTTCTGGCTACTAACGGCGAGTGGTCAAACATTTGAGCACTCAACGGTTGTAATTGCGAACGGCCATGAGTTCCAGACATTGAGTCAAACCGCTTCCCTACCAATGGGACAAGTGAAAGGACAAGTCAGTCATGCGCCAGCAACAGAAACGCTGAGTCAGCTGAAAACGGTGTTGTGTTACGACGGTTACATGACACCTGTTAACCCAAGTAATCAACACTTGTGTATCGGTGCAAGCTACGACCGCAGTCACCTTGACTACGAATTTGATGAAAACGCCCAAAAAGATAATGCGGAAAAGCTAGTGAAATGTGTACCGAATCAAACATGGGCAAAAGAGGTAGATATCACTGATAATCAATCTCGCCAAGGTATTCGTTGTGTTAGCCGAGATCACTTACCATTTGTCGGGAATGTGGGTGACTTTGAGACGATCAAAACGCAATACGCCAACTTACAAAATCAAAAAGCAGAAGAGGTAGAAACCATTCATCAGTACCCTAACCTATTCTGCTTCTTAGGTTTAGGATCTCGTGGACTGAGCTCTGCACCATTATTAGCTGAAGTGTTGGCCTCCCAGATCTGTGGGGACCCGCTGCCATTACCGGTTGATGTATTGACCGAACTTCACCCAAGTCGAATGTGGGTTCGTAAACTAAGAAAAGGCAAAGCCATTACCGAGCTGTAAGAGTATTCTCTCGTTTTAATTCCCGACACAGATACGTGTCGGGAATCGCTAACTCACTAAGTTGCTCGTACTGAGATTACTTCAGCAGTGCAACTGCCTGTTTCACTTGCTCTGCCACTTCTGGGTTTACAACCTTACCCGATTCCACGTCAAAATTTTCGTAGAAGCTCGGCACAGATAACGATGCCTTTACATCCGCGCCAAAAAATTGAGCAGAACCTGTCGCCGCCGCAAGAACACTTTGTGCACCACCGGGACCTGGGGAAGTTGCTAAATAAACGACAGGTTTGTTTTGAAATACATTACGCTCAATGCGCGTCGCCCAATCGAACAAGTTTTTATAGGCCGCTGGGTACGAACCGTTGTGCTCTGCGAAGGAAACAACGAGAGCGTCAGCCTCCGCCAAGTCACGTAAAAACGCGACAGCCCCTTCAGCTTGACCTATTTCTTTCTCTTTGTCCTCGCTAAACATTGGCGCTTGATAATCGTTTAAGTCTAGAACATTCACTTGAGCGCCTTCGACTTGATTTGCTGCGTATGTAGCAAGTAGTTTGTTGATTGAGGTAGAGCTGGTAGATGCACCAAATGCGACAATTTTCATGGTTGTAATCCTTTGTTCACGTTTTATGCTGATCAGAATAAAAGTTGAACAGTTTCGCTACAACCACAAAAATTTTATTGAGAGGTTCGAATTTTTCGAAGTAGTAAATGACTAGGATTAAATAAAGGGAGAACGCTGCTTAGGGATTAAGCCTGAGCCTGGAGCTCTTGCCACAAATCACTGACAATCACGCGATCGGCCGGGCTTAACTCGGTACGCGAATCTTCTAAGCTGCTCTCAATGCGTGACTTCAGCTCAGCAATATCGCTAATCCCTTCTTCTTCACAAGACGCCGCGGATAAAGAGATGTGACCACGTAAATAACCACCAGCAAACAATTCATCGTCAGATGCTGTTTCAATTCGAGCATCAATCAGTTCCAGTAGTTTTTCTTCAAATTCAATAATCATGGTGTATCTCTGAGGTTATTAGTGGTTATTTAACGCAAAAGTCCGACGCTTCCAGTGGCTTAGTTTGATAAAATGCGCGCAGGGCATCAGAAAGCATTTTCACTCGCAAAGGCAAGCCAACGTCCAAAATACCTAGCACTTCTTTATGCACTTTTTTCATAAAGCCGAGCCTATCTGGTTCAAAATCGCCGTGTAGATTGTCACAACTCACCGTAAAAGGGAAGCCAGCGCTTTGTGCCAGAATCCATTCATAAGCTTGAGGTCGCACTTCAACTTTCTCAAACTCCGCTTGAACTTCTGCTGTTCGCCCATCAGGTTCATACCAATAACCAAAATCTTCCAGCAAACGACGCTCTGGACCAGCCACACACCAATGCGAGATCTCGTGTAAAGCAGAGGCGTAAAAACCCCGAGCAAAAATAATCCGATGATGAGGGTGTTCATCATCAGCAGGAAGATAAATAGGCTCATCACCACCTAACTCTAATTTCGTATTAAATTGTTCTAAAAAGGTGTCATTAAAAATGGTGATTAAGTCTTGGTATTCGTGGGTCATCGTCGAGTTTGTACTTCAGTTTGACATGCGCTGCATATTGTCGCTGTTTTTAGCTATGAGGTAAAGGCAACCCCACATTTTTGGTTATTAGTTGAATTTATCTGAACATCGCTTTCTCCATACAATTTCTCATTCGTCAGCGTACTTATTTACCACTACACTCTCGCCTTATTTTGATGCCGTTCAAACCGCTATTTTTAAGCCGTTTGATTACAAGCATGTTGCTGGTTTTAATCACTTTTTAAGAGAGATAGAACCGTTTGTAAGTGTTGTTACTTCGCCTACGCTGATTCTCGTAGAACGTAGTGACTTTTTACGTTGAGTGTTTCCCTATGTTGCTAAGTGTGTTGTATATCATTGGTATCACGGCTGAAGCCATGACAGGTGCGTTAAGTGCTGGTAGAAGAAAGATGGACTGGTTTGGTGTTATGTTGGTGGCCAGCGCAACGGCCATTGGTGGTGGCACCGTACGTGACATTCTATTAGGCCACTACCCTCTTGGTTGGGTAAAAAACCCAGAGTTCCTTGCAATTACGTGTGTTGCAGGTGTGCTAACAACAGGTTTAGCGAAATGGGTGATTAAGCTGAAAGGTCTGTTCATTCGCCTCGATGCATTAGGTTTAATCGTGTTTAGTATCATCGGAACAAAAATTGCGATGGGCATGGGCTTGCACCCTGGTATTTGTATGGTTTCAGCGTTAGTAACTGGTGTATTCGGTGGGCTACTTCGCGACTTAATCTGTCGCCAAACACCATTGGTACTGCATGAAGAGCTTTACGCTTCTGTCGCTCTTATCGCATCAGGAATGTACTTAGCGCTATTAGAATTCAATGTTCCCGATGTCACTGCCACTATTATTACACTGGTTACTGGTTACATGTTGCGTATGGCTGCGGTACGCTTTAAGTGGCGTCTGCCTTCTTTCCATTTGGAAACCGAAGGCTCGATTCATTAAGCAAAAACTACTTAAACAAAAAAGGTTGCCTGATAAAATTGTGCCACCCGCGATTCAGTGAGTGGCATAATTTTATATTCAGTCATCCTGAACAGCGACGAAGGAGCATGATTCAGGATCTATTATCCGAGCACTCTGTTGTCAGAGATGTTTCTTTCTCTTTTCATCGTGCTGAAATTAGATTCCTAGTCTCGCTATAGCTCGCTGGAATGACACAAAGCTCTTAAATCTTCGGTGTTTCAGTTGTTACGCCATGGTTTTGACCACGGTGGCGTAGTAAATGATCCATCACCACAATAGCCAGCATCGCTTCTGCGATAGGCACAGCACGAATACCCACACATGGGTCATGACGACCTTTGGTGATCAACTGAGTTGGTTCACCTTCTTTTGTGATGGTCTCACCCGGCACAGTGATACTTGATGTTGGCTTAAGCGCAATGTTTGCGACAATGTCTTGACCAGTCGAGATACCACCAAGAATGCCACCCGCATGATTACTACCAAAACCTTCAGGAGCAAGCGTATCACGGTGCTGACTGCCTTTTTGGGTTACCACCTCGAAACCGTCTCCGATTTCCACGCCTTTCACCGCGTTGATGCTCATTAGTGCGTGCGCGATGTCTGCATCCAAACGGTCAAATACGGGTTCCCCAAGACCAACAGGCACGTTAGTTGCCACAACCTGGATTTTTGCGCCAATAGAGTCGCCTTCTTTTTTCAGGTCACGGATAAGTTGGTCAAATGCTTCTACTTTGTCAGCATCAGGGCAGAAGAATGCATTGTTCTCGATTTCGTTCCAATCTACCTTGTCGATAGATACATCACCCATTTGTGACAAGTAAGCACGAATCTCAACACCAAACTCATCTTTTAAGTATTTCTTCGCGATTGCACCAGCAGCCACACGCATTGCGGTTTCACGAGCTGAAGAACGGCCGCCACCGCGATAGTCGCGGATGCCATATTTTTGGTGGTAAGTGTAATCAGCATGACCCGGTCTGAACTTATCTTTGATGTCAGAGTAGTCTTTTGAGCGCTGATCGGTGTTTTCAATTAGCAAACCGATCGATGTGCCCGTGGTTTTGCCTTCAAAAACGCCAGAAAGAATTTTAACTTCATCCGGTTCACGACGTTGTGTGGTGTAACGTGATGTGCCTGGACGACGGCGGTCGAGATCGATTTGTAGATCTGCTTCTGTAATTTCCAACCCCGGAGGACATCCGTCTACGATACATCCCAGTGCGATACCGTGACTTTCCCCGAATGTCGTCACTCGGAAATGTTGTCCGATACTGTTTCCTGCCATTACTTCCTCAAGTTTTTATCGCCACGCTCTCTCAAAACAGAGCATAGCTGCTTTCCAATTCTTCGTGGATTCATAGTGGCTTTATTACGTTTTGATGTAAAGAGTTAATATCGGCGAGGTATGCATAAAAAAACACCGAGCATAAAGCTCGGTGTTTTGATGTTTAGTGCAAGACTCTATTAGTCTTTGTACAGTTTAAACTCTTCTGCACACTCAACCAGCTGGTCACGCGTTAGCATAAACACGCCATGACCGCCGTTCTCGAACTCAATCCAAGTAAATGGAATCTCTGGGTACTGTTCCATCATATGAATCATTGAGTTGCCGACTTCACAAATAAGAATGCCGTTATCTGTTAGATAATCTGGCGCGTTAGCAAGAATACGACGCACTAGTTTTAGACCATCCGTACCCGCAGCTAGCCCAAGCTCAGGCTCATGCGTGAACTCATCTGGCAGGCTGTTCATGTCTTCTTCATCCACATATGGTGGGTTGGACACGATTAGATTGTATTTCTCTTTTGGAAGATCACGGAACAAATCAGAGCGAATTGGGAACACTTGCTGCTCCATACCGTGATCTTGTACGTTTTGCTCAGCCACTTGTAGAGCATCTGTAGAGATGTCGATCGCATCCACTTCTGCTTCAGGGAAAGCGTGCGCACAAGCAATCGCAATACAACCAGAACCCGTACATAGGTCCATGATGCGCGTAGGTTCTTCCACCAACCAAGGTTGGAATTCCGCTTGAATCAATTCGCCGATAGGAGAGCGTGGCACAAGTACACGCTCATCAACGAAGAACTCAAGACCGCAGAACCATGCTTTGTTTGTTAGGTATGCTGTTGGCGTACGCTCGTTGATGCGTTTTACTACGCGCTCAACAATACGCAGACGCTCGCTTGTCGTTAGGCGAGAGTTCAATACGTGCGGAGGCACATCAATCGGCAAGTATAAGGTTGGCAGGATAAGCTGAACAGCTTCATCCCACGCATTATCAGTACCATGACCGTAAAACAGGTTCGCTGCATTAAAGCGGCTTACCGTCCAACGAATCATATCTTGAAGGGTATGCAGTTCCGATACCGCTTCTTCTACAAAAATCTTATCCAAAATTGCCTCCGAAAAGCGCTACAATACTGCCAATAAAGTTTATTAATGAAATTGTTTACCTAATGAGCAAAAAAGACACCGAGAACGATGACGATTTCGCCTTGTTTCAGGAAGCAGTACAGGGCGTAAAAAAGTTGCGACAGGATACCATAATCCAGCAACCAAAAAAAAATACTAAGCAAAAAGAAATCAAGCGCTCCAACCGTGAAGCGAGTGACTCTGAATTTTACTTTTCAGATGAGTTTGTCCCTCTATTAAACGATGAAGGTCCAACTCGTTATGCACGTGACGACGTCTCCACTTATGAAGTCAAACGTCTACGTCGTGGCGTGTATGTACCGGACGTGTTCCTCGATATGCACGGCATGACACAGCAAGAAGCAAAACGCGAGCTTGGTGCGATGATAGCCTATTGCATCAAAAACGAGATTCATTGTGCGTGTGTGCAACATGGTATTGGGAAACACATCCTGAAACAGAAAGCCCCACTTTGGTTAGCACAGCATCCTGACGTTATGGCTTTTCACCAAGCGCCACTAGAATTTGGTGGTGATGGTGCGTTGTTAGTGTTGCTTTCAATTCCTGAAAAGTAACAGGCTTACCGTAGACACGATGAAACGAAAAGGCAGGGATCTCCTGCCTTTCTTATTCTGTCTCTAATTTGCAAACGCTTATTTTGGTTTAGACACTTATGGCGTAATATGCCATAGCACTTCACCATTTTGTGTTTGTAAATCATATTCAATGCACACTAGGCCTGATGTAGGAAACATCGGAGGTGTCATGTCTTTTACAAACTCTGAAGTCAGATAACCGACCAAAGGCAAATGCGATACGAACAAAAGCGAGTCCAATTGTTCGACTTCGATTAACGCACTTGCGAAATCGAAGACATGCTCGGACTGGCCATAAGGTGTAATATCTTCACAAGTTTCAATGCTTTTTGCAGAGAAATACGCACTGATCTCTTGCCAAGTTTGTTGAGCTCTAATGTACGGACTCACCAACACTTTATCGAATTGCGCAAAACCCTGTTCTTTACAGGCTCTCGCAACCGCTTCTGATTCGACTCTGCCTCTTGGGGTCAATTGTCGTGCTGCGTCTGAATCTGCAAAATGCTCGGCTTCACCGTGACGCATGATGAATATTTTCATGTTATTTCCTAGGGATAGCTAACGCTACCAAAAGGTTGACTGCTATCTTTATTAGATAGACGGGGCTAACTTTAACAATGACGAAACAAAAATACTGATATAATTATCTGTTCATTATACCAATTCGCTTGTTAAAGATAGCGACTTTCTTAACAATCTATTAAAAGA
This sequence comes from Vibrio sp. 2132-1, assembly GCF_033344315.1. NCBI lineage: Bacteria > Pseudomonadati > Pseudomonadota > Gammaproteobacteria > Vibrionales > Vibrionaceae > Vibrio > Vibrio sp. 2132-1. Next base: position 75,802 of record NZ_JAWPON010000003.1, on the reverse strand, counting down.
ATGTACTCAGTTCATCACACTATTTAACTGTGCAATGAGTTCAGAGCATTCACTCAAACAGTTCTTCCCCATACGCAAACGCGATGGGCCTGTGCAGAAGTCTACGAATAACAAAAATACGGCAAGCAGTATTTGTCGAAACGCAAACTTTGCGCCCCCCGCGAGGGGAGCCTAAATTACTGTAATGCGAAATCTGGAGACGCATCGTGCATCTAAGTCCTAACGATTCAAATCAATACCGCTACATTACCTTGAGCAATGAACTGCGTGTACTGCTGATTCATTCCGATACAGCTCAACAGTCGGCAGCTGCTCTGGCAGTGAACGTTGGACACTTCGACGACCCAAACGATCGCCAAGGTCTGGCACACTATTTAGAACACATGCTTTTTTTGGGTACGGAAAAATACCCTAAAGTGGGCGAGTTTCAAAGCTATATTAGCCAACACGGTGGAACAAACAACGCTTGGACTGGTACAGAGCACACTTGTTTCTTTTTCAATATTGCTCCAAATGCCTTTGAAAGTGCCTTAGATCGATTTAGCCAATTTTTTACCGCACCTTTGTTTAACGAAGAAGCATTAGACAAAGAACGCCAGGCTGTCGACTCCGAATACAAGCTCAAACTCAATGATGATTCTCGTCGCCTGTATCAAGTTAACAAAGAAGTCATCAATCCAGAGCACCCGTTTTCAAAATTCTCTGTCGGAAACTTAGATACTCTTGGCGACCGAGATGGTAAATCCATCCGCGACGAAATTGTGGAGTTTCACCACTCTCAGTATTCCGCCGATTTGATGACACTGACTCTATTTGGGCCACAGTCGCTCGATGAACAGCAAGCTTGGGTAGAAACCATGTTTGCTGACATCCCAAATCACCACCTTCGTGGAAAATCGATTGATGTACCGATAGGCACTGAGGAAAGCACGGGCATTTTGGTTCAAGTCGAGCCGCTCAAAGAGTTCCGTAAACTGATTCTCACATTCCCCATGCCGGGAATGGATGCGCATTATAGCGTGAAGCCACTCTCCTACTTTGCTCACCTGTTGGGTTATGAAGGAGAAGGCAGTTTGATGCTTCAACTCAAAGAAAAAGGCTGGATTACCTCTCTCTCAGCGGGCGGCGGCGCGAGTGGCAGTAACTACCGAGACTTTACCGTAAGCTGCACCCTGACGCCAAACGGCTTAGATCATGTTGATGATATCGTTCAAGCGGTTTTTCAATACCTCTCGATGATCAAACAAGACGGGTTAGATGAATGGCGCTATCTCGAAAAACAAGCGGTATTAGAATCGGCTTTCCGCTTCCAAGAGCCATCGCGCCCAATGGATCTCGTCAGCCATCTGGTGATCAACATGCAGCACTATCAACCGGAAGACACGGTTTATGGTGACTACAAAATGGCGGGCTACGATGAGGAGTTACAGCGTTCATTGCTGCGATACTTAACCATCGATAATGTACGCGTCACTTTGATTGCTAAAGGCCTGGAATACAACCGTACTGCCGAATGGTACTTTACCCCGTACTCCGTCACACCTTTTAGTGAAGACCAACGTCGTTTCTATCAACAAATCGACCCAAGCTGGCAATTCGTCTTACCGGAAAAGAACCCTTATATTTGCTACGATCTCGACCCCATGCCACTCGAAAATGGTGATTCACTGCCAGAGTTGATTGAGGATCTCGAAGGGTTTCGGCTGTGGCATTTGCAAGATGACGAATTTCGCGTGCCTAAAGGTGTCGTTTATGTCGCTATCGACAGCTCTCATGCCGTTGCATCACCAAAGAACATCGTCAAAACGCGCTTATGTGTAGAGATGTTCCTCGATTCGCTAGCAAAAGAAACCTATCAAGCAGAAATCGCAGGGATGGGTTACAACATGTACGCTCACCAAGGTGGCGTGACCTTAACCCTCTCAGGGTTCAGTCAAAAGCTGCCTCAGTTGCTAGAAATGATTCTGCACCGTTTTGCTTCTCGAGATTTCAGCCCTGCTCGCTTTGAAACCATCAAACAACAACTGTTACGAAACTGGAGAAATGCTTCACAAGATCGCCCTATTTCGCAGCTGTTTAACGCACTTACTGGGTTACTTCAACCCAATAACCCGCCTTTCGCAACCTTAGTCGAAGCGCTAGAAGAAATCGAAGTCGATGAACTCTCGGTATTCGTAGAATCCATTCTTGCAGAACTGCACGTTGAAATGTTTGTTTACGGAGACTGGCAACGCCAGCAAGCCCATGACATGGCAACGACTTTAAAAGATGCTCTAAGAGTTAACGAGCAACGTTATGAAGAAGCACTTCGTCCGCTCATTATGCTAGGTAAAAATGGCAGTTTTCAACGTGAGGTGCATTGTAATCAGCAAGATTCCGCGGTCGTTATTTACCACCAGTGCGAGGATATTGAGCCTCGCAGTATCGCGCTATACTCATTGGCCAATCACCTTATGTCGGCAACGTTTTTCCACGAAATCCGTACCAAGCAGCAATTAGGTTACATGGTAGGCACTGGCAATATGCCGCTAAATCGTCACCCTGGTATTGTACTGTATGTGCAGTCACCTAATGCAGCACCTGCCGAGCTGGTTACCTCAATCGATGAGTTTTTAAATGCCTTTTATATGGTGCTGTTAGAGTTAAACGATTACCAATGGCACAGCAGTAAGCGCGGCTTGTGGAACCAAATAGCAACGCCGGACACCACACTTCGAGGTCGGGCTCAACGTCTTTGGGTTGCGATAGGAAACAAAGACACTGAGTTTAACCAACGTGACAAGGTACTGGCGGAGTTGAAGAAGCTGACGCGCGCAGACATGATTCGCTTCGTTGTGAACGAATTGAAACCTCGTACTGCAAATCGTTTGATCATGCACTCTCAAGGTCAAGCGCATTCGGAGGCTCCGCGCATCCATCTAGGACAAGAAATAGGATCGATTGAAGAGTTCCAACTTCGGCCAAAAGATTGCGGCTTGGGGTGATCTAGTTGCGCAGAAATAAAATTGTCGATTACTAGAATGAACCTACAAACCCATGAGGTTGTCGGTCTCATAGATTGAATCGGCACCATAATTGGCAGAAAATTGAAATTACGCCATTGCGGCTTATGCTCTAATTACCGCACTAAAAATAACTTAATGAGGTAATCATGAAAAAAGCACTTTTACTTGTGGCTCTTATACTGCCATTGGCATCTGCTCACGCTGAAATCTCAGTCAAAGGCGATGGCTTCGAATTAAGTGACGACTGTGTGCGCCTTAGCGGAGACAATGTATCCATCAAATCAGATGATTGCTCTTCAAAGCAGTGGAATGATAAAGACAAAAAAGGTAACAGCAGCGTTCACGGGGACGACAACCCAGGTAAAGGCCACAATAAAGATAAGAAAGACAAGAAGAAGTAACCATTTCTTCTTTATGAAAAAGGCTTGCCACTGGCAAGCCTTTTTCTCTACCGCAGCAACGTTTAATAGAACGTTGTCCCTTCACCAGCTCGAGTAAGCAAACCATCACATGGCGCGTAACGATCGCCATACTTCGATGCAAACTCATTCATTTTCTCTACGAGCTCTTTAATGCCAAATTGGTCCATGTAACGGAACGGACCACCCAAGAACGGTGGGAAACCAATACCAAATATCGCGCCAATATCACCGTCACGTGGCGAGCGAATGATACCATCATCCAAACAACGTACCGCTTCATTCAGCATTGGCAGCACACAGCGCAACGCAATATCGTTATCGCTTAGCTTAGATTCAGGGTCGAGCTTAAGCAGTTTGTAAACCGATTTGTCGACATCTTTCTTCTTGCCCTTGTAAGTGTAAAACCCCTTACCACTCTTGCGTCCTTTACGTCCATCATTTAACAAGATATCAAACACATCCGGCCCTTTGAATCGGTCACCTAACTCATTAACCAGGATCGGCATAATTTTCGCGCCAATGTCGACACCAACTTCATCCAACAAGGTAATCGGGCCAACAGGGAAACCAAAATCAAGCAACGCCGTATCAATCTTTTCGATCGGTTCGTTAGCCAACAAAATATGCGCCGCTTCGTTCATGTATGGAGCAAGAATGCGGTTCACGTAAAAGCCCGCTTTGTCTTTCACTACGATCGGGGTTTTACCTTGCTTCTTAGCAAGTGCAACAACTGTTGAAACGGTTTCATCTGACGTCGTTTCATGCGGAATCACTTCCACCAACGGCATTTTTTCTACCGGGCTGAAGTAATGTAAACCCACTACGTTTTCTGGACGCTCCGCTTTTTCTGCAATTTTGTGGATAGGCAACGAAGAAGTATTGGTCGCAAAGATAGTTTCTGTCTTAGCGTTCGCTTCAATGTCCGCCACCATTTTTTGCTTAAGATCTAAGTCTTCAAAAACGGCTTCAATTACGACATCAATATGATTAAAACTGGTAAAATCGACACCACCAGACAGTTGCAGCATTTTCGCTTGCAGATCGGCCTTGGATAGAATGCGACGTTTGCGCTGTTTCTCAAATAACTTGTAGTTGTAGTTGAGCGCGTTTAAAACGCCATCGTTGCTAACGTCTTTGATGCGAACAGGTACTTTTGCTTTTGCAACAGACACATGGCTGATTCCGGCGCCCATCAGACCACCACCAAGCACACCAACTTTATGAACTGGTGCTGGTTTCGCATCCGTGCCATTTTCTTTCTTCATTTCTGTTGTGGCAAAGAAGATCGAACGGAGCGCTTTTGACTCTGAGCTCATCACAAGCTCACCGAAGCGCTTCGCTTCAAGCTCTTGACCTTTAGCGAAGCCTTTCTCTAAGCCATGTTGAATAACTTCTAGAATTGCAACCGTTGCTGGATAGTTACCGCGAGTTTTTTGATTCGTTTTCTTCGCAGCTTGCTCAAATACAAACTTGCGCCCTAGCCCGCTACCAGACATCACCTTTTCTTTCGTCGATAGCTTTTTCGTGCCCTTGTTTTTACCTTTGTCGATAAACTGTTTTGCTACGTCGAGCAAAATGGTGTCAGGCACACAGGCGTCCACAACGCCCAATTTTTTAGCTTTCTTCGCACGAAGTTGTTTACCCGTCAGGATCAAGTCCAACGACGGTAACAGGCCAATCAAACGTGGCAGACGCTGAGTACCACCAGAACCTGGCAATAAACCAAGTTGTACTTCTGGCAGACCTAAACGCGTTTTGTCAGAATCCGTACAAACACGGTAATCACATGCAAGAGCCAGTTCTAAACCACCGCCCAAACATGGGCCATGAATAGCCGCAACGACAGGATACGGTAAGTCCGATAGCTGCTGGAATAAATCCTGACCTTGCCTTGCTAAGTCTTCCGCTTCACTTGCTGTGGTGCATGCTTCTAGCATTCGAACATCTGCGCCCGCAACAAAATTGTCCGGTTTTAGGGAGTGGATGATCATCCCTTTAATACCACTGGAGTCTTTTAGCTGAGCAAAAATTTCTTTCATTTCGTCAGCAAAAGCCGCCTGCAGCGTATTCATTTTTTCATTAGGAACATCAATTGCTAACCAAGCAATATTTTGCTCATCAACCTTTAGACTAAATGCTTTTTGCTCGCTCATTACTCAACCTCCAGAATCATTGCCGCACCAAGACCACCAGCAGCACATGCGGTATTCAATGCAATACCACCGCCACGGCGTTTTAGTTCTCGTAGGGTTTGCGTCATCATACGCGCACCAGTCGCAGCAAATGGGTGACCATAAGCAATTGATCCGCCAAGCACGTTGAACTTATCCATGTCAATTTCACCAATCGCTTTTGAGCGACCAAGGTTTTCTTGAGCAAACTTATCGGAAGCAAACATCTTCACATTCGCCAATGCTTGAGCAGCAAAGGCCTCGTGCATGTCGATCAACGTCAGGTCTGACAGTTCCAAGCCTGTATTTTCAAGCACTTTCGCTGTGGCATAAGTCGGCCCCATCAGCATGTCCTTTTCCACGCCGATAGCAGAGAATGCATAACCTCGGATGTAACCAAGAATCTCCATTCCGAGCTCTTTCGCTTTACCTTCTCGCATCAACATCACTGCCGCACCACCATCAGTCAATGGCGTACTGTTCGCAGCCGTAACACTGCCATACTGACGATCAAACGCAGGTCGCAATTTCGCGTATCCCTCAACCGTTGAGTCATGACGGATATTGTTGTCTTCCGAAATCCACTTTTTGTATGGTTCAGGGAAAGCCGTCATCACTTCATCTTGGATTTTTCCTTCTTTCCAAGCTTGAGAAGCCAGCGTATGAGAACGATGTGCAAGCGCATCCTGTTCTGCGCGAGAAATACCATGTGTTTTAGCCATTTGCTCTGCAGTTTGTCCCATGGATAAACCCGTAGAGTACTCTGCTACTGCTGGTGGCACTGGCATCAGGTCTTTAAAGCTCAAGTTTTTGAGGATACTAAGCTTCTGACCCATTGTTTTTGTCTTACTAAGAGCAAGCAGATTAGCAGCCAATCTCTTTGATACGCCAATAGGCAGGACGGAAGAAGAGTCTGCACCGCCAGCAATACCAATATCGATGGTTCCCGCCATGATGCTTTCTGCGACATTAACCGCCGCTTGAAAACTCGTCGCACACGCTCGAGTCACACTGTAAGCATCAGTATGGATGTTCATACCGGTGCCTAACACGATTTCTCGTGCGATGTTTGGCGCTTCAGGCATTTGTACTACTTGTCCAAATACCACTTGTTCGATTAGCTTCGGATCAATATCTGTTCGAGCAAGCATTTCGCTTACTACCATTTTCCCTAAATCGACCGCTGGCACTTGGCTAAATTCCGTGCTTTGACGAGCAAAGGGAGTTCGAAGCCCCGCGACAATAGCGACACGCTCACCATTGCGTGTTTTTACTTCCTGCTTGCCCATTGTTTCTCCTTAAATACAAGAGGTCTGACCTGATGCATTGTAATGAATTTGTTAAATTTATCAAACGTGCGTTTAAATAAACGTGAAGCAAGTAGTTCAATTACTCTACTTCTTTGATTCTTATGCGATTACTAATGGTTAACTATAGAGAGTTAAAACGGTAAGAGGTATACGGAAAGTAAAATCGAAGCAAAAAAAAACCACACATAACTGTGTGGTCGGAATATCTATAAAACAATTAACTTACGCCAATTGAAAAGTAATCAGTTTCCTGATTAGGAGAAAGTAAAGTCAGCCTTCAAAAGGAAGTGTCATCTTGCTCAACATGTTAGTCGCAATGACTAACGAGATGACAAGGTGTACTATAACCCCTTCACTGCTTGATATTTTGAAATAGATCAATTTTATAGTGATTTTACGAGTTTTAAGCTCACCTAAAGCGATTATTGATTCAAAACAATTCAAGAATCCACCATCAGAAGTCCCTTTTAATGCTCCATCGAGTGAACTTATCCAAGCCATTGATTACTAATGATGATATTGTTAACAATATATATCAATTCGTGTTCGATGATATCTGACATTTGCGTATACACTTTTAGGTAACCACATGGCTTATTGTGTCAAAGGGGTTGCATGACAAATCCTGCAACCAAAACCGCTAAGCGATGAAGCAAGTAAAGTCATGCTCAGAACAAATAAGAAACTCACAGAGCGAGGATGGAGGCTCCTGTGGCCATATTAAAAATGTTTGGAAAGAAAAATTCCAACAGTCCGGTCAACTCTGATATGGACAAGCAAAGAAAATACGAAGCGCTCGTCCGAGGGTATCATCGTGACTTGTACCGCTACGCATATTGGTTGTGCAAAGATAAAGCGGTCGCGGAAGATCTAGTTCAGGAAACCTGTCTTAGAGCTTGGAAGTCACTCGATAGCCTCCAAGACGAAAAAGCTGCCAAGTCTTGGCTCATCACAATATTGAGACGAGAAAATGCGCGCCGCTTCGAACGTAAACAATTTGATTTAGTTGATATCGATGATTACGGCAATGATGCTAAAGTCAGCGATGACTCACATCATCAGCAAGAATGGCTGCAGGCACAGATCATGAAGCTCGATGTTGAATATCGTGAGCCTTTATTTCTCCAAGTTGTCGGTGGTTTCAGTGGAGAAGAAATTGGCGACATTCTTGATTTAAATAAAAACACAGTGATGACTCGACTATTTCGCGCTCGTAATCAACTTAAAGAGATGTTGGATTCTCAAGATACTAAGAGAGGACAAAAGAATGGATGATTTAGAATTTCGTCGTCGTATTTTGTCGGATCCAAAACAAAAGGATGAAGAGATTCTGCAAGCTTTAGCTGGTAGCGACGCCAACAATAAGTTTGTTGATGACGTTTTGGATCTCGATGTAAAAATTAAACAAGCCATGAATGTGGATGTACCCGAAGATCTCGCAGATAAGATTTTATTTAGCCAGACGTCGAGTGCACTTGATGAAGAGAAGGTCGTCAGACCAAACTTTGTCCGCAAAGCAATGGCACTTGCCGCTTCTATTGCGTTCACCGCAGGATTATTAGTTGGCCAAGTAAACTGGGGAAATGTTTTGGTGTCTCCAGCACAAGCCAGTTTAGCGGATACCGCGATGAAACACGTTATTCATGAAGAACCGTTTGTTCGTCATCTTGATGAGGATGTACCGAGCTCGCAAATTAATGCGAAAATGTCGCCATTTCATTACCAGTTTAGTGAAAACTTTCCATATCACGTTTACTACCTAAACCACTGCGGTTTTGGCGAATCCAATGCGGTGCATATGGTGTTCCAAGGTCCAAAAGGTAAAGTAACGTTATTTATTACTGGTATTCCAAGCGAACAAAGTACCGACTTTAGTAAGGATGGCATGACCGGAATCGTTCAGCCCGTCGGGAGTTCAAGCCTGATTTTAGTCGGGGAAGAAGGTGAAAATATTGATGCGATCGCTACGACTCTTGCATCAATGATTAAGCCAATGTAACAACTTCGACGATTTCCAGCCTTCAAAAGGTTAAATGCCGCTAAATGATCTTATTTAGCGGCATTTTTGTATAAATAGAACACAAAACATTCACCACCCCTATCGCATTTAGAGCTTAAACTCTAAATTATGCATTTTAAGTGCAATTTCCCGTCTTTTAGACATCATTTCTGCAATTTTTATTCAATTTTATCCAATGGTCGGATTTGTCCAAGCAACTATTGATACTACTATCTGCGCCACTGAGCAAAAGCTCAATTTATCGTCCAAAGAGACGAATCTAATAAGGAAAAACAAATGACTCAGAACACGCGTCTGTTTAAAAAGACTCTCCTAGCAGTAACGGTAGCTTTTGCCTCAGGTCAATCGATGGCAGCGGGTTTCCAAATCAACGCTCAATCAGCAACTGGCATCGGCCGTGCATTTGCTGGTGATGCAGTAATCGCAGATAATGCAGCAGTAATGGCTCGTAACCCAGCAGCAATGGCTCTGTTTGATAAAATGGAACTGTCGCTAGGTTTCGAAAGCATTACTTCAATGATTGAAGTGAAAGATGCGAAATATAACGTTAATACTCCTTTGGGCTCCAGTACTGTAAATGTTGCTGACACTGATGATGTGGGTGATACGTCAATAGCTCCAAACATTCACCTAATCGTTCCAGTAAATGACAAGTTTGCATGGGGCGTAAACGCATACTCTAATTTCGGCACTAAAACTGAATTTTCAGATAACTACACCGCAACCGAGTACGGTGGTCTTACGGATGTAAAAAGCTTCAACTTTGGATTGGCGGGTTCTTACCGTTTAAACGAACAATGGAGCTTTGGTGCTGGTTTAGATTTAATCTACGGCCAAGGCACAATGAAGCGTACAACTAGCTCTTCAGTCCCAGGGGTTGGCGGTCAAAAAATTCTGGACGTAGATAAAGCTGATGGTTGGGCTGTTGGTTTTAACGTTGGTACTGTGTACGAACTAGATGAAAACAACCGTTTTGGTCTAGCGTATCGTTACAGCCCTGAATTTACGGCGAAAGACGACAAAGGTCAGGAAATCACGCTACCTCTACCAGATATGGCCGAATTTTCTGGTTTCCACAAAATCCAAGACACTAAGTTTGCTGTACACTACAGCATCCAATACATCGGTTGGAAAGATTTCGACCAAATTGATTTTGAGAACCTAAATCAGGGTTTACTTAAAGGTGGTTACTCGAAAGACTATCAATGGCAAGATGGCTGGCACTACGCAATTGGTGGTACTTACTACCTAAACAACAACTGGACACTTCGTGCTGGTTACATGTACGACACAAGCGCTCAAGATAAAGTAACGTCTATCTCGGTACCAGACTCAGATCGCCAGTGGTTCTCCACAGGTTTCTCTTACCATATTGATAATAGCTCAAACATCGATTTTGGCTTCACGTACTTGTTAGGTGAAGATGTAAAAGTTAATGAGAATACTCAATTAGCTCCTGGTCTTTCTACCGGTGTAACAGCAACAACTCATGCTGATGCAATTCTATTCGGCTTACAATACAGCCGTAGCTTCTAAACACTTCGCTGTTAGTTAGTAGAAAAATACTTTATATAAAAGGCTGGATTTCCAGCCTTTTTTCATATCTGCGATTTATTGCCCACTCAATTTGAGTGAACACGTGTATCTAAATCTCACAATTAGGACGCACAGCTGTTCGCTGAATTCCGTTTACAAGCCTTTCACAGTTAGATTATTAAACCGCACAAATAACATTTGAAAGGATAATATTCCAAATGACCACTTGCGCTGGATTTTCATTTCTAAAGTAAAAACTCTACCTTTAAACTTTCGTCCCACGTTATAAACAAATCAGCGAACATTCGAATGAAAACCAACAAGACTCTTCTATCAACAGCAGTGGCATTAAGCCTACTTGGCACAACGGGCATGGCTAACGCAGCAGGTTTCCAACTTGCTGAATATTCTGCGACAGGCCTAGGTCGAGCATATGCTGGTGAAGCTGCAATGGCTGACAACGCAAGTGCACAATGGCGTAACCCAGCAATGCTAACTTATTTGGAAGGCACTCAAGTGTCCGTTGGTGCAATCTATGTGAACCCAAATATTGATATTGAAGGTGATGTAAACTTCCACGGTAGCACTTCTTCTGCATCTTCAGATGACTTCGCACATGATGCAATCATTCCAAACTTCTACCTATCACACCAATATAATGAGAAATTCGCGATTGGTTTGGCATTTGGCACCAACTACGGCATGGAAACCGATTTAGGTAAAGGCTTTGGTGCCTCGCACTTCGGTAATGAAGCAAGCGTAACGACAATGGAAGCGAACTTAAACGCAGCTTACAAAGTCAATGAATCGATCAGCGTTGGTGGTGGTATCCGTTACATCATCGGCGAAGGCAGCTTTGGCGCAGCAGCTCCTAAGAATAACGTTGTAGGGTTAAACCCTGAAACTAATCAACCAATCAGTGTTCCTCAAGGTACCGCTCTAAAATACATGGAAGGTGACGATACCGCTTGGGGCTGGCAAGTTGGTACAGCATGGCAGATCAATGAAAATAACCGTATCGGATTCGCGTACAAATCTGAAGTTGAACTGAAGCTTGAAGGCCATGCTGAAGGTCTTGGTTTTGGCTTCGGTACTTCTGAACGCGACAACGGCTACATGTATCTAAACCTGCCTGCAACAGCTGAGTTGGCAAGCTTCCACCAAGTAACAGACCAACTTGCATTACACGCAAGCGTTAACTGGACGGATTGGAGCTCTTTCGAGAAATTGGAAGCACGTCTAGATACTGCTGGCACGCATATGGTTAAAGTAGAAAACTGGGAAGACAACTATCGCTTTGCTGTTGGTGCCACTTACCAGCTTGATCCTAAGCTAGCGCTACGCACTGGTATTGCATACGATACTTCAGCGGTAAGCGACAAAAACCGTACGATCACTATTCCAGAAACTGACCGCACTTGGCTAAGTATTGGCGCAACGTACGATTGGACGAAAGACTTCAGCCTAGACGCTGGCTTCACCTATATTTTTGCGAAAGACGCACCAATCGTTGAGTCTCGTGGTTACAAGTCAGACGACACTGCAGAACAAGTCGGTGGCCAATTTGTAGGCGAAACTACGGGTAATGTTTGGCTAATCGGTGTTCAAGCAAACTACCGTTTCTAACCAAGCTGCAAAATACAAAAAAGGCTTAGCATCAGCTAAGCCTTTTTTCATTTCTCTATTGTGAAGAACAACGCTTAAAAGTCTTCTAGATATTCATCTAAATACTCTTCTTCTTCGATGTTAACTTCTTCTACCGTTTCAACTTCTGCTTTAAAGTTTTGACGCTGGATATAAACATCGCGAGTTAGAATATATGGATCCGGCGACGAGTCTAGCTGCGCTTCTTGCGGTACTAATAAAGCACGCTTCTCCATTCCTTCAAACGCCCACTTTCCCAAACTCGCCCAGAAGTTGAGATAAGAGAGGGGTAAATACGTACTATCTACGGTATCTGTCACTTCACGTAAGGTATACGGACCATAACCTGGAACCATGAAGTAAGGACCATTTCCAACACCATAGTGGCCTACTGCATCACTGAACGCTTTCTCGTCGTACTTCGTAATACCCGCGGCACTTGCAATATCGAATAAACCGAAAATACCGAACGTCGAGTTAATCCAAAAACGGTTAAAGTGGTCCACGGCTTTCGTACCATTACCCATGATTAAGTTATTAACCATGCTTGCTGGCTCATCTAAGTTCGATAAGAAGTTAGCGATACCAGAACGAATAGGAACTGGCGTGTATTCTACATACGCAAGTGATACAGGACGAACCAAATACGGATCTAAATATTCGTAGTTGAGTTCCCACATGGTTCGGTTAAAGCCTTCCAACGGGTCATACACATCAGAAGTCGTTTGATTTGTTTCTTGTCCTGTTACTGCTTCATCAGGCGCACTTGAACAGCCAACCAGTCCAACGGCTAACAGCAACAAGAAGGTAGATTTACCCTTGTTATACATTTTATTTTCCATAACGACTATTAATGTACCTAAGTCACCCCGATTAACCATTGTACGTATGTTGAGCAGGATACATAGTAAAGATGACTCAGATATGGGAATAAATAAAGGCCAGCAATCGCTGGCCTTCGGTATTCTACTCGATCGTTTAGAGTCATACCACTAAAGGCAACTGACTCTACCTCGTTGTCATGTTTCAGAGACAGATGTTAACAATTAATACTGCTGATCAATGGTCACTTCTACTGGTGCGCCAAATTCAACGACGTCACTTTCTCCGTGCCAATCTTGATCACGCGTTGCTACGTTACCGTCAGAATCTACACGCACACGGACGATTAGCTTATCGAGTGAAGATAACTTTTGCCCTTGCATCATGGCATTGCCATCATCTAATACGACTGTGCGAGGGAAAGTACCTAGCGGATAACGAGCAGCAGCCACAGGCATTGGAGAGCCATCTGAACGATGTACTGACACAATCAGAACTGCGTTTGGATCCAACTGAGCATTTGGTGCCACATTAATTGTCACAGCTACACTCTTATCCGGTAAAACCGCTTCGCCCATTTGCTTACGAGCACTCTCAATACTGCGTGACAACATCTCGTAGCGACTATCTTCTGGACCAATCATTTGCTGCATGATTCCCCAGTACTTGATGGCTGCCGGGAAGTCTTGACGCTCAAACGCATCGAACGCTAACAAAGAAAACACACGCAGATCGACATAGTCTTGCTGCATCAGCTTGCCGAGTAATGAGCGAGCCGTCGCTTGATCCATTTCCTCTTGAGACAGCATCAGAGCTTGTGCATAACCCAACATCACATCAGGATCTTTTGGCTCTAGGCGGTACGATTTTTCCATCGCATCGATAGCTGTGGTGACATCACGATTTGCTAACGCAATACGACCTAGCAGTAACCAACCTGTCGAGTCTTCCGGCTGGTAATGTAAGCGAGTTCGAAGGGCAAGGGTCAAATCCGCCATTTCATCGTCACTCAGCGGCTCAGAAGAAGCCGACATCAGCTTTTTCGATAACTCAGGTAGATTTGCAGACACTTCTTGCCATTGAACAATATCGTCTGACGCGCCAAATTTATAATACAAACCATAGCTCAGCACCACCGTCAGAATTACCGATGGAACTAAAACCGCGATTGGAGAAACCTTAGTTTCTTTTTGCGCTTTATCACCAGGGATATCGTCAAGCAGTGATTGCTTTAGATCAGAAATCAGTTCGTCTTCACTTTCAACTAGACCTTCGTCAGTTTCTTCTGCAAGCTCAGATAGTCGGTCTTTATAAAATGCCTTGTTAAGCTCATCGCGTAACACATCATCATTGTTCGCTTTTTGTTTAAGCAGCGGCAAAGCCACCAGCGCACAAGCAATAAGCGTGAGAACAACGGTGGAAATCCAAAATAGTGTCATTACTTCTTATCTCCGTTGTTCTCTTCTTCAAGCAATGCTTTTAAACGAGCTTCTTTTTGCTCATCCCATTGCTCGTCACTGCTCGCTTTTGCCTTAACTTTAGATTTACGGCTACGCAGCACAATCAAACCAAAACCACCCAGTACTACAGCGAGTGGCCCTAGCCACAAAATCGCAGTCGCGACCGTAAATGGTGGGTTGTAAGTCACGAAGTTACCGTAACGGGCGATCATGTAATCAACAATCTCATCTTTGGACTTACCTTCTTTGGTCATTTCGTACACCTTATGGCGTAAGTCCTGAGCAAGTTCAGCGTTAGAATCCGAGATCGTGTTGTTCTGACATTTAGGGCAACGGAGCGTATGGCTTAACTCTTTGAACTGCTGTTCTTGTTCCAAATTATCAAACTCGTACACTTCAATGGCCGCATGAGCAGCAAGAGATAATGTCATCGCAGCAAAAACGGCAAGAATTAGCTTTCTCATTGCTTCGCCTCCTCAACCAATTTGTTGTAAAGCGGCTCCAGTGTTTCTGACCAATTACGTGGGTTTACATCCCCTACATGGCGATAGCGAATCACACCATTTGCATCAATAATGAATGTTTCTGGAGCACCATAAACGCCAAGGTCAAGGCCAAGCATACCACTGCCATCAAATAGGCTGATCAAGTACGGGTTGCCGAGATCATTCAGCCAACCTATTGCTTTATTACGATCATCTTTGTAATTCATACCGATGATCTTAACGCCCTTACCCGCCAATTCGTTTAGGTATTTATGCTCTGCATAACACGTTGGGCACCACGTTGCCCAAACGTTCAAGAGCAACGGTTCACCTTTAAAAATTGATTGGTCGTACTGTTTTCCAGGCTCAGCCAGGTCTTCTAAATGAAACTCAGGAACTGGCTTGCCAACCAAAACCGACTCCAATTTAGTTGGATCATCGCCCTCTTGGTTACGCATTAATTGGGTTGCGAAAATGCCCGCTAGAATCATGAAAGCGACAAGCGGAATAAATAAGATTTTCTTATTCATGTTATGCCTCCTGCTCTTTTGACTTCGCATTTTTCTTCGGCGATTTACGGAAGCGGTAGCGTTTATCAGAAATCGCTAGTGCGCCGCCTAATGCCATAATCAAAGAGCCAGCCCAAATCCAACGAACGAACGGTTTATAGTAAATACGAACAGCCCAAGATCGGTTGTCGTCTAAACGTTCACCCATTGCAATGTATAAGTCGCGGCTAATACCACGGTCAATGGCTGCTTCAGTCATCATAGACTTAGCCGTACGGTAGAAGCGCTTCTCTGCGTGAAGCGTATTCACGTATTTGCCATTGTGTGTGATCTCAAAGTCTGCGATGTAGCCATCGTAGTTTGGACCATCTTTATCACGCAAGCCTGAGAAGTAGAAATCATAGCCTTGAATTTGGAAGTGTTCGCCAGGTGCTAAACGTACATCACGCTCGATGCTGTAGTTCTGTACCATCGCAATACCGATAACAGATACCGCCAGACCAACATGACCCAACATCATTGCCCAGTGGCTACGTTGCAGCTTGCGAACACCTTCACTAAAGCTATGACGGTGCGTTGCGCGCTCGTA
Organism: Vibrio sp. 2132-1; assembly: GCF_033344315.1. Taxonomy (NCBI): domain Bacteria; kingdom Pseudomonadati; phylum Pseudomonadota; class Gammaproteobacteria; order Vibrionales; family Vibrionaceae; genus Vibrio; species Vibrio sp. 2132-1. The sequence goes on along the minus strand of NZ_JAWPON010000003.1, from coordinate 59,829 downwards.
CAGTTCAAAGCCATGCATCGCAATAATCCAAATCGCCATCACCCAACCAATGTAAGCCATGGTTGAGAAGAAATCGGCAAACAGGTACACGCATAGCGCGGCCAAGGCGAAAGCAAGCACACCTGAAACGAGCATTGGCTTCACAAGTTTAGATAAATTGTCTCGCTTCCAACGAATAAGAGGGCCAATACCAAGCAGGAAAGCAAATGGCATCATTAACCACGCAAATAGCATATCAAAGAATGGCGCACCGATAGAGACCGACCCCAAACCAAGCTGCTTGTGTACGAGCGGCAACAGTGTCCCCACTAACACCACAACAAGAGCGGCGATAAGTAATACGTTGTTGGCTAAGAGCGCATTTTCACGTGAGACTAAGTCGAAGTTACCTCGTACACGCACTGCTGCCCCTTTTACGGCAAACAGCAATAAAGAGCCACCGATAACGAAAACGAGGAAGCCTAGAATAAACATACCGCGCGACGGGTCAGACGCGAACGCGTGCACCGATACTAAAATACCGGAACGGACTAAGAAGGTGCCCAACAAACTCAACGAAAATGCAGAGATTGCCAATAGTACCGTCCACGCTTTAAATGTGCCGCGTTTTTCTGTCACGGCAAGAGAGTGCATTAATGCGGTACCCGCTAACCAAGGCATGAATGATGCGTTTTCTACTGGGTCCCAGAACCACCAGCCACCCCAGCCAAGTTCGTAGTAAGCCCACCAAGAACCTAGTGCGATACCAAGTGTTAAAAATACCCATGCAGCGGTTGTCCAAGGACGAGACCAACGAGCCCAAGCCGTGTCAAGGCGTCCAGTCATTAGGGATGCGATCGCAAAAGAGAACGCAACCGAGAAACCAACATAGCCCATGTAAAGCATTGGCGGGTGAACAATTAAACCAGGGTCTTGAAGCAGAGGGTTCAAGTCACGTCCGTCAACCGGGAAGAACGGTAACGTACGTAGGAATGGATTTGACGTTAGGATGATAAACAGTAGGAAACCCACTGAGATCATGCCCATAACAGCAAGTACACGTGCAACCGACTCTTGCGGCATACCACGACTAAACGTCGCTACAGCGACAGTCCAAGCAGCTTGGATTAACACCCATAGCAACAGTGAACCTTCGTGTGCACCCCATACTGCGGTTAAACGGTAGTACCAAGGAAGCTGACTATTCGAGTTGCTCGCTACATACTGTAACGTGAAGTCGTTAGTATAAAATCCCCAACATAAAATGGCGAAAGAGAACAACAGCATCAGGAACATAGACCAAGATAGCGGTCGCGCTGTGTTCATGAGCATGGTGTTATTATTCGATGCTCCCCACAATGGCAATACGCTCAACAGCACAGCCATTGCAAGCGAAAGAATGAGAGCAAAGTGACCGATTTCAGCAATCATTGGCCGCTTCCTTGTTTCTGTTCGGTGCTGTATTGAAGCGGTTCATGCGTTTTCTTCATCGCTTCTGCAATTTCTGGTGGCATGTATTCTTCATCGTGCTTCGCTAGGACCTCAAATGCCTCAACTGTCGTGGCATCTTTCAGTACACCTTGAGCAACAATACCCTGCCCTTCACGGAACAAGTCAGGAAGAATACCGTCATAGGTAATCGTCACTTTCGGACCGACATCGTGCAGGTCAAAACTCACTTTCAAAGAATTAGGATCTCGACGAACTGAGCCCACAACCACCATTCCACCGATACGCAGACGCTGGCCTACTTCTGGCTTGGTGCCATCTGGCTTACCATTAACCAATTCCGTTGGAGTGTAGAAAAGGTCCATATTTTGGTTAAGCGCATAAAGTATCAAACCAATGGTGGCACTAATACCGATAAAGATCGCTAGTACAATACCTAGCCTCTTTTTACGTCTCGGGTTCATAAGGTGTTCTCCATGTTCTTCGCTGCGTCGATACGAGCTTGACGGTCAATTTTTGCTTTCACTTCTTTCAATAATGCATCACCGCGGCGAAGGCTAGTGATCAGAAGAATCAGCATGGATAAGAAAGTAATACCAAACGCACTCCATACGTATGATGCGTAGCCACCCATGGCAAAAAAGTCGCTCAGAGATTCAAAATGCATAATCAGTTACCTCACTGAGTTTGTTCTGTTGCGAGTTTGCGCACCCAGGGGCGGTGACTTTCTTTACTGATGATTTCGTTACGAAAACGGACCATCGTCACGGCACCAAAGAAGAACGCAAAGCCAAAGATGTTCAGCAATAACGGCCAAAGCATGTCGGATGAAATAGAAGGTTGCTCAAATTTCGTGATCGTCGCACCTTGATGAAGCGTGTTCCACCATTCCACGGAAAAGTGAATGATAGGTAGGTTTACTACGCCTACGATCGCTAAGATACCAGCGGCTTTTGCAGCGGTTTTTTGATCGTCAAACGCATGGTAGAGCGCAATCACACCAAGGTAGAGAAATAGCAGAATCAATTCAGATGTAAGACGGGCATCCCATACCCACCAAGTGCCCCACATAGGCTTGCCCCAAACAGCACCTGTAAGTAGAGCAATAAAAGTAAATACTGCACCAATCGGAGCCATCGCAAGTGCCGCCATATCAGATAGGCGAACTTGCCATACTAGGCCAATAAATGCAGCGATCGCCATCGACATATAAACGCCCATAGACCAAATAGCTGATGGGACATGAATGTAGATGATTCGGAAACTGTCACCTTGTTGGTAATCTGAAGGCGCAAATGCAAGCCCCCAAACCGTACCAACCGATAAGCATACGAGGGCCAATACAGAAAACCAAGGCAGAAACTTACCACTCAAACGATAAGCTGCTTCTGGCTTGGCATAAGGATGTAGCCATTTCCACATGTTTTGTTCTCACTCTTACTTCAGGGACACTGTCTAAAGGGTTGAGACCGTAGCAGTGCTTTAATAATAATTCTTTGATCAAGCGCCGCTTCATTGGCACTTTATTGAGTTAGTTAACACTAACTCGTAATGCGGCACTGATGGCAAAGGGCGTTAATGTCATCGCCCCCATTAGCATCGCACCTAAAATCGCTAGTTGACCGTTATACGCCATACCGAGTGCCGCAGCATCAATTGCCGATGTTGCGAAAATCAAAATTGGGATGTAGAGCGGAAGAATAAGCAAACTCAAAAGAACGCCACCCTTTTGCAACCCAACAGTCAACGCCACACCAATGGCGCCAATAAAACTTAGTGTTGGTGTACCGATCATCAAGGTTAATACAACCGATAGCCAAGTATTGAAGTCGAGCGAAAGTAAAACCGCCAATAATGGGCTAATTAAAATCAGAGGTAACCCTGTTAACAACCAATGTGCTATGACCTTTGAAACCACTACAAGTTGCAATGGAATCGGCATTAGCATCATTTGTTCTAGTGCACCGTCTTGAAAATCATCACGAAATAGACGCTCTAATGATAATAAGGCGGACAGCAATGCGGCAACCCAAACGATGCCCGCTGCAATACGTGCTAACAAATTAGGTTCTGGTCCAATACTCAGAGGAAAGAGAGTAATGACAATAATAAAGAACCACAGCGGGTTCAGAATGTCTGCCTGACGGCGAAATGCGATTAGGAGCTCACGACGAATGATGGTGGTCATCGAGGAAATCATATCAGTCACCCAGCTTTATTTTTCTAAGTTTCGGGCTGTCCGCAAACATATCTTGATGCGTCGTCAACACAACAATACCGCCATTATCAGCATGACTTGCGAACAAAGATTCAAGCACCTTGACACCTTGCTTATCAATGGCAGTCAACGGCTCATCTAAAATCCATAAAATTTGCTTACTGAGCCATAACCTTGCCAATGCGACTCGTCGTTGCTGACCTGCGGAAAGTTGTGCTACGGGCACATCTTCTCGGCCAGCTAATCCTACTTGAGTCAAAGCGATGAAGATTTCTTCGTCTGAAGAGCGATTATTTTGAATAGATTGATAAAAACGTAAGTTTTCTAATGCGGTAAGCTCTCGTTTCACTCCTGTTTGATGTCCTAAGAAAAGCAGATCTTGATGGAAAACATCACGAGATTTTTCAACCTCTTCGCCTTTCCATTTAATGACACCTTCTTCTCTATCACCTAACCCTGTCACAATCCGTAGCAATGTAGTTTTACCAGTACCATTACGCCCTTCGATCTGGACCAATTCACCAGGCTTAATTTCAAACTGCAGGTTTTCAAACAGAACCCTTTCATCACGGATTGCTGTCAGGTTAGACACTTCTAACATAGAGCTTCAACTAAAAAATGAACGAGCCGCTATATTAGCACAGCTTAGTTATGACAAAACAGGATAAGAGGGCTAGGTTACATGTAAGTTCATGTATTTTTGTTAATTAATCATCACACTTTAATAAAATTAACTATAAGTAGTTATAAGCGCTCATTTTGAATTTGAGAGGCCAGAGCTAAGAGCAAGATCGACTGAAGGTTATCTAGGGTTGTATTTAAGAAGAGCATTAGCGGCTAAAAACAAAAAAAGAGGCGTAATAATGCCTCTTTTTTTCGCTTGATAACCTTTAGCGTCGACGACGTCCACGCGTTGGATATTCTGAGTCATCTGATGGCTGACCACTTAATGGTGGAATCTTCTCTTTCCCCGCCAGTTTCTTCTGCAGTGAAAGCATCAACTCAGCTTCGGCTTTTGGTAGTTCGCACTCTTCAATCAGCTCGTTGATATCAGCGCCAAGCTGTACCATTTTAGAAGCGCGACTGTACAAGCGACCATCAGTATCAGCGTGTTCGAGTTCGCGAATTCTCTCGTTTAAGTGCTGAATAATGTCTTGTTGCTCCGTCACTTTTTGCCCAAGACCAACGACAACCGAGCGCACTTCGAGTAACTGCTTACTCAACTTTTGCACTTCTTTATCTGCGTGTCGAGATTGAGCTCGTTGTTGGTCTAACTGCTTTTGTAACCCCGAGCGAATCCGCAGTTGCAAAACAACCAATACTAACACGATAAAAGCGACGCCACCCGCAAGGAATGGAGCAGATAAAAGAGTCTCTTCAGCCATCATCATTCAGCCATTAAAGGTGAGCCATCTCGTCCCACTCGTCATCTGTTAGCAGCTTGTTCAAATCCACAAGGATAAGAAGCTTGCCGTCACGGTTGCTCACACCCTGGATGAACTTCGCACTCTCGTCGGTACCAACTGAAGGCGTCGTATCAATTTCAGAAGAACGCAGATAAACGACTTCTGCCACGCTATCTACTAAGATACCAATCACTTGACGCTCAGACTCGATCACAATAATACGAGTGTTGTCGGTGACTTCGCCTTCCATCAGGCCAAAACGTGAACGTGTATCGATAACAGTAACTACATTACCGCGTAGGTTGATGATACCAAGTACATAATCTGGTGCACCTGGAACAGGGGCAATTTCAGTATAACGAAGTACTTCACGAACTTGCATTACGTTGATGCCGTACGTTTCTTCTTCTAGCTGGAACGTCACCCACTGAAGAACTTCGTCATTCGATGCATCTTTCTTCACTTCTACTTCAAAAGCTTGAGACATAGTTAATCCTCGTTAATGTCGTTCCCGACTTAAATCTAATTCAGTGATTTGACATCTAAACCGGCGTTTAGCATGTCAATGAGCGCCTGGACATGAATTAAGGCACACATTTTTTCTTTTACCATGCCCGCTAGCCAAGGGCGTTTACCCGCCTGCTCACGCCAGCGAACCTTGTCGATATTAAGCGTTTCAGTCCCCATTAATTGGTTACTGGCCAACCCCCACATGCTCTCACCAAGCATGACGACATATTGGTAGTTATCTTTATAGCTATCATCACGAAGCTTATCTGCCATCACCCATTTCGCGGTATCGATGACATCAAACTGCTGCTCGCGATTTGTTTGTAGCCCCAAATACCAGGCGGGTTTTCCTATCAAATGGTTAAGCTCGCTAATGCGATGAATACCACCTAACTCATCAAGAGGTACAGCAAACGTGACACCATTCACATCAAAGTAAAGAACTTGGAAGTCCTCACTTCGCTTCGTGCTTTCCCAGACCGTTGGTATATCGGAATCTGCTTGTGTTTCGAGTTCAGTATCGACGTTCGATTCTATATTGATACTTTGTTCGATCACTGCGTGAGGTTCATCCACCTCTGGTTGCGCTTCCTCAAAAACTGGCTCATCAATCACCCAGTCCTGTATTTCCTCAACACCCTGAAGCTCAGGCTCCTCACTAAAGGTTTGTACCTCAGGCTCAGCCGCTTTTATCTCTGCTGCAATATCAATCGTATTTTGTTCAAGAATACTATCAATATCCAACTCAGCCACTGGGTTGCTTGCTTCAAGCTGACTTAATAGCCTTTGAACATCTTCCAGGTTTGGAGCTTCCAACTCTGGCGGATATGTTTCTTGAAACTGGTACGTTTCTGGCTCCGAGTATTGTAGCTGCAATTCTGGCTCTGGCTCTGGCTCTGGCTCTGGCTCTGGCTCTGGCTCTGGCTCTGGCTCTGGCTCTGGCTCTGGCTCTGGCTCTGCAGATGATACCTCTTGAGCCAACAGGTCAAGGTCTTCCTCAAGAGTCGTTATTTCAGTTTCATCATCCAGTAATGCATTAAAGTAGTCATCAAGTGCTTGTTCACTGGACAGCACATCATTACTGCTCATCGAACGCCAACCTCTCCAGATAAATCAGTAGCTGTTTATAGGCAAACACACCACGACTACCAGAAGCAAAATGCGACGCTGGCAAGTGCTTTAAACTGGCATCGCGGAACTTGGTATCAATAGGCACCGCTGAGGTCCACACTTGATTTGGGTAATCTTTTTTCAGTTGCATCAATGTCTGCAATGACGCTTTCGTGCGCTTATCGTACATGGTTGGGACGATAGTCACTTTGAAACCGCCCGGGCGAGATTTTTGCATAATGGTTAGCGTACGCATCATGCGCTCTAGACCTTTCATCGCCAAAAACTCTGTTTGAACAGGAATCAAAATTCGGTCACTGGCTGCCAACGCGTTCACCATCATCACGCCAAGGATTGGCGGACAGTCAATCAACACATAGTCATAATCTTGTGAGACAGTTTGCAGCGCCCGTTTTAATATTAATCCCATACCACTGCGATTACCCATTACGCGATCAAGCGTGGCAAGGGACATATGCGCGGGAATGATATCCATTCCTTCCAGCTCTGTTTCTAAAATCAACGGCTTAACCGTCTCACGAGAAAACGTCTTCAACTGGAATAAATCAAATAGGCTCGAAGTTACTGCATCAGGATCATAACCGAGATAAGTAGTCAATGAGGCGTGAGGATCAGTATCAACCATCAATACTCGATGGCCTTTCTGGCTCAATAAGCCCGCCAATGTCACTGTTGAGGTGGTTTTACCCACGCCTCCTTTCTGGTTAGCTACACTCCAAACAATCATGATGAATCCTACGCTAGGCCAACTTCCACCAACATGCGTTCAGCAATGCGGTCAAGCGGTAAATCTTCTGAAGAAATGCCTGCTTTAGCAACCGCTTGGGGCATGCCATAAACAACACAACTTTCTTCATCTTGTGCCCAAATTGTTGAGCCTGAAGACTTCAACATGCGAGCGCCCTCACGACCGTCTGCACCCATGCCTGTCAACACTAAAGAGAGCACTTTGTCGCCATATACTTTTGCGGCAGAACCAAAAGTCACATCCACACATGGTTTGTAGTTCATGCGATCGCCGCCATCAATAATGCGAAGACGAGCAGCGCCCGCTCGTCCATCTACCATCATTTGTTTCCCACCTGGTGCAAGGTATGCCACACCGGGCTGTAACACATCGCCATCTTGTGCTTCTTTCACTTGAATCTTACACAAGGTGTTCAAACGACTGGCAAACGCAGCAGTAAACGTTGCTGGCATGTGTTGAATCAATACAATCGGATGCGGATAGTTCATCGGCAAGCGCGTCAGAATTTTTTGTAGAGCAACGGGGCCACCTGTTGATGTGCCAATTGCCGTCAGTTGATACTTCTTACCAGAAGCACGGTACTTTGTCGCAGCAGGTCGAGTTGGTGTTGGAGTCACAGGTGAAGCCGTTCTTGAACCTAATGGTCGAGTAGTCGTGCTGGTACTCGCTGTTGGGCGAGCGATAGGTCGACGCATGAAAGCGCGCTTCGAGGCAATCTGAATCACACGCTGTTGAAGTAATGACACCGCTTCTTCACGGTTACGCGCAATGTCCTCAAACTTTTTCGGTAAGAAGTCCAATGCGCCCGCATCAAGCGCATCAAGCGTAGCTTTCGCCCCGTCGTGGGTCAGGGACGAAAACATTAGAATTGGCGTTGGAGCAGCGGCCATTATTTCACGTACAGCTGTAATGCCATCCATCACTGGCATTTCAATATCCATCGTGATGACGTCAGGTTTGAGAGATTTGGCTTTCTCAACCGCCTCTCTACCATTTACCGCAACGTCAATCACTTCTAGGCGCGATTCTGAGTTGATGATTTCGCTCACGCGACGTCGGAAAAAACTCGAATCATCAACGACTAGTACTTTAATCGCCATCTTATTCCTTTTAATAACGTCAGCTTTGCTTAAAGGCGTGAAGCCGCAGCATATCGCTTAAGTAAATCAGGCACATCTAGAATTAATGCAATATGGCCATCGCTAGTAATTGTCGCACCAGCCATACCTGGAGTGCCCTGTAATAGATTATCGAGTGGCTTAATAACCACTTCTTCTTGACCAATAAGCGTATCCACAACAAAACCAACGCGCTGGTTACCAATCTGTACAATCACCACGTGACCGTGACCAGTACGCTCTTGGACGTTTTGCGATTTGGATGCCAACCAGTTTTGTAAGTAAAATAGTGGGATAGATTTCTCACGCACAATAATCGTCAGCTGACCATCTACCACGTTTGTACGACTAAGATCCAAGTGGAAAATTTCACTCACCGAAGCCAATGGTAGAGCAAAAGGATGACCGCCAACACCAACCATCAGAGTCGGTAAAATCGCTAACGTTAGTGGTACTTTGATCGTAATCTTAGTGCCCTTGCCTAGCTCAGAATCGATATCGATTGAACCGTTTAAGGTATTGATCGCCGTCTTAACCACGTCCATACCCACACCACGACCAGAAATGTCAGAAATTTTATCTTTACTTGAGAAGCCAGGTGCGAAGATAAGGTTGAAGCACTCTTTATCTGTTAAACGTGCCGCCGCATCTTCATCCATCATGCCACGCTTCACCGCGATGCCACGCAGTTTGTTCGGGTCCATACCGCCACCATCGTCAACGATAGCCAGTTCGATATGATCACCTTCTTGTGATGCAGACAGGATCACTTTACCAGTACGAGATTTACCTGCTTTCGCGCGATCGTCTGGCATTTCGATACCGTGGTCAACCGAGTTACGCACCAAGTGAATCAACGGATCGGCCAATGCTTCTACAAGGTTTTTATCGAGGTCGGTTTCTTCACCGCGCATTTCTAGCACGATGTCTTTATTTAGGTTACGAGCCAAGTCACGAACAACGCGTGGGAAGCGGCCAAACACTTTCTTAATTGGCTGCATACGCGTTTTCATTACCGCGCCTTGTAGATCCGCAGTTACCACGTCAAGGTTAGCGACCGCTTTGGACATCTCTTCGTTGTCGCTATTCAAACCAAGGCTTAATAGGCGGTTTCGAACCAATACGAGCTCACCCACCATGTTCATGATGGTATCAAGTGTCGAGGTATCAACACGAACGGTTGCTTCAGCCTGAGGTTTTTTAACCGCTGGTGCTTTGGCTTCTTCTTTTACCGCGACTGGTTTAGATTCTGGCTTTGGTGCTGGCGCTGCTTGAACGGGTGCTGGCTTAGCAACAGGCTCAGGTTTCGCAGGGCTTTGCTCTACGTTTGCTGACGCTGGCTTCGTTGCCATGTCCAATTCTTCTAGCGTTGGACCTTTACCTGAACCATGTAGCTCATCTAGTAACTTTTCGAACTCTTCGTCCGTCATTAAGTCACTGTCTTGATTTGATGAAGATGCCAGTGGAGCGGAAGGCTCTGCCGCTTTAGGTGGCTCTACTGGTACGGATGCAGATGCAGCAGCCTCTGCCGTAGAAGGACTTTTTCCTACACCGTGCAGTTCATCGAGTAAACGTTCAAACTCATCATCAGTGATATCACCACTTTCAACTGATGGCGCACTCGATTGAGGCGGTTCAGATGGCGTTGTAGGTGTCGCAGACATTGAGGTGCCTGGCGCTGAACCTTTACCATGAAGCTCATCAAGTAGCTTTTCGAATTCGTCTTGGGTAATTTCATCAACAGAGCCGACACTTGATGGTGCTGACGGCGCAGCAGGTTCTTCGATGATAGGCTCGGGAATAATAGGCTCTGGAGTAGCCACTGGTTCTTCAACTACGGTTGCCGCTACTTCATCTTCTGACTCAGGTTTGCATAGACGATGAAGTTCTTCAAGAAGCTCAGGGTCCGCAGCTTCTAACGGCTCACGATCTTGAACAGCCTGGAACTGGGTATTAACCGTATCCAAGGCTTTTAGCATCGTATCCATTAAGTTTTGCGTTACCGTGCGTTGACCGTTTCGTAAAACGTCGAACACGTTCTCCGCACCATGACAAGTATCGACTAGCTCTGCCAATGAAAGGAAGCCGGCACCGCCTTTTACGGTATGAAACCCGCGGAAAATAGCATTAAGTAAGTCTTTGTCTTCTGGGTTATTTTCCAATTCAACCAACTGCTCAGAAAGCAGCTCGAGAATTTCCCCAGCCTCAATGAGAAAGTCCTGAAGAATATCTTCGTCTAAATCGTAGCTCATACGTTACCTTTAAAATCCAAGACTGGACAACAAGTCATCGACTTCGTCCTGCGATGAAACCGCATCTTCTCTCAGTTCTGGATGAAGAATCGGGCCTTCGGCTTCGCTTGTTTGTGTATTCTTTTTATCTGCCGGTTCTGACAAAACTTGAATATGTTCTTCAAGTTTATTTCCAGAGAATACGGTTAGGATTTCCACTAAGCGGCCTTCAACTTCATTAACCAACGTAATTACGCGGCGAATGATTTGGCCAGTTAGGTCTTGGAAGTCTTGCGCCATGAGAATTTCGGTCAATTGGCCGCGCAATTCAGTGCTGTCACCTTCGACTTGCACTAATAGCCCGTCGATTCGGTGACACAGTGCTTTAAATTCGCTTAATTCTATGCGCCCGTGCATGAGTTCATTCCATTGAGGACGAACTTTTAGAAGGCAATCATGCAGGTTGTCAGCGATAGGAAGGCAGCAGTCGACCGCATCCATTGTTTTGTTGGCTGCAAGCTCTGTCTTCTCGATCACATAATTGAGACGATCCCTAGCGTTAGGGATTTCGTCTTTCGCAATTTCGGTCATGCGCTGATCGAGACTGAACTGCTTGAGTGATTCGTGAAGGTCTCGAGTTAACGCTCCAATTTCTTGCAGCATTGGGTTATCGGCACCTTCGTAGATCGAGGCAACAAGCATATTGGCTTGGTCTTGTTCCCCGTTTTCTAGCATTTGAACGAGTGACTTCGCCTGCTCTAGTGAGATCATTCTGAATAGACCCTTTTACGTTTAGTTCTTCTTATCACTTTGAAAACGCTAAACGAGTCATTTAATAGGTATTTAATAATTGGTATGAATGACTCGAATAACAAAGAGAAAGAGAGAGTTATAAACGCTCGAAAATTTTATCTAATTTTTCTTTTAATGTTGCAGCAGTAAATGGCTTAACAATGTAGCCGTTTACACCTGCTTGAGCAGCTTCAATGATCTGCTCACGCTTCGCTTCAGCCGTGATCATTAGAACTGGCAGATGCTTAAGTTCTGCATCCGCGCGGATGTGTTTAAGCAAATCGATGCCTTGCATACCTGGCATGTTCCAGTCAGTTACAACAAAATCGAAGTCACCTTTTTTCAGCATTGGTAATGCGGTTAAACCATCGTCCGCTTCTTGAGTGTTATTGAAACCCAAGTCACGAAGCAGGTTTTTAACAATACGGCGCATTGTTGAGAAATCATCAACAATAAGGATCTTCATGTTTTTATTCAAAATTGCCTCCACTGAATCGTAAAATCAGTGTTTTTAGTCATTTTGTGTCCACGCACTGAGCTTGGTACGTAAACGTTGCATCGCTTGACTCAGTATTTGACTTACGCGAGATTCGCTTACGCCTAACACATCGCCAATTTCTTTCAAATTGAGTTCTTCATCATAATAAAGCGAAAGAACCAAAGCTTCACGCTCTGGAAGCTGTTTTATTGATTCAACCAGTGCTTTTCGAAATGATTCATCAACTACCCCTTTGAATGGGTTGCTGTCATCGGTTTCATCCGCTGGTGAAATCACATCATCAGAAACGCCTAAATCTTCAATACCGACTAATTTTGAGCAGTTGATATCGGTAAGAGCACTATGATATTGATCCAGTGTCATACCGAGATGCGTGGCTACTTCAGAATCAGTAGGATCTCGATTTAATTCGCCTTCCAGCTCCGCAATCGCTTGGTTAATCTCTCGATTATTTTTATGAACAGAACGCGGTACCCAATCGCCTTTACGCATGTCATCTAACATTGCGCCACGAATACGGATACCTGCATAAGTTTCAAAGCTCGCACCTTTAGAACCATCATAATTCTGCTGAGCTTCGATAAGACCGATCATGCCGGCCTGAATTAAATCCTCTACCTGAACACTCGGCGGTAAACGGCCTAGTAGGTGGTGAGCAATGCGCTTAACCAACACTGAATAACGTTCAATGAACGCCTGCTGGCTATTAAATTTGCCATGTTGGTCATAGGTTATCGCTTTATTCACCAAAAGGGTCCTCTGCGAATTCGGTACGATTTAGCAACCTTTCCACAAAAAATTCCAAGTGTCCACTTGGTGTTTTCGGTAGTGGCCACGTCAACGCTTTGTTTGCTAGTGAGCTGATAGCTAAAGCGGCAGGCGAGCGTGGGAACGCATCAACGACAATTTTTTGTCTTTTTACAGCCTGTCGTACTTTATCATCTAATGGAATACATGCTACGAGTTCAAGGCTAACATTCAAGAATCGCTCTGTGACTAGTGTCAACTTTGCAAACAATTCTCGCCCTTCACGGTAGCTTCTGACCATATTTGCTACAACTTTAAAGCGTTGAACTTGATGTTCTTTACTCAACAGCTTGATTAATGCATAGGCATCTGTGATTGACGTCGGTTCATCACACACAACTACAACCACATCTTGAGCTGCTCGCGAAAAACTGATTACCATGTCAGAGATACCAGCAGCGGTATCAATCAGCAGGACATCCATTTCGTCTTCAAGACTACCAAATGCTCGGATGAGTCCAGCATGCTGAGCGTGAGAAAGCTCTGTCATGCTCTGTGTGCCAGAAGTTGCAGGAATTATCTTTATACCATAAGGCCCTTCGACAATCGCATCTTTTAGCTCACATTCACCCGCTAAGACATGTCCTAGATTACGTTTTGCACGAATTCCGAGCATCACGTCCACATTGGCCAGACCTAAATCAGCGTCGAGAACCATCACCTTCTTGCCTTGGCGAGCCATACAAATCGCCAGACCCAGTGTTACGTTTGATTTCCCCACACCACCTTTGCCGCCAGTAACAGCAATCACTTTGGTCAACGATGGTTGTGTTAAGCGACGGAGGCCGCTTGCTTGATCGTGTATCATATTCTCAGTCATAGTAGTCCGCCGCCTTAGAGTCCTTCACTGTCACTGTTCCAAAAGTGAGGTTCGTTCTCTGTCGACTTCTCTAACAGTTCATTTGCTTTCGCAAGCATATATTTTGGTTGCGCTATCACAATGTCTTCTGGTACGCGCTGGCCATTAGCGATGTAAGCTACTGGCATTGCGTTTTGAATCACTACACTGATGAATTCGCCTAGGCTTAATGACTCATCAAGCTTCGTCATAATACAACCCGAAAGTGGTATACGTCGGAAGTGATCCAGCGTTTCTTGTAGAACACGACGTTGTGCGGTAGCCGGCAAAACAAGGTAGCTGTGAATCACTTCCCCGCTCTCTTGCATTAGAGTGTCGAGCTGCTCGGAAAGCCTCACATCTCGTTGCCCCATCCCTGCCGTATCGACCAAAATCAGTCTTCTGTTTCTTAGCTGATATATAACATCGGCTAACTCGTTAGAATCTTTAGCAACTCTTACGGGACAACCCATGATTCTTCCGTAAATTGAGAGTTGCTCATGTGCACCTATGCGATATGTATCTGTTGTCACAAGGGCCACATTGTCGGCACCGTATTCCATGGCTGCGCGTGCTGCGAGTTTCGCTACGGTTGTTGTTTTCCCAACCCCCGTCGGACCCAACAATGCGACTACGCCACCACGTTTTAAAATGTCCTGTTTAGGAATATTGATTTGATCCGCCACCAGCGACAATAACGCTTTCCACGCTCGCGCTGGCTTTGTATCTTCCGGGATATAACAGGCCATCTGGTCTGCTAACTCCGGAGAAACGCCCATTCGCTCTAAGCGCTTAATCAGCATCGCTCTTAGCGGCTCACGGCGTTCTACTTCTTGCCACATCAGGCCAGAAACTTGGTGCTCCAACAGACGACGAATTGACGTCATCTCTTCGCGCATGCTTTCTAGCTCATCGGCCGATTCGCCACGCTCATCGCTTGGGCGACGTCGGTCATAGCGCGTCGGGTCCAGCTTGGGCGTCGGACGTTCAAATCGATTGTCCTGTGCGATTAGCTTCGCCAAAGGTGAATCTGGTTGATATGGCGCTGGCTTTTCTTGGTTGTAGCCGTCGCGATGCTTATTTTGGCGTTGCAGCAAAGCCGAGAGCGAATCTTCATTTTCCGCTACGTGGTCGTCAGCATCTGCTGCACCACCGCTATATTGCTTAAGCATATTAGCGAATCGCTGCGTCATTGAGCCTGTTTTTTCATTGTTACTGTTATTACTGTTCAGGCTAATTTTATCTTCATCTAAATGACGATCTTGGTAACGATCAGCAGAAGACGATGACATTTGACGATGTTCGTTATAGCGATTCGATTGAGAAGCACCGCGATTTTGCTGTGACGCTGCGCTTGCTTGAGACGGATTAGATTCACTATCTATCGCCGCAACAATCGCTACTCCACCAGCCACTTTCTTGTTTGACATGATCACCGCTTCCGCGCCTAACTCCTCTTTCACTTGGAGCAGCGCCGTTCTCATGTCTTTGGCAAAAAATCGCTTTATTTTCAAACTATGAATCCATTAATGATGCGTGAGATCAGTTACCCACGGCTTGCACAATTCTGATCTGTTTTTCATCCGGGATTTCTTGGTAAGACAGTACCCGGAGATTAGGTATTGTGTTCTTCACAAATTTCGCCAACGTCGAGCGTAATACACCAGAAGTAAGCAGAACGGCAGGTTCGCCTTTCAGTTCTTGTTCCTGTGTCGCTTGGCTTAGTGAAGATTGCAATCGCTCAGCGAGTCCCGGTTCAATCCCCGCGGATTCGCCTCCTGATGCTTGCATAGTTTGATGCAATATTTGTTCCAGTTCGGGTATCAAAGTAATCACTGGTAGCTCAGGCTCTATACCATTGATTTCTTGAACAATTAGACGTTTAAGACTAATTCGAACTGCTGCCGTCAATATGTCAGCTTCTTGACTCTTACTTGAGTACTCAGCCAAAGTTTGAACAATCGTGCGAATATCGCGGATTGGAATGGCCTCGTTTAACAAGTTTTGTAGGACTTTCACCACCACACCTAATGGTAATTGGTCAGGAACAAAGTTCTCGACTAACTTAGGCGCGCTGCGTCCCAACATTTCTAATAAATTCTCTACTTCTTCATGACCAATTAGCTGTGATGCGTTGTTGGTCAATAACTGGCTCAGGTGCGTCGCTAATACCGTTGATGAATCAACAACCGTATAACCTAAGGCTTGCGCGTGCTCACGCTGATCTTCTCGGATCCATACGGCTTCCAGTCCAAAAGCAGGGTCAATGGTTGGCTCCCCATCAATCATGCCATACACCTGACCTGGGTTAATCGCTAGCTCTTGATCCGGACGAATCTCTGCTTCGCCCACCGCAACCCCCATCAATGTAATTCGGTAACTGTTTGGGGTCAGCTCAAGATTGTCACGAATATGAACCGCTGGAATTAGGAACCCAAAATCTTGCGATAACTTTTTACGCACGCCTTTTACGCGCTCTAACAGTTCCCCACCTTGATCTCTGTCCACCAAAGGGATTAAGCGATAACCTACTTCCAAGCCAATAATATCGACTGGCTGGACGTCATCCCAAGACAGTTCGCGCTGTGAGGAAGGTTCTGTACCTTCATCTGCTGTTGCTGGTAAAGCGGGCTCTTTCGCTTTCTGCTTCTGCCGTTTATCGATGAAATATGCCGCTGCACCGGCCGCGACTGCCAGGCTCAAAAACGCAAAGTGCGGCATGCCCGGTACGATGCCCATCACACCAAGAATAGCTGCAGTAATCATCAGCGCTTTTGGGTTGTCGAACATCTGGAAGACCAGTTGTTCACCCATGTCTTCATCGGTGTTTTGGCGCGTCACCATCATTGCCGCTGCAATCGACAGCAATAGCGATGGGATTTGTGCGACCAAACCATCACCGATTGTCAGTAAGGTATAGATTTCAATCGCTTCACCGAAACCCAATCCATACTGCGCCATACCGATCGACAGACCGCCGACGATGTTGATAAACAGAATCAAAATACCGGCAATCGCGTCACCTTTTACGAACTTCGAGGCACCATCCATCGAGCCATAGAAATCCGCTTCTTTGGTCACTTCAAAACGACGAACTCTTGCCTGCTCTTGGTCTATCAATCCGGCATTCAAGTCCGCATCAATCGCCATTTGCTTACCCGGCAACGCATCAAGCGTAAAGCGAGCACTTACCTCAGAGATACGACCCGCACCTTTGGTCACCACCATAAAGTTGATGATCATTAAGATGAGGAAAACCACTAGGCCGACCGCGTAGTTACCACCAATAACGACGTTACCGAACGCCTCAATTACGTTACCTGCCGCATTACCGCCTTCATGACCATGCAGTAAGACGACACGAGTCGAGGCAACGTTCAAAGCCAAGCGGAGCAACGTGGCGATCAGCAATACCGTTGGGAAAGCAGCGAAGTCCAAAGGGCGACGTGTGTAAACGGTCACTAACAACACCACCATCGAAAGCGCGATGTTAAAGGTGAAGAACATATCCAGCAAAAATGCTGGAATCGGCAGTACCACCATCGCTAGGGTGGCCAAAACCATCACCGGAGCACCAATAGCTGGCATTTCACGTTGAGGGATTCGTGGCAATTTATCTGCAAACGGCAGGCTTAACTTCATACTGCGAGAGATCTCAATCGATTGAAGCGTCACGTAAGCTCTTACTATTAATACGCGACCGCTTTAGCCTAAAAGTTTAGGTAGGGTTGATAATTAAAGCGTTTTAAGCAATCTATGTACCATAATTAGCGCCAAAATAATGACTAAACACTCAAATAAAGCTTAGCTTTTGATCAAACGAGCTTTTTTAAGGCTTTACCGCTTTTCGTATCAATGACGGTGCTCGGGCGGGATTGGCAAATCATAATCTTGAATTTTCGGGCGCTGTCCACCTCGTTTTCGGTATTGCTTCAATTGGAATACAAATGCCAAAACCTGAGCGACGGCAGTAAATAACCCATCGGGGATCTCTTGCTCGAGTTCTGTCGTGTGGTACAACGCACGAGCCAAAGGTGGTGCAGGCACAATCGTAATGTCATGTTCGCGGGCGACTTCTCGAATCTTCATCGCCATGTGGTCAGTACCTTTAGCGATCACGACTGGCGCACGGTCTGTCTTCTGTTTATAACGAAGCGCTACCGAGAAGTGCTCTGGGTTAGTAACAATAACATCAGCTTGAGGAACATCCGCCATCATTCGACGTTGAGCCGCTTCCCTTTGCAACATACGAATACGGCCTTTCACTTCCGGCTTACCTTCAGTCTCTTTGTATTCGTCTTTGACTTCTTGCTTCGTCATTTTTAACTGATCAGCGTGCTGCCAGATTTGAAATGGAATATCGATGGCAACCACAATCAATAGCGAGCAACTGATCAGCAAAATAAAGTTCAGCAAAATATCTAAAGCATGGAAGATGTTTTGCGGATACACATCCATGCTCAATTGAATCAGATCGGCCTGCGATGCTTGGATCAAATAGATGGCGACACCAGTGACCAGAACCACTTTAAGGATTGATTTGATCAACTCTACCCAGCTTTGCATGCCAACCATTCGCTTTAAGCCGCTAAGCGGATTCATTTTCGACAGCTTGGGCATGGCCGCTTGGGCAGAAAAACTGATTCCTCCCACACCTGCTGCTCCAATCATGGCGGCGGTAAACAATGTCGCTAACACCAAAAATAGTGGGAACAACAAATCACTCATCGCGCCCAAAGCGATATCAAACAGTTTTGCAGTATCGAAAATCTCTTCTCGTTGAAGATCAAATAAACGGCTCATGATGGAAAACAATGAACGTGCTAACGCCTCTCCAAACCACATCAATGAAATGGCGCCAACGATCAGCACAGATGCTGATGCGAGCTCTTTAGATCGAGCGACCTGCCCCTTTTCTCTGGCTTGTTGTAACCGTCGGGGCGTGGCTTCTTCGGTGCGTTCCTGACCGTCTGATTCTGCCAAATCTTAGCACTCCAAGCGAATAAGCCGACAAATCTGCGCCTCACCCACTGTCCAGAACATTTCATAATGACTGTATAGACCAGCCAGTATGTACCAACAAAGTAATAGACCCACCATCAAAGCAAAAGCAAAACCAAGCGAGAAGATATTCAGCTGTGGTGCGGCACGGGTCATTACACCAAACGACAAGTTAATGGTCAGTAGCGCAATAATGCCAGATAGAGACATACTCAGTGCCGTTTGGAACATAATACCAAGCCAGCCTGCCATTTCACGAAAATCAACCGCGTTTAGAGAGCCGGAGCCAATCGGCAAAGTTTTAAAACTGAATACCACCAATTGCAGCATTTTTAAGTGTCCATCGGTGGCAAGGAAAAACATTGTCGTTAAGAACATGAATAACTGACCAAGCAATGGCGTGTTCTGACCATTTGCGGGATCAACCATAGAAGCAAAGCCCAAACTTGATTGCATACCCAATATTTGACCAAGTAGGACAAAGGTTTGAATCATAAATTGAGTAACCATACCCATCGCTATGCCGATGATCATTTGCTCGGCAATGGTCATGAAGCCACGAAACGAGAGTAGCTCAATGTCTTGAGGTACGGCGGGGATAGCTGGCATGACAGCGAAAGTGATGGCTAAACCGAGGTAAAGGCGGATTCTTGGCGAAACAAATCGGGCCCCGGTTACTGTCATCACCATCAACATGGATGAGATACGAACATAGGGCCAGAAGTAGTTTGCGATCCAATCTAAGACAACGCTAGTGGGGTACTCCATAGGCGCCTCTAATAAAGCACCTGAGGTAAGCGTTCAATCAAGCCATAGAAATATTCCATCAACATTTGCGTCATCCAATGCCCAAACAGCATCAGGGCCAAAAGCGTGACAATCAAACGCGGTAAGAAGCTCAATGTTTGTTCGTTGATGGATGTCGCAGCTTGAAAAATCGCAACTACAAGGCCGATAAGCAAGCTTGGGATGATAATGGCGCAGACCATGATAAGCACCATCCAAAGTGCTTCACGGAAAAGCTCGACAAACATTTCTGGTGTCATGTCTTATCCTCTATCTGCGCTTAACTAAAGGGCAAAGCTGCCCGCGAGTGTCGAGAGTATCAAGTTCCAACCATCGACCAATACGAACAACATCAACTTGAACGGCAACGAAACAATCATTGGTGACAACATCATCATACCCATTGCCATCAGTACCGAAGCGACTACAAGGTCAATAATCAAAAACGGCAAGAAGAGCATAAAGCCAATTTGGAATGCAGTTTTTAGCTCTGAGGTGATAAAAGCCGGAATCAACACCGCCATCGACACATCTTCTGGATTCTCGACTTGCTCTCCTGACATGGTTACGAACGTCTCCAAATCTTTGATTCGGGTCTGCTTAAGCATAAATGCTTTCATTGGCGCTTGTGCAGCATCAAACGCTTCTCGCGCCGTAACTTGCTCGTTCAAATAAGGCTGAACAGCTTTGTCGTTGATTTCGTTCAGGACAGGAGACATAACAAAAAAGGTCAAAAACAGCGCAATACCAATAATAACCTGATTAGAAGGCGTTTGTTGCAAACCCATTGCCTGACGCAATATCGACATCACCACCACAATTCGAGTGAACGAGGTCATCAGAATCACCATGGCAGGCAAGAAGCCAAGCATGGTCATTAACGCTAAAATTTGTAGTGTAACCGAGTAGTCTTCACTGCCATCAGGGTTCGTGGTCATGGTGAATGCTGGAATACCACCGCCACTAGAAACGGACATAGCACGGCTAGCACCAGTATCACTTTGCATAGCCTGAACTGTAACACCACTTCCATCGGCTAAGTTATCTGGCAGCGCTGACTCCTCTGCTTCAGCAAAGGTAAATGAAGAAAACAGCACGCCGACAAAAAGTAACAACGTACTCAGGAGCAAACGAATTGGATTACCCTTTGTCATGTTTTTTGATCAGCTGGCTAAATTGAGTCGCAAAAGCATTGGTCGCCAACTCTTCCTCTTTCAGTGGCTTATCTAACTTGGCTAAAGTTTGGATCGATTGGCTAGTAATCCCAACCAAAAACTGTTCTTCACCCACTTGAACTACTGCGATTCTTTCTTTTGTACCCACTGGCAACTGACTCACTATACGCAAGCCCTTTTGTTGTCCCATCGCTGGCACTTGCATACGTTTCAGCAACCAAGCCAGCAAAAGAATCACGCCGATTACAAGCACAAGCGAGCCAAGTGTCGTCGCAAGATCCAGATTATTTGGTGCGGCAGCAAATGCATAAGGAGCACTTAGCATTAAGCTCAGTGCTCCAGTGATTTGCTTCAATCGCATTTTGATTGAACGACTCATCTTAACGCAGCTTCTTAATTCGTTCAGTTTGGCTGATCACATCCGTCAAACGGATACCAAACTTATCGTTGACGACCACGACTTCGCCGTGAGCAATCAAAGTACCGTTAACCAATACGTCGAGCGACTCACCGGCTAGACGATCCAACTCAACAACCGAACCTTGGTTAAGCTGCAACAGGTTCCGAATGCTAATTTGAGAACGACCGACTTCCATCGAAATCGTCACCGGGATATCCATAATAGTGTCGAGTTTACGACGCTCATCTTCGCTAATTGGGCTTGAAGTGTCTTTTAGCTCTTCCAGTGGCGCAGCCAATACTTCATCTACGTCTACAGAAGGGGCAGACGGGTCTTCGCCAAGAGCGGCTGCCCATTCGTCTGCTAGCTTTTGATCGTCACTTGGTTCCATTTTTCTATCCTGTGTTACGCCTTACTCATGCCATAGCATGTCTATTTAATAAGGTATCTTAATGGTCTATATCGTCTTCACTCTCAAGCTCGGACATGATGTCTTTACCTAAGAAAGCTAAATCTGTTTTGACGACATGTGGGCGCTCAATTTCCTCAGAAATTTGCACCGCTAATTTGTCTTCCGAACGACCCATTTTTACGCGATAGGTCGGTAGGTCTTCTACAAACATCGTCGCATGTTCTGGCATTTCAATCGGGATGATATCGCCAGGTTGCAGCTCCATGAGGTCACGCAAAGAAATGTCTTTTTCGAGCAAGTTCACGCGGAAGTTAACCGGACAATCCATGATCTCTTCACGTAGTGCTGAGCTCCAGCGAACGTCCGTTTCCATCTTGTCGGACTGAACACCTGCATCCAATAGTTCACGGATAGGCTCAACCATGGAGTAAGGCATAACGACATGAAAATCGCCGCCACCGCCGTCAACTTCTATATGGAAGGAACTCACGACAATCACTTCTGTCGGGCTGACAATGTTTGCCATACTTGGGTTTACTTCAGAGTCGAGATATTCGAACTCTACCCCCATCACTGGCGACCACGCTTCTTTATAATCTTCAAATACAATTTTCAGTAACAACTGAATGATGCGGCGTTCCGTTGGGGTAAATTCACGGCCTTCGATTTTGGCGTGGAATCGACCATCACCGCCAAAGAAGTTTTCTACCAGAATAAAGACTAAACGAGCCTCCATGGTGATCAACGCAGTGCCTTTTAACGGACGAAAACGCACCATGTTCAAACTGGTTGGCACGTACAATGTGTTCTGGTATTCACCAAACTTCATCATCTGCACGCCATTGATCGACACCTCTGCCGTTTTACGCAGCATATTAAACAGACTAATACGCATGTGCCGTGCAAAGCGCTCGTTGATAAGTTCGAGCGTCGGCATTCGACCACGTACGATCCTGTCTTGCGACGAGAAATCAAAATTGACGGCACCCTCAGTGTCGTTTTCTATCGGTTCATCGACGTCATCAACATCGTCAACCCCATGCAATAGCGCATCAATTTCGTCTTGGCTTAATAGATCGGTCACGTTTTACCTATTGAATAACAAAATCTGTAAACAGTACTTTTTCAATCACTGGCTTACCGACCGCAGCATTCAGCGCTGCTTTGATATCTTCGGAAGCACGATCGCGCAATTCCACTCGTCCTGTAGGAGAGCGCAATTGATCAACCGTCGCGGAAGCAAACGTTGATAGCATAGAGCTTTCAATCAGTGGCGAATGATACCGCGCCAACTCTTCATTTTCTGCACCGCGAACCATTAACTGCGCTTTAATTTGAACCAACCTATCGCGGCTATCCCCAGTAACGTTAAATACAAATGCCTGAGGAAGATTCACATACGCGATGGGCGCAGCATCCGATGCCTTCACTTGAGCCTGTTGAGACGATTCAGCCTGAGCAGGTTCATCAGAGCCCATTAGAAAAAATGCCGCTGCCCCGCCACCAAGTAGTAATACTACAACAGCGATGATGATGATAAGTAACTTGCTTTTTCCTTTCGGCGCATCGGCCCCTTGTAACTGTTCTTCTGCCATTCTTGTCTCTTATTGTTCTTTTGAGTTACCAAGACGTTTTAGTGAGTTGCTTGGTAACCGTATGCCATTGCCGTTAAACGGCCTTTTATGCGTAAAAACTAATTCCATCACGCTTTGAAGCGACATTCAAATCCAGATTGACATCAGATTCAAAACCCTCTTCGGACTGTCCAGAAAAACCGCCACTTTGCGCGCTTTGACCATGTTGTTCAGCAGTATACCTACCTTGCTGTTGCCCGCTGTTTTGTTGCTGGACGGAAGAATCAGCCAGCTGCATACCTTGTTGCGCTAGCATTTCTCTCAAACGAGGGAGCGTCTGTTCAATAATGTCACGAGCTTGCGGGTTGTTCACTGTAAAATGTACATTGGCAACGTCGTTATTCATGGTCATACGAATTTGCATACGACCTAACTCTGGTGGATCAAGACGAATATCGAGATTTTTCAGATTCTTCGACATCATCATTTGCACTTTTTCCGCAACTTGCTCGTTGGCTAGCTCTTTAGTTAGTTGCAACGGAAGCTGAGCTTGTTGTGCAGCATCAATACGCGCTTGTTGCTGTACATTAATTCCCTGCTGACCTGCCATAGCCTGAAGCTGTCCAGCGAAACCGTGTTGGAGGTCCGGCTTATCTTGTTTATCAGCAGTCGCCTTTAGCGCACCAGTCGCCAATGCTGCGTTCATCACTTTCTGGCTAATCTCTCCGTCTTTCACACCTTGAAGCGACGTCGGCACTTGCGCGGCTATCAACGTATCAGGCGTTGGAGATAATGCGACTTTTTCTCCACTATGAGCAGTTTGTGGCTGGGGTACTTGAGCCGCTGTATGCTGGATTTGCTGAGACACTGCCATAGGTCCAGCCTGGCGAGTTAAATTATGTTGTACTTGTTGCTCTGCGAGAATCTGTTTAATGTCATTAGGGAGCGCAACAAATTGGGCAAGGTCTTGATCAGGAATATCCGCCGTGATCCTTCCTTGTTTCAACCCTTCAATGATCTGAGCTTCTTGCTGAGTCAGTGGTTTTCCTTGCGCCAACTTAGTATCTATAACTTCAAGTTCATCCAAGGATACTCGTGGAAGCGCGTCGATGTTGGAACCATCAACGTCTGTTAACAACGGCGACAGATCATTAGCTACTTCACCACTGACTGCGCTCTTAGCCGTCGGATGGCTGGCTTGTTTCGCTAGCTCTTGCCAAGCAGCAAACTCAGGCGAAAGTTTGTCGACATCGATAGGTTGACCATTCTTATCTAAAATTGGCTCTAAGTCTTGTCCTGGGATCATCTGTGCTTGTTCAAGCGAATGAGCTGATGGCGTTTCATTCAAAGCCAGCTCATCAAGGTGTGTCGAAACGGTTGCTTGCTCGTGGAACGAATGCACTAAATTCGCGCTCTGAGGCAAAACTTTGCCACTATCGATGGATGCATTACTCGCATTCAGGGTTTGATTCGCTTGTTCAATTCGACCAAGAAGCTGTTGTCCTTCGCCCATCGTGCTTTTTACGTCCATTGTATTTGATGGGTTACTCGTATCAATTGATGTTGATTTCACTTTTTCAATAGCTTCAACATCATGCTCCAAAGGTGTGCTGTTACTCGCCTTTTGTAAACTTACTTCTTCACTTAAGGTTGCATTCGGTTTGTTTGCTGATATTTCATCAAAATCATGGGTCCCGTCACTGACGGATTCTTGGCTTTCTTGCGCCAACAATTCGTCCGAGACGTTAGCAGAAGAAGTACTGCCTACATCCGCTCTTTCTTTTTCTTCAACCACTGTCGATTCTGTTGCTACTTTTTCGGGCTTTTGTTTACCAGCAAATGCATCGGTTAACGTTTCTAAAAATCCCTTGCTCTCAGTGCTCTTTGCGGACGCTTTAGCGGACACATCAGAAACTGGCGTCTTGGTAGTCGCAGATACATGGGACAAATTCACACTCATTTAGAAACTCTCGTTCTCGTGGCTCTGAGCGTATCGCTGACAGACAGCAATACTGGCGGCAAACAAAGGTCAAAAAGACCCGACACTGACAGCTAAAATGCAAAAATCACACCACAATATTGAGCCAATTCTCGGTAAGCTAATAGATGGCATGTTTATGGAACAAACATCAACAGTACTATCCGAGAACCTGGTTTCTAACATGATGTACAGCTACTTGATTGACTTTGAAAAACGATAAGCGTAAACAGACATTTGACTTAACAATTAAGGAATCACTTTGAAGATCACAGAATTACGCCAATATAGAATCAGAGCAGGCAAAACAGAACAGTGGCTAAGTTGGATGAAGGAAGAACTGTTGCCCTATCAACGCTCACAAGGCATGCGTGTACTGAATACTTACGTCCACACTGGTGATGATGGACATGACTATTTTGTTTGGCTTAGAGAGTTCGACAATGAACAAGCACGCCAGGCTCTCTACGAAAAAACATACAACGAGTGGTGGGTTCGCGAGATTCGACCGAAGGTGTTTGAGTTAATTGAACAAGACTCAATCAAAGTTACCTTACTTGAATCGGTAGAGATGTAGTCAAGTGCAACACCGTAATGCAATATCGAACCAATAACCTTTAGAAACTATGTGGTTTTCGACTGTAAAGTAAGGTGGAAAACTCGTCCATTTGCTTTTGTTCGCGCTTAGCTTCAGCAAGTTGTTTCTCTTTTTCGCGTTTGTCTATCATCCACTCATAGGATTTGCGTTCTTTACGCACGGTTAACCAATATTCTTTACAGTTTTCAACCTGCTCTTTGAAATGACTTTCTGCTTGCTTTTGCTTAGATAAAGTTTCATCTAGCTGGGTAAGGAATCGATTTAAGTGTCCATATTGACTTGCCGTTAGGCCCGCCTGACCACGGTCGACGAGTTGCTGGCAATAATCAAGCCGATACTTTTCAATTTGTTCAACCTGACGGTAATAATCTTCGAGTTCAGAACGCGCTTTGTTCAGTGCAAGCACAGCTTGGTCTTCACGATCCTTAGTTTGCTCAAGTAGAAACTCCATCGCGTTATTCATGCGTTATCAACCACCCAAAATGTTTCTAAGCATATTGACGCACATATCGTATGGCACCGATTCTTTCATGCTCTGCTGCAAGTATTCGTCTAACTTCGGTTTCAAAGTAAATGCGCCATCAATAGCAGGATCGGTACCCGGTTTGTACGCTCCAATCGAGACCAAATCTTGATTCTTGCGACAAATAGACAAGACCTGTCGCACCGCTTTTGACATCAAAACGTGCTCTTCCGTCGTGATTTGCGGCATAACACGGCTCACCGACTTCTCGACATCAATCGCCGGATAATGGCCTGCATCCGCCATTTCACGAGAAAGTACAATATGGCCATCAAGAATGGCTCGCGATGCGTCCGCTATCGGATCTTGCAAATCATCCCCTTCGGTCAACACGGTAAAGAACGCCGTAATCGAGCCTTGTTCGGCACTTCCATTACCCGCTCGCTCAACCAGCGCTGGCAGCTTGGCAAATACAGAAGGCGGGTAGCCTTTCGTCGCTGGCGGCTCACCAACAGAAAGTGCGATTTCACGCTGTGCTTGTGCAAAACGAGTCAACGAGTCCATCAATAGCAGAACATCTAACCCTTGGTCCCGGAAGTATTCAGCAATCGTTAATGCCGTTTGGCACCCCTTTAAGCGCATTAGAGGTGAAGCATCGGCAGGCGCCGCGACCACCACTGAGCGGCGACGACCGTCCTCACCCAAGATCTCTTCGATGAACTCTTTAACTTCACGTCCACGCTCACCTATCAGGCCGACGACCACAACCTGTGCGGTGGTGCCTCGCGTCATCATGCCAAGCGTGACCGATTTACCCACACCAGAACCTGCAAACAGACCGATACGCTGACCTTTACCGACCGTCAACAAACCATTGATAGCTTTTAGGCCAACATCGAGCGGTTCAGAAATTGGCTTTCGAGCCAACGGGTTAATTGGTTCGGCATTAAAAGAGGCACGGTGATCGGTATACAAAGGGCCAAGTCCATCAAGTGGATTCCCAACCCCGTCTATCACGCGCCCAAGTAGCTCCATGCCGACAGGCAAACCAGCGTCACTGGTTAAAGGGGTGACTCTCGCGCCAGGTAAAATGCCCGTAATTTGTTCACTTGGCATTAAAAATAGGTTGTCACCTGAAAAGCCGACAACCTCGGCTTCCATCTGACCTGACATGGTTTCCACTAAGCATAAACTGCCAATTGGTGCGCGACAGCCGGTTGCTTCCAACGTTAACCCAACCACACGCACCAGTTTGCCAGAGGCGACAGGGCGCGTCGTAAGGCCTTCAACTTTGTAGCTTTTTAAGCGGTCAGCGAGTGCTTGCATGGATTACTCACCCTCTTGATGACGGTTTGCGCCACAAAAGCTGTGCAATACGCTTTTGACGCGTTCTTCCATGCGATAATTAATGCTTGATTCGCCGGCTTCAATCTGGACATCACCTCGATTGAGCGATGGCTCAGCAACTAACGTCCAGTTGCGACAATTAAGGTCTTCTTCACCATAAGCTGAACGAATAATCGCGACATCTTCTGGATTCAGGTGCAAGGTAATAGGGTGGCCTGATATTGGTAGCGCTTCGACCGACTGCTTCACTGTATCTAAAATAATTTGAGGGTTGGTTTGTACTTCAACGTGCACCACTTCTTTAACTAAACAGAGCACCATATCCACCAGCTGCTTTTCAACCTGAGCATTCATCAACTCCAAAGGTTGAGCAAACTGATTGGCCAAGTTCATAAAAGTTTCAACTTGCTGCTGAATGTATTCTTGCCCTGCAGTTACCCCTTCAGCTTTTCCGAGCTCGAGACCTTCAGCATGGCCGGCTTGCAACCCTTCTTCTTTACCTTTGTCGTAACCTTGCTTAAAGCCAGCTTCCTGACCTTGATGTAAGCCTTCTTGATAAGCACCTTGCTTAATCAGTTCAATTTGTTCTTCGGTTAGCGCAAGTGGCTGCTCTTCTTCAGGCTCATCAAAATTCGGCACCCATCCCGGGTCATAGTTGAACGCGGTTTGTTTTGCTTGTTTGGCTTTAGGCTCGCCATAATCAGGCAGCCCCCAACGTTGAGGTTCGATCATCGAATCATCTTCATCAGGACGGATAAATCCACGTTTTCTATCGCCAGCCATGGGTTACCTATTGTGTGTTCGATTAAGAAGTGAGGGTGCTCCGCAATAGGATAATTGCGAAGCAATAGAAATTATAAGAATTCGTCAGCACCGCCAGATAGCATGAGCTCACCAGCATCCGCCATTCGACGGGCAATTGCTAAGATTTCTTTCTGAGCGGCTTCTACATCTGCCACTCGTACTGGCGGCATCGCTTCTATATCATCACGCATCATATCAGCAGCACGTTTAGACATATTCTTGAAGACTTTCTCACGTAACGAGTCATCTGCACCT
This sequence comes from Vibrio sp. 2132-1, assembly GCF_033344315.1. NCBI lineage: Bacteria > Pseudomonadati > Pseudomonadota > Gammaproteobacteria > Vibrionales > Vibrionaceae > Vibrio > Vibrio sp. 2132-1. Next base: position 31,310 of record NZ_JAWPON010000003.1, on the reverse strand, counting down.
TTGAGTGCTTTTTGCAACACGTCTTGTGGTACGTCACGCAGCAACTTCTGAATACCTTGGTCGTCCACTTCGACTAAGTTTTCGAAGACAAACATTAGGTCTTGGATTTGCGTCGCCATGTCTTCGTCCTGATCGCGAATTTGTTCCATCAACAAACCTTCGACGTTGTTGTCTAGGTAGTTCATGATCTCCGCTGCTGCTTTCAGGCCGCCAATTTTGGCTGCTTGTGCACCCGCTTGACCCGCGAACTGTTTCTCCATGATTTCGTTCAGCTCTGCCAATGCTGATGGCTGAACTTCTTCAAGGTTGGCAATACGCATCATCAGATCCAAACGCACGCGCTCAGGAAACTGAGACAAAATCTCTGCAGATTGGTCTGCTTCTAAATAAGACAGTACGATAGTTTGAATCTGTGGGTGTTCATTGACAATAATGCTCGCCACTTGGCGTGGGTCCATCCATTTCAAAGAATCCAAACCTTTTGAGCCCGTACCAAGTAGGATCTGGTCAACTAAGTTGTTGGCTTTGTCTTCACCAAGAGCGGCAACCAGTGCATTACGCATAAAGTCTTCGCTGCCCATACCAATGTTGGTGTATTTCTGGATATCCTCCAAAAACGCACGATGAACAGCAGATACCTTGTCTTGGCTGAGATCCTTCGCGCGAGCCATCGCACTACCAACACGCTGAACCTGTTTTGGTTCTAGGTGACGGATAATGCCAGCTGCATCTTGTTCATTAAGGCTCAGTAGCAAAATTGCCGCTTTTTCTTCGCCAGTAATGGTTGAAACATCCAGCTCTACTGGCATTCCCGCGGCGTTGTCATCTTGAGGTACGATATCGTTAGCCATTGTCATTCATCCAGTTTTTCACTACTTGAGCAGCCAGTTCAGGTTCATTCGCAACCAGAGCGCGAACCGCTTTCAATACATCTTCATCTTTATGAAGGTTTGGCAAATCAATACTTGAGCCAAACTCGAACAGTTCGCTGCTTTCGATGTCACTGCCAATCAAGCTAGTTTCACCATCCGCACCAATCGGCAAGCCGTCTGGTCCGTACATTTCGTCTTCATCATCGCTGGTAGGGTTAAGCAATTTCTTCATTGCTGGGCGAACCAGAACCAACACAACCACAATAATCACTAATGCACTTGCGAACCAACGAACCCAATCACTGAAGTTAGGGTGCTCCCAAATTGGTGGTTCTTCTAGCTGCTCAGCCTCTGGCTCAGCAAACTTTACACTCAATACATTCAGCAAATCGCCACGGCCTTGATCAAAGCCAACAGTACCAATTAATACTTGGCGAATGGCATTGATTTCAGATTCGGACATTGGGGTATAAGTCACTTCACCCGTATCAGGGTTAACTTGACGACGGTCTTTAATCGCAACAGAAACGGTCTGACGAGCCACCGTCCCTGTCTGCTTTCGCTCGTGGCTGATGGTGGTATCTAGCTCAAAGTTACGCGTGGACTCTTTACGAACTGACCCCTGCCCCATGACAGAACCATCTTTCATTTGAGCCACATCTTGCGGAATTGAGGCATCCGCTGGAGGCTGATTACTCAACGCACCCGGAATACCCGCTACCATGTTACCGTTATTGTAATCTTCGAGTGCGTACTCACTGCGGGTCGCAGGGGTGTTCGGATCAAAGCGTTTGCGAGTTTGTTCAACCGCACTGAAATCCATTTGGATATCAACCTGCGCCGTATAGTTGCCATAACCTAAAATCGGTAATAGTACGGAATCAATTTTTTCGCGCAGCGCTTGCTCTTGGCTGCGTTCTAATTCTTGTTCTTTGCGTCGCGCCGCAGAAGCGGGATCTTGGGAGCCTGAGCTGAGTAAGCGGCCATGCTGATCTGTGACGGTAATTCGAGAAGTTTTCATTCCCGGCACGGCACTCGCTACCATGTCGACAATAGAATCCACTTCTTGCTGCTTAAGGTTCGTGCCTGTCGACAATGTCAAAAATACCGACGCAGACGCTTCTTGGTTATGACGCACAAACACGCTGTGCTTTGGCAGTGCCAATAACACTCGTGCTTTGCGAACTTGCTTCATTTCTTCAATTGCTTGAGCCAATTGGCGCTCTCGACTGAGTTTGAGACGCTCTTGCTCGAGACGTTGTGAAACACCAAAACCCATGTCTTGCAGCAAAATATCATCGCCTGCTTCTGTAGCTTGGTTAACGCCGGAACGAACCATGCCAAGTTTGATCGAGTTGTACTCACTCGATTCAACAGAAACAGTATTGCCATCAAGCTTATAATTGATTTTCTGCTGGTCCAGATAATCCAGAACGGGGATCAATTCTTCGGTCTCATACGCACCAAGTGGGCGCATCTCCGGTTCTTTGACCCAAAAGAACAGCATCACGATCAATGCAACACAGATGGATATCGACAGCACAAGCACAACCTGACGAAGTAAATCGAGGTCGCCCACTGCCATATCGAATTTTGACGCACTGCGCTCTTCTAGATCTGGATTTTGACTCTCCACATCCACATCGGAACTTGCTACCAGTGCACCATCTGAGCCGCCTTCAGTGACGGTTAAATCTGTAGACTTGTCTGCCACACTTATTACCTAAATTACACTGGCATGTTCATGAGATCTTTATATGCCTCAACGAGTTTATTGCGAATTTGAACCGTCGCATCAAAAGCGACACTAGACTTGTTACGAGCGATCATAACGTCAGAAAGGGATACATCGGCATCACCACGATCAAAACGGGTTTGTAAATCACCAGATGCTTTTTGAAGTGTGTTCACGTTATTGATGGCTTTAGTTAGGAGATCGTTAAAATCCGCTCCAACTTTCGCCCCACTTGCAGTAGGAGCCGTATTGGTTGCTTCTACCATCATGGCGCGCATTTCTGCCTGAATACCATCAATTTTCATTAGCACCTCTAAGCCAAAAGATTGACTATTAACAAAACTGATTATTGACACAGCAATTAACGTGCCATAAGACATTAGCAATCAATTTACTTACACTTTTCGTCTTATGGCCGTTGTCTGTGTTAATTCGGGATATCTATACCAGCATCACGCATTTTGGCAAGCTTATAGCGCAAGGTTCGAGGGCTTATACCCAGTTTCTCCGCCATTTCTTTGCGTCGACCATTACACTCAACCAAAGTCTCTAAAATAATGGCGTATTCTTGATCGCGCAGCTCGCTGCCTAAGCCTTCTCCACCAGTTACTGGGCGGCTGACACTCTCAGCTTGAGCAACTGGCTTAACATTGGGCACGACCATATCTGCATTTTGCACCACGTGTTGTAAGCTATTGGCATCTTGCCAATCTACGCCCTCAAGCAAAATGTGCTCAGCATCGATGTCGCCATTTTCACTTAATATCAGCGCTCGTTGAACCACGTTATCCAACTCACGAACATTACCCGGCCAAGGGTATTGCAATAGTTTTTCTAACGCAACGGTCGAGAATTGAGGCACTGGCATGCCCATTTTGCTGCAATGACGCTCAGCAAGATGCTTGGCAAGCGGTGCAATATCGCCTTTACGTTCTTTAAGTGCAGGCCACGCAATTGGGAATACATTCAGGCGGTAATATAAGTCCTCTCTGAAGTTTCCTTCTGACACGTATTGCTTAAGATCACGGTTACTAGTCGCTAACACACGAACATCTAACTTGATGCTTTTGCGACTGCCTAGGCGCTCTACTTCTCGCTCTTGCAAAACACGCAACAACTTCGCTTGCAGGTTCAAGTCCATTTCGCTGATTTCATCAAGCAAGATTGTGCCACCTTGCGCTTGTTCAAACTTTCCTGGGCATGCCTGAACAGCACCAGTAAATGCGCCCTTTTCATAGCCAAACAGTGTTGCTTCGAGCATATTGTCAGGAATCGCGGCACAGTTAATTGCGACAAAAGGACCATTTTTACGATTTGACGCGTTGTGAATATAACGCGACATCACTTCTTTACCTGAGCCACTCGGACCTAGCACCATAACATTCGCATCTGTACGCGCCACTTTATCGGCCAACGCGAGTAAGCTCAGACTTTTCTCATCAGCAACGATAGCGTCACCGTTGTCATCACTTTTTATCGGTGCATAACGACTGACCATATTTAGCAACACTTCTGGTGCAAATGGTTTCGCCATGTAGTCAATCGCGCCATCTTTCATTGCCGACACGGCATCTTCAATATTGGCGTACGCCGTCATTAGCAATACTGGTAAGTTAGGCCAATTCTGCTTGATGCTTTTGAGCAGAGCTAAGCCACCCATACCCGCCATTTGCACATCAGAAACGACGATATCAACCGTATTCGATTTCAGCTTTAACAGTGCATCTTCAGCACAGTCCGCTTCCAACCACTCATACCCAGCCAGAGCCAGAGTATCGACTAGGGCTTCACGAAGACCTTCATCGTCTTCTACGATCAGCACTTTGCTTTGCGCCATTATGATTCTCCAGAAATTGTTATTACCAAAAGCCGCTTATTGCGCTTCTGTTTGCACTCGCTCTAGCGGAATGCACATGGTGAAGCAGGCTCCATCACCCTGCTCTGAAATAAGTTCCAATCGACCGTCATGGGCACGGCAAACCATTTGAACAACTGCCAACCCTAATCCAGTTCCTTGAGAACGTGTGGTAAAAAATGGCTCCATGATTTTGGCTTGCAGTTCTTCGGGCACTCCCGGTCCGCTGTCTTGCACAGAAATGCGTAACTCACCATTTACCGGGCGGAAAAAAATATCGACTTGCGATTCTTTACCAGACATTTGAATCGCATTCATGACCAGATTACTCAATGCGGATGCAATGGCGTTCGCATTGCCTAGTAGTTCAGTTTGTTCTTCTTCCACTTCTAGGCAGTAATCAATACTGTTGTTTTTTAGCGCGGTTTCGACCATCGGCTGATATTCCGCTACCAACTGGGCAATCGTAAATGGCTTAATGACTTTATTATCACCACCTTTAGCAAAAAGCAGCATATCATTAACCTGCTTTTCCAAATCGTGCAGTCGATCCATTAATTTGGTTTGGAAGCGATCTTTTGTCGCTGGAGGAAGATTTGGCGCTCCCAAATTGGATGCATATAACATAGCGCTCGACAGCGGCGTTCTTACTTGGTGAGCAAGCGACGCAACCATACGTCCTAACGACGATAAGCGCTGTAAATCACTGACACGAGCTTGAAGTAAACGGGTTTCGGTTAAATCGGTAATCAGGATCAATTGACCTGTTGTGGACGCCGAGATGGCGAGTCGAACTTTACGGCCATTACGTAATGAAACTTCGTGGCCATCATCTTCACGTGGGTCAAACACCGCCTGGATAACGTTGAACCATTTTTCGTTAACCAGTGGAATCTCAAGAATTCGGTGCGCTTCTGGATTTGCTTCACGCACTACTCCGTACGTATCGAGCAAAATCACTCCAGCAGGCATCACATCGAGCACCTGTTTGTAGCGCTCAACCTGATTCTCTACGGAATCTAAATGGGATTGATTGGTGTTGTTATCCATTACTGCCTGTCGAAATATCGCCGCTAAAACTAAAATAGCTTGGTAAGCAATTAGCGTACCAAGCTATTTTTTATATTTATCAGGACGTTAAGCTATCGACAATAAGTTGACACTCAGAGATAACGGTTTTGGATGCCAGAAAAACGATGTTAACTAGCACAAGTGATAATTCAGATATCGTCTTAAAACTTCACTTTACCTAGCGCTGTAAGTTGTACTTACGCATTTTTTCCACCAGCGTAGTACGTCGCATACCCAGCATGTCGGCCGCTCTTGCTACAACGCCACCCTGCGCTTCTAATGCTTGGCTGATCATATTAACTTCTAAATCAGCCAGCAGCTCTTTCAAATTAACCCCTTCCGGTGGCAGCGCTTGCGGGGCGTTCATGCTGTGATCAAGGTCGTCTTGATCTTCAAAGCTAAAATCTTCAGAGAAGATATCTTGGAATACATCACGCTCTTGCTCTTCCACCGAAACAAATGGATTGCTCTCTGGTTGGAACTCTGGGATGTCACTGTAGCGATATTTGGTTGGTAGATGGTTTACATCCACTAAGCTATTTGGATACAGAATAATCATTCGCTCAACAAGATTAGCCAACTCGCGTACGTTGCCCGGCCAGTTATGCTCCATCAGTGAGTTGATTGCACGAGGTGTAAAACAGATAGGTTGTCCGCCCTCCGCCTCTAAACGTGTCATCAGTTCTTGCAGCAGCAATGGTATATCTTGTTTGCGCTCTTTCAGCGCTGGCATCTCAATCGGAAACACGTTCAGACGATAGAACAAGTCTTCTCGGAACGTGCCTTCTTCAATCATATTTTCTAGATTACGGTGTGTCGCCGCCACAACTCGAACATTTACCTTGATGGTACTATTGCCACCTACACGTTCAAAGCAGCGTTCTTGCAATACACGAAGCAACTTTACTTGCATCGACATTGGCATATCGCCAATCTCATCAAGAAAGATCGTGCCACCGTCTGCGAGCTCAAATCGACCTTTACGGGCAGTTAACGCACCAGTAAACGCGCCTTTTTCGTGACCAAATAATTCGCTTTCTAGGAGCTCAGGCGGTATTGCACCGCAGTTAATAGGTACAAATGCGCCATCGCGGTATGAAGAGTGATAGTGGATGTTACGCGCAACAACTTCTTTACCTGTACCGGACTCACCTAAGATCAACACGTTTGCTTCCGTGTTTGATACTTGCTCGATCAGGTGTCGAACTTCTTGAATACCTCTACTTTGACCAACTAAGCTGCGAAAAAGCGTGTTTTTGCGTGCACTAGCAACAACATTCACTCCTTTTCGCCCCAGAAAATCTTTGCAGTGGCGTAACGCTTCACTAAGCTGTGGGTAATTAAGCGGCAGCTCTAGTTCACCAACAAAATTTGGAAGATCATCAACAGGCAAAGGAAAACGGCCCATGACTAGAAGAGGGATGTGGTAAGCGCTGTTTAAATGAGAGATAACCGTACTCGCCGCTTGACCTGCTGGAATATTACCAACAATACAGCACGACCATACGCTAGACCAATCAACATCGCTGAGCTGATCAGAACTGACCGCTTCGCAATTTTCTCCAACAAATTCCAATATATTGCTTAAATTTAAACGACTTGATGCGTCATCATCAATTACAAGCAGCTTTGCCAAACCATGCATAAGTAAGAATGATTGCCTTTATTTTAGGTGCGTTGCGGCCAAACCTTGATTTGCGCAATTGGGTGCTAAAGAAGGCAGAACCACCACACTCAATTTACGATAGACAAAATAGGAAAATCAGCAACAAAAAAGCCATTAGGGCTACTAATGGCTTCTATTTTATTTGAATATAAAAATAAGGCAACCAAGCAATGGAGAGGTGTGAGCTTGATAGAAACTTTGCTACACAACTCGTTGCGCAATTGACAAATATATTCGTCTAGTATCTTAACGCATTGTTTTGACTATTAAATACCAACTTCAGCAGCGGTAAGATTATGAAACTCTGTTGGGATTTGGTCCCAAGCGGACTTGATCTCACGGATAATGTCGATAACGTCGTCGATCAGCTGAGGCTCATTTTGATGGTTAGCAGCAGAAATTTGCGTGATCATAAACTCATACAGTGAATCTAAGTTTGAAGCAATATCACCACCGTCATCCATAGATAGACAGCTGCGTAGCGCGATAATGATGTCTAACGCTTTACCCAAGCGCTCACCTTTTGCTGGAATATTGCCTGCTTGCATGGCTGCTTTACCTTGAATAAGGCGCTCAATCGCACCAGCCATAAGCATTTGAATGACTTTGTGCGGAGAAGCCGCGCTAAGCTGGCTGTCGACTGATACCTTTTTGTATGCTTGCAAAGAACCGCGCATAGTAATCCTCTTTTAAATAAATTTTTTGTACTGCTGAAGTGAACGCTGGCCATAACGAAACTTATGGAGCTCTTTTCCGACCTTTGACGTTTCCGATTGCATCAGCTCGACAATTCTTTTGGTACGAGTTAGCAACGCTTGCCACTCTGCATCCTGCTTAACCAAAGGATTTTGATGAATAATTGGTAACAGGTTTTGCAATAACCGTTCCCTGATATCGACCAAGCGAAGAATTTCTTCAGCATTAAAATCAATTTTTTCTAATTCTTGCGTAATTAGTTGATCTATATCACTAATTTCCATGAGTTCTTTTTGCATTTATTAACCCAACGCACTCATCAAAGCGCCTAACTGGCCTTGCATTTTACCGGTTGCATCTTGCATCGCGGTAAACTTCGCATGAGTACGCTTCTCTAGGCTTTCCATGCGGCGATCTAATGCCGCTTGATCGTCACTCAAACGGTAGTTTTGTTCTGTGAGACTTTTTTCTCGAGTACGAATACTGCCTGTAATACCTGTGATACCGTGAATCGCATCTTCTACTCGTTTAGCAAAACCTGTGTTGCCACCGAAGAACTTTTCTAACTCGTTGAAGTTATTGTTCAACTGGCGATCTAGCATGTCATAGTTGATTTCTAGGGTGCCTTGACGTGTGGTCGTAATGCCAAATTCTGTTAAGGACTTTAGGTTTTCAGGCGCCTTATCGATTCGAGTAGAAAAGACCGATTTTAATCGTGAATCTGCACTGCGTACGGTGCTGTCACCTGACAACGGCCCTTTTTGACCAGTTACCGGATCCACACTCGCCAACGCTTGGGAGGTTTGATAAAACGAGTTATACGCTGCCACAAAGTTTTCGATATCGTTGCGTACACTTTGACGGCCGTACTCGACACCAATTTCAGCAGGCGGTTTATTCGGTTCTGATTTGCCTTTTAGCGTTAAATCAACACCTTCGATCGCATCTTCAATCACATTGTTGTGGCTAGATAGCTTTGCCACTCCATCAAGCAGAACTTCTGAATCTTGCCCTGCTTGTACTTCTGTCATCCCAAGGTATTCTTCAAAAGCAGATTGTGCCTTTGCGATTTTCGCTTCTGCTTCATCAATTTTTTCCAGACGCTCACGTTCTTGAGGATCAAGTTTAGCGCGATGAATTTGCTTAGCTTGCGCTTCGGAAAGTTCACCACGTGCCACTTTTTCGTCTAACGCTTGCTTTTCACTCGCAATTTTTTGCTCGATTTCCGCTTTTTCTTGCTCAAGAAGCTGCTTAGCCTCTTTCGTCGTAACGTAAGAATCGGTTAGGGTGCCCGATGCGGCATTATTCCAGCCTGGAACATCTGGTGCCTTCTCTATTGCCTTTTCGTCGAGTTCGAGCTCTGGTTCTTCATAAGAGTCCAACAAAGTACCTGACGCAGTTTCTGTCCACCCTGGAATTCTGTCTTCAGGGCGTAAACTCGCGCGTCGGTTGGCTTCATCAATGGCTTCTTGACCAGCTTTGGCTGCTTCTGCACCCGCCGCAGAGATTGGCGCTTGCGATGCATCATCTTGTACATCGTCTGCCGCTTTTTGCTCTTCTGGAGGTAGAGGATTGCCGTTTGCATCCAGCTCTTCTGCTGGTTGTTCCGGAAATTTAAGAGGACCTAAGACATCTTCCGCCGCTGAACGAGCTTCTTCAAGCGCGTTGACGCGGTCTTCAAGTGTTTGGTATTCGAAATATTTAAGAGGGTTGCCTTTTTCTGCCTCCACACTGACTCTGATTTGATGATCCTTACCAGAGAGGTTAGAAGCAAGGATAAGGCGTGGACCTTCGACGTCGTTAATAAGAGATGCACGAACGCCAGGGTTATCTTTAGCGCCATTGATGCCGCGTACGACATCGATGAGCTTAGATCGGGAACGAACATCGATATTAAAACGCTCATCACCAAGCGAAATCTGCAGCTTACCAGGGCCAAATTTTGCGTCTTCTGGCAATACGTCAGAAGCGACTTTGTGGCTCTGAGCAAGCTGCAACACATCGATAGCATATTTGCCAGCGATAGCATCTGTGGTTGCCGTGGCAGATACGATATTGTCATTGGTCGTTTCGACAGTGCGAACGGCAAATGCTTTCTCCTGACGAAAGTTCGCCATGAGATTTTTCATCGTATCCAATGATTCTCTGAGTCGCCCGTAAGCACTGATACTGGCATTAATTGTCGTGCGTTCGTTGTCGATGCGTTGCTGCTTTGGTACGCGTTCGGCATCCACAATTTTGCTGACCATGGAATTAATATCCATGCCGCCAGACATCCCCAAAGGGCCTAAACTCATCAAATCACCTCTAAAAACGACTTACACTTTTTCAGTCAACAACCCGCTGTTGGCTGTGTGCTCAGCTAGGCGACGCAATACCACTAGCATTTCTTCATCAGGAATTTGACGAATCACGTCACCGGTATTGGCTTCATAAATCGTCACCACATCTCGTCCGGATTCTTCATCCACTCGAAATGCGACTCCTTTGTTTATGGACGTTACAAATTCATTCATTTGTGCGACCAATTTTTCACGTTCTTCTTTGTTCAGTTCTTGACGGCTTTCAGCCATCTCGATCGCAGCTTGAACAGAGAAGTCGTATTCGGTGTTTTTCGCTTTTTGCGGCGAAATCTCACCATTTGAATTTGCTGGGCTAGACGTGCCTATATCATTGCCATTTTTATTTGCAAACTTTGTGCCATTTGGCGTGCCGTAAGGCTGGATGTTCGATGCGTAGGAGGATATATCCATTACAATCTCCCTTCCACCTTATGGGCTAACGATAGAATCTATCGCTTTGGTGCCCCAGCACTAAGGTGTTGACCTCAGGCTGGGTTTACCACTTAGCCCAACAAGCTTAGCGCTGCAGATGGAGACTGCTTCGCTTGAGCCAGGATTGAAGTACTTGCTTGCTGAAGAATTTGCGACTTAGTCATCGCAGTGGTTTCCTTCGCGTAATCAGTATCTTTAATACGGCTTTTAGACGCGTTAACGTTCTCGTTAATGTTGTCTAGGTTGCTGATTGCGTGGTTGAAGCGGTTTTGGAAAGCACCGAGTGAAGCTCGTTGGCTGTCTACGGACTTAAGAGCGCCGTCGATAACCGCTACTGCTTCTTGAGAGCCAGCTACTGTGGTTACGTCGATGTCTTTCACTGTTACGTCTTTCGGACCACCAAAGCCGATCTCATCTGCTAGGTTGCCAGAAAACTCAACATCACCTTCAACTTTTTGAGAAGAAGCAAATACTTGTAGTTTGCCATCTTCGCCAACAGAGGCTTTTACATCATCGTTTTGACCGTTGATGTATGTCGCTAGCTGTTCAATATCATCGCCTTGCTTAGCGCTGATTGATAGCTCTTTCTCTTCACCCTGCTTGTTGGTGTAGCTCATTTTGAACTCTGTTTTCTCACCAACAGTCCAAGATGCGTCTTTACCCTCTTCTGCTGCGTAGCTCTTACCACCCATTGCTGAAGTGTCTGAGCGTAGGTTACCCATAGACAGCATCACTGCTTCACCTGAGTCCGCCCCGATTTGGAAAGACTGAGTACCGTAAGTACCGTTTAGAAGCTTGTTACCACCGAAAGAGGTAGTTTCAGCAATACGGTTTAGCTCGTCGTTTAGCGCTGTTACTTCTTCTTGGATCGCTACACGTTCTGCTTTTGAGTTAGAGCCGTTCGCCGATTGAAGCGAAAGATCACGCATACGTTGTAGGATGTTGGTAGATTCATTCATTGCACCTTCAGCAACCTGTGCAATAGAAATACCGTCGTTTGCGTTTTTCACTGCCATGTCTAGGCCACGGCTTTGTGCATTCAAGCGGTTTGAAATCTGTAGACCTGCAGCATCGTCTTTCGCGCTATTGATTTTATAACCCGAAGACAAACGCTCCATTGATTTTTGTTGACCGTCAGCTGCCTGGTTTAGGTAACGCTGTGCAGTCATCGCAGAAACGTTAGTATTAACGTTAATCGCCATAATTGATCTCCTTAAGGCTTTAGTGAATGTACCGTCGTGTCTCTCACCTCACTTAGGTACATCTCATTTCTCTCAGTCCCTTTAACGGCGACCGATGAATATCCTTTAGAAGAAATTTTCAATTTTTTGCGATTATTTTCTTTGGCTTACTGAAATGTGATGAAGCTCTAATGTCGTGATTCGCAGAAATCCTGGGGGCCCAAAAGACAGAAAAAAACCCAGCCGAAGCTGGGTTTACTCGCTCATCTCTCACCACGAGCCAATGAGGTTCTCGTCTTAGGTTTGAAATTAACCTAGCAGACTTAGCGCTGAGTTTGGCGCTTGTTTCGCTTGCGCAAGGATTGAGCTTGACGCTTGCGATAGAATTTGTGATTTGGTCATTGCCGTCGTTTCTTTCGCGAAATCTGTATCTTTGATACGGCTCTTCGACGCATTCACGTTCTCGTTAATGTTGTCCAAGTTGCTGATTGCGTGGTTGAAACGGTTCTGGAATGCACCCAGCTCTGCGCGGTGGCTGTCTACGTATTTCAGTGCCGCATCGATGATAGCAACAGATTCTTGTGCGCCACCAACTGAGGTTACGTCGATAGTATCTACCGTTACCTTTTTGCCTTCGCCCAAACCTAGTTCACCAGATAGACCACCTGAAAACTCGACCTCGCCCTCAACTTTGTTGTTGCCAGCGAAGATTTGCAGTTTACCGTCTTGGTCTACTGACGCTTTCACTAGGTCAGTTTGGCCGTTAATGTAAGTCGCAAGCTCTTCAATATCATCACCCGCTTTTGCGCTGATGTTGATTTCTTGCTCTTGGCCGTAGCTGTCCGTTAGGTTGATTTTTAGGTCATTCTTGCCTTGGGCAACGTTCCAATCTTTACCTTTACCGCTTTCTGCTTGGTAGCTTACACCGCCCATCATTTTGTTGTCTGAGCGCATGTCTTTTAGCTCAAGCATTACCGCTTCGCCGTTATCCGCACCGATTTGGAACGATTTCGCGCCGTGGGTACCGTTTAGCAGCTTGTTACCACCGAAAGAAGTGGTTTCTGCGATGCGGTTTAGTTCGTCGTTGAGAGCGGTCACTTCTTCTTGAATCGCAACACGTTCTGCTTTCGAGTTTGAACCGTTTGCTGATTGCAGAGACAAGTCACGCATACGTTGAAGAATGTTAGTGGTCTCGTTCATTGCACCTTCAGCAGTTTGTGCAATCGAGATACCGTCGTTCGCGTTGCGAACCGCTACATCCAAACCACGGCTTTGTACGTTCAAACGGTTCGAGATTTGTAGACCCGCAGCGTCATCTTTTGCGCTGTTGATTTTAAAACCTGAAGACAAACGCTCCATAGAAGTTTGTTGAGCTGAGTTTGCGTTGTTTAGGTAACGCTGAGCGGTCATCGCTGATACGTTAGTGTTTACATTCACTGCCATGGTGATTTCTCCAATTGATTTTCCGGTGTAGCGGTTTCCGACGTCTCGGAAAACCAAGTAGTTCTCTCAAAGTTACTTTTATTAACGGCGCATGCCCTGTTTTCTTTAGAGAAAATTTTGGATTTTTTTGAAAATAATTCGTTTGGAGGGGTAATCGTGACAAAGCGGATAAAAAAGCAAAAAAACTTTCATTTTTCGCTAAAGCTTCTTTTCGAATTGTCGATACAGGCAGGTTTTACGTTAAATTCGGGCAAGGCCGTTCATCAGCCAAGTAAAGTTAATGCTAGGTTGGGCGCTTGTTTTGCTTGTGCAAGAATAGAAGTACTGACCTGCTGCAAAATCTGCTGCTTCACCATTTGCGTGGTTTCTTTCGCGTAGTCAGTGTCTTGGATACGACTGTTGGAAGCAGCTAAGTTTTCGTGGATGTTATCGAGATTATTGATCGCGTGATTAAAGCGGTTTTGATACGCGCCTAACTCCGCACGACTGCCATCTACCGTTTTCAAAGCATCATCTAAAATGCCGACCGCCATCTGAGCGCCACCGACCGTGCTAATATCAATACTATCTACCGTTCTATTTACGGTGACATACTTGCCAAGTTCTAACTCATCAGCCAGGCCACCACTGAAGGTTGGTCCAGGGTATTTTATGGCGTCCTTGTGGGACATGAGTAACTGCAGTTGCCCCTCTTCATTAACAGACGCTTTCACTTTATCGGTTTGCCCATTAATGTAAGTCGCGAGTTCTTCTATATCGTCGCCAGCTTTAGCTTCAATACGGATCTCCTGCTCTTCAAAATTGTTATCACGGTAGCTGATAACAATTTCATTATTTCCGTTTTGAACCGTCCAATCTGAACTGACTCTTTGATATGAGCTCATTGAAAAGCTACCTAAAGATTCCGGCTGCATGGTCCGCAGGCCAATTTGTACCGCTTCACCAGCCGTTGCTCCGATTTGAAAAGACGATGTACCGAATGTGCCATTCAGCAATTTACGTCCGCCAAAGGAGGTCGTTTCTGCAATACGACTTAACTCATCATTTAAAGCAGAAACTTCTTCTTGCAGTGCATTGCGCTCCGCTTTGCTGTTTGAACCGTTAGCTGACTGTAGCGACAAATCACGCATACGTTGCATGATATTGGTCACCTCATTCATCGCGCCTTCCGCAGTTTGCATGATGGAAATGCCGTCATTCGCGTTACGTACCGCGACATCCAAACCACGCATTTGTGATTGCAAGCGGTTGGAGATTTGCAGACCCGCAGCGTCATCCTTTGCGCTATTAATACGCTTCCCTGAAGACAAACGCTCCATGGATTGGTTCAGCATATCCGTTGCACTGGTCAAATGACGCTGTGCGACAAGTGCTGCTACATAGGTATTAACGGTGATCGCCACGAATAAAGAGTCCTAAAATTAAGGCTTTGAGTACTTATCGACCAAGTAACAGAAAAGTTTAGTGTTTTTTGAAAAGAGATTGGAATAGAAATAGAAAACAAAAGCCCTCCATTGGAGGGCTTAAGAAATAAAGTCTGAGAACTTACTTGATGGCTAGCTCTGCGAGCATTTCTTGCGAAGGCGCGAAGAAGTACGCACCAGTTACCGCTGTTGTGAAACGAAGCATTTGGTCTGTTTTACCATCTGTCACGCCGTACATACTTTCTAGCATCACTTTAATGTTATGAAGTGTATTGCAGTAAGAAATAAACAGCAGGCCATGAGGCCCTGTCACCGTCCCGTATGGTAAGCTGTGGCGAACAATCTTCAAACCTTTACCTTCTTCTTTGATATCAACGCGACCAACGTGTGATGCAGCAGGAACGTCTTCTAGCTCGATAGAGTCTGGCTTGGTACGACCAATCACTTTTTCTTGCGCTTTGACATTCAATCGATTCCAAGCGGCAAGGTTATGTTCAAAGCGCTGAGCCATAACATAACTGCCTCCAGCAAATGGGCCCTCTTTTACTAGAGCCACATCAGCGCGAGCCTCCCCTTTCGGGTTTTCTGTCCCATCAATAAAGTCTGTCATATCACGAGCATCAAGGTAACGGTACCCATATGTTTCGTCCACAATGGTGACATCTTGTGCCGTCTCTTCTAGGAACTTACGCAACACGTAAAAATGCAAGTCGTGACGAGTCGAGTGACAGTGAATCAGTACATCTACGTCTGTTGCTGGAGCAACGATGTCACCTTCGCCAAGTTGAGTAAAATCAATAAGCTCTTCTGGCGCGTCTACATTAAGGTGTTCCCAAAACGATTTTGTGAATGCGATAGAAAGCGTCAGCGCTGCACCCGGCTGGGTAATGTTTAACTCTTCCACCAACTTTGGCAGTGCTTTCAGTTTTTCTAATACGTTTTCACGGTTTTGGTTCACTTTGAGTTGAGTGTACAGTGCAAATGGCCCGGCTTCTGGCACGATCGCCGTTTGAGCTTGTGACATTGAGGTTTCCTCTATTACTTTGCCCCAGAGTGGGAAGTTATTGTTTTTAATTCTTTGAATGCTGCTGTTCATCGTGCGCCAATTGTGGCACATGAAAACAGTCTTTTACCCATCTTCCATTTAGAAGATAGATCATAAACCAAGCTAATAAGGTAATGGTAAGGGCGTTTGCCCAATTAAACACTCCATGTTCTAGGTACACATGATACATGGTCTGAGCAAGTTGAATACCGCACAAGATCAAAGTGATCTCGCGACCATAGCGAGTAATTCTGTTTACCCATCCTCTGTCGGGATGACGAAGCCCCATTAACCACATAAGAAGCAAACTTGGAATGCCCATCGCCAAACCTAAATACAACGTACTTGAATCTGGGTAAACAATAGCGAGTAGCTTACTGCCACTATCACGACTTACACCAGCCATGGCAAACACCACCCATGAACGCACAAGAAACATCCATCCCACCCATAAAATGATCGGCGCCTTTAAAAATCCATGGGCGTCATATTGGTCAAACGAATAGCGCACAACATCTTCTTCTTTATGTGATAAAAACGTCACTTTAACCTATCGTTTCAGAGTTGCAAGCCAACAAAGATGAGAACTGAAGTTCATTTCAGCACCTTACACAGGTAAACTAAACAAAGATTTACAGCGACGTTGATGAGAAACATGAAAAAAAGAACTCCTGCCACCCCTGTGCCTTCTCAAGAAACTCAAGCCGAAGCGATAAGAATTGCCAAATCCACGCAGAAACCGGGGCAAACCAAAGAGCAAACCAAGCTTATCGCTCAAGGTATCGAAAAAGGCATCGCGCAATATAAGAAACAACAAAAAGAGCGCAACCGCCAAGCCGATAAAGCGAAGAAAAAACAGCAACGTGAAAAACAACGTCAGCATGAAGAGATTATCGAACAAGACAATATCACCGACGATGCGCCAAACCATTCATCAAGCAAACTGCCTTGGACACTACTTGTTCTGAGCTGGATTGGCTTTGCTGCTTACATAGTATTGGGGAAATAGCTAATGAAACGCCTGTTACTTGGACTTTTTGTCGTGCTTCTAACGGGTTGCACGATGCCTTCTCACCTTACTCATGCTCAAAGTCAAGATGTTCATATTCGCATTGACGCGCAATTCGACCCTGAGCGATGCGAATACAAAGGCGAAGTCACCGGAAGTGAAGGCCATTGGTATAACTACATTTTCATGACTAATGACGCGATGATGCAAGGCGCGATGAACGATTTAAAAAACAATGCAGCGGCTATCGATGCGGACACCGTTTTTATGGTTTCCCCACAAGATTTTATCACTTCATTTAGCGTACTGGGTTCCGCCTACCGCTGCAATGGATGAGGCCTGAATATGAAAAAAGCCAGCAATTGCTGGCTTATGCACGAAATCCAAGACTGCTAGCGATATCTCTCTCCCGCTCTAGAACCCATTGGCTATCAAAAGGCCCCCAATCTGAAAGTTGATAATAGCCGTCATTATGACGTCGGCCATCTTGAACGAATATGAGTTCAATGCCGATCCCAGGTAACGCCTTGAGTACATCTTGAATAGTACGACGAGGCCACCCCGTTTTTTCGATCAACTTTGGCACATTCGGCCTTTCTAGGTTTTCCACCAACAAGGCCAAATATAGCCGCCTTGCAAAAACAGGACTCAATTCCATTGACACCTCCTAAAATTGTGCTGATTCATTATTTCGTTTTTGCTCAGCGAGGTGTTGCGTTTGATCAATAACTCGACTTTTCCATTTGATTTAGACGAATTTTTATTCGATTTATAGCGCATTCATCGTAAATAAGTTATGTGACATTAGTTATCTCAATCTATCTGAAAATATTTTCCACCGCATTTTGTCAGTTTGATTGCTTCTTGATAGGATGCTTTAACAGCCCAAATCACTTAAGTGCGTCTTAACCGCGCCAGTGAAAAATAGAACAAAGAAAAAGGAAAGACTATGTCGATTACCATGTTTGGTATTCCCAACTGCGATACGATCAAAAAAGCCAAGAAATGGTTAGAAGCCGAGGATATTGCTTACGACTTCCATGACTACCGTAAGCAAGGCATTGATGCAGAAATGGTAAGTGAATTTTGTCGCGCTTTAGGTTGGGAACAGGTGCTCAATAAACGTGGCACAACCTACCGCCAATTAGCGCAAGAGCAGAAAGACACACTTAACGAGGAAAACGCCATCGCTCTTTTGGTAGAAAACCCTGCGATGATTAAACGCCCAATTTTAAAAGTGAATGATCAACTTCATATCGGTTTTAAAGCTGATCAATACGCTAGCATTTTCAACTCTTAAATAAAGGAATACTCAAGGATGACAGACAGTCCAGTATTGGCACTTGCTAAAGATCTGATCAGTAGACAGTCCGTAACGCCGGAAGACGCAGGTTGTCAGGATTTGATGATCGAGCGCTTAAAAGCACTCGGGTTTGAAATTGAAGTGATGGTATTTGAAGACACCACGAACTTCTGGGCTCGACGTGGTTCAGAAGCGCCGCTATTTGCGTTTGCTGGCCACACCGATGTGGTACCAGCTGGCAAATTGGAACACTGGAATACACATCCGTTTGAACCGACCATTATTGATGGTTACTTGCATGGCCGCGGCGCAGCTGACATGAAAGGGTCGCTAGCTGCTATGGTCGTTGCTGTCGAACGCTTCATTGAAGAAAACCCAGACCACAAAGGCTCAATTGGCTTTTTGATTACGTCAGATGAAGAAGGGCCATTTATCAATGGTACCGTTCGCGTTGTAGAAACGTTGATGGAACGTGGTGAGAACATCGATATGTGTATTGTTGGTGAACCATCCAGCACCGACGTGGTTGGCGATGTAGTGAAAAATGGACGCCGTGGATCCATCACTGGTGATTTAACGGTAAAAGGAACACAAGGCCACGTGGCCTACCCTCACCTAGCCAGCAATCCAGTGCACGAGTCTCTACTCGCGATTCATGAACTCGCGACGACGGAATGGGACAAAGGGAATGATTACTTCCCACCGACCAGTTTCCAGATCCCGAATGTATCGGCTGGCACTGGTGCGTCTAACGTTATTCCTGGCGAGTTCCATGTTCAGTTCAACCTACGTTTTAGTACTGAGCTTAACAATGACGCAATTGTTCAGCGTGTTACCGAAACATTGGACAAGCATGAGCTGGACTACGACCTAAAATGGACATTCAACGGTGACCCATTCCTGACCGATACGGGCGCACTGCTAGACGCGGTTGTAGCTGCTGTGGCCGAAGTCAATGATACGAAGCCAGCGCTACTTACAACTGGCGGTACTTCTGATGGTCGTTTTATTGCTCAAATGGGAGGTCAAGTCGTAGAGTTAGGTCCTGTTAACGCTACGATTCATAAAGTGAACGAGTGTGTGAAAGTCGACGATCTTGAAAAGTTGACGGACATGTACGAAAACACGTTGAAACACCTATTGGCGAAGTAATCAGCGAGAACACAATGACACCAGAGCAACTCACCGGAATCACTGATTCTCATCTTCAATCCACACTAGTGGGGCAAAAAGCGTTTCTACTCCACCCTGAAGTGGCTGACGATCTGCTAAAGATGATTGAAGCGGCAACAGAAGCAGGTTTCAAAATGGAAATCGCCAGTGGTTTTCGTGACTTTAATCGCCAAAAAGCCATCTGGAACGGGAAGTTTTCTGGTGAGTTGCCAATTCTCGACATCAACTCCCGCCCTTTGAATAAAGCAGAGTTAAATGACGAAGAGAAATTGATGGCCATTTTGCGCTGGTCGGCATTGCCCGGAGGAAGTCGTCATCATTGGGGTTGTGATTTTGATGTCTATGCGCGCAATTTATTGCCTGCTGACACAAAACTCAAGTTGGAACCTTGGGAGTATCTCGAAGGCCACCAGCAGGCGTTCTACCAATGGTTAAAAGCCAACCTTGGTCGGTTCGGTTTCTTCTTTCCTTATCAGCACGATTTAGGTGGCGTTTCGATTGAGCCTTGGCACATTAGTCACCGCGCTGTCGGGCAGCAATGCCTCGAGCAGTTGACGCTTGATGTACTCAGAAGCCAGTTGATTAAACAAAATCAGACCGACAACATTGCAGGGATTGACGTCATACTGAATAATTTGGATAACGTCGTTGCCAAATTTATTCACAATATCACGCCGCCGGAGGCTCTATGATAGAAATACTAACCAATCCTTGGGTCATTATTATTGTAGTGTTGAGCGTGGTCATTGGTAATATTGCCGCACTCAAATATACCGCAAAAATGAAGTTTGGTCAGATGGATAAAAGCCGTAAGAACGATTTAGATAAGCTGAACACATTGGATAAACAGCGCTACGCTGAAGAAGATAAAAACAAAAACGAGCCTCGTTAGTTACTCACCAGCTTCATCTCGACACATTTAATCTAAACATCAAAAAAGGGACCACTAGGTCCCTTTTCTATCATTAAGTAAACACGCCGCGTTAAGCTCGCTTTGTTTACTGCTTCACTGTTGCAGCCAATACAGGCGCTAGTGATTTCAAAAACTCTTCTTCTACTGGCTTGCCAGAGGAGTCGGTGATATTGATAGACGTACGGTTGCCTAAATCACCAAGTAAGAATGTGTACTTACCAGCGGCTAACTCCACTGGTTTAACGCCGATATCGTTCCAGAATTCATCATCCGGAGATGCATATTTCGCAGTGATTGTGCCCTGAGACTGGCTACGCTCTTCAATCTTAAAGCCCATCTTAGGTAGAATATTAGGCAGACGTTGCCAAAGCATGTTGTATTGCGCACGCGCGATAATCACAGGAAGTCCGCTGCGGTCTTTACCCATTGTGATTGGGATCTGTTTAACCAACTCTTGCGCTTTACGCTGTGCTTCTTCACGCACTTCTTGATCGTAGCGAGCGGTGACCAAGTTCGTCATGAACACATTGTAGCGCTCACGGTTGGTCGCCGTTACTTCTTTCACTTGATTGCCTTCACGCCAGTCAATAAGGCTCACCTTAAAGCCGTGTCGACCATTTGCTTCAGCGCGTACGATTTCATATCGGCTGCCAATTTCTAGCTCTTCATCTGGCGAATCCCAAGTCACCCATCCTGTCTCGATGCGAGAGTCTGTTTGGCTTTCAACTGGAATCTCGTTAGCCGCGACCATGTTTTGCACCGTTTGCCAAACTTTATCTAGTTCATCTTTACGAAGTAGCCAAAGTGTCACTTCACCATCACTACTGCGGTCTAGACGTGCACCGGGAATAAGCTCTAGGACTTGTTGAGGTGGACGAATGTCGACATCTTTACCGACACCACCAGCGTAGTTACCCTGAGGGATCTCGTAGTTAGGGTAAAACTGAGGCTGTGCACCCTGTGGGACATTCCACTCACCCAAA
Organism: Vibrio sp. 2132-1; assembly: GCF_033344315.1. Classification (NCBI taxonomy): domain Bacteria; kingdom Pseudomonadati; phylum Pseudomonadota; class Gammaproteobacteria; order Vibrionales; family Vibrionaceae; genus Vibrio; species Vibrio sp. 2132-1. The sequence goes on along the minus strand of NZ_JAWPON010000003.1, from coordinate 10,167 downwards.
TTGGGGGAGTTCAAATACTCGAAGTCATCTTTTGCTTGACGACGTTGATTGGCACCACCTGAACAGGCAGTCAATACGAATACAGCTAATGAACTTAACACTAACTGGCTTGAAAGCTTCATCTATACTCCTAAAACACCGAGGGCGCTTTGGCCCCCAGTATGAACTTCAATCCTAGTAACTCAATCTTAATAAATATGGGCGTCTGTTAGCGCCTGCCCGACGATCGGCTGCGATTTTTCAGAAAGCGTAGTTAAAGGAAGACGCAAACCACCTTCTTCAATCAAACCAAGCTTTTGCGCTGCCCATTTTACTGGGATAGGGCTTGCTTCGATGAAAAGGTTTTTGTGTAGAGTCATCAAGCGTTGGTTAATCGCTTCTGCTTCTTCGTACTTACCTTCATTTGCCAAATGGAACATGTCTGCCATGTCTTTAGCTGCAATATTGTTCGTTACCGAGATAACACCATTGCCGCCAAGTTTCACAAAATCCAGCCCTGTCGCATCATCGCCACTTAGTAAGATAAAATCTTCGCCACAAAGTTCACGATGAATTGCAATTCGTTCCAAATCGCCCGTTGCATCTTTTAGAGCCACGATATTATCAAGCTTTGACAAGCGTGCCACTGTTTCTGGCTGCATATCAACAGCAGTACGGCCTGGTACGTTGTACAAAATTAGAGGCACATCACTCGCTTCGGCAATTGCCTTGTAATGTAAAAACAAACCCTCTTGAGTTGGTTTGTTGTAATACGGTGTCACACTCAGGAAGCCAGCAATACCAGAATCAGCCAGTAATTTGCTAAATGTTACTGCCTCATGGGTTGCATTTGCACCCGTGCCAGCAATCACAGGGATGCGACCGTCGGCAAACTCAACAGTTTTATTAACGACCTTCACATGCTCTTCAATGGTCAGTGTCGCTGACTCACCTGTTGTGCCTACTGCCACAATACCGTCTGTACCCGCTTCAACGTGGTACTCTACTAGCTTTTGCAGACCGTCAAAGTCTACTTCGCCATCTGCTTTGAATGGCGTAATCAGCGCTACGATACTTCCTGAAAACATGTTTATCTCCCTCATTTAACTCTTTCTGCATGGTACTGTAATGCGATTGAAAAACACAAGAGCGTAAACTCGCTTACAAAGTACAAATGAATGAATAATTATCAGTTGTTAGAGGTCTAGCAACTTAATTGCTCTATTTGGTTTGATTAACGGCAATATTGATAATCGTGTTGGGCTTTCGAGTGACTTTAGAATCTATCAGTGATTTGGAAAATACTGAAGAGCACAAGCAAGGAAAATATACTCTTTGGTCTTGTTAGCCAAGTCAGATCTAAGTGAATAAAACGGCCAGACAATAGGCAAGCACATCATGCAAACGTTTTGTTTATCCTATAGCCTGCATTTACTGTTTATTTCCCACCACTCCCCTCAAGCTCCGACTGCTTTTTTATGGACTAAAAAAGAACTGGCTCGATATTTCTTCGCAATATCTGTGCTAACATCTCTCTATTGAAGAAAGGACAAGAAGCTCATTTATGAAGCAACATCTGGTACTTACAGCAGTTGGAACGGACCGTCCAGGCATTTGTAACCAAGTCGTACAGCTCGTTACTCAAGCTGGTTGTAACATAGTCGATAGCCGTATCGCTATCTTTGGCAGCGAATTTACGCTGATCATGCTCCTGACTGGGAACGCCAGCAGCGTGACTCGAGTTGAAACGCAATTGCCCCTGCTTGGCCAAGAACATGACCTTATTACGATCATGAAACGCACAGCGGCGCACGAACTGCTCGATAACAGCTACACCATGGAAGTGTTTATTGAGTCTGAAGACCGCCCTGGGTTAACTGAAAAATTTACTAAGTTCTTCGCTGATCAGCAGATTGGTTTAGACTCTCTTAGCGCGCAAACCATCAGCAAGTCGAAAATTCAACTCGATTCTGACCAGTTTCACATTGCGATTACTGCATCTGTAAGCGCGGATTTTAATTTGATGCAGTTACAAGAAGACTTCGATGAACTTTGTAAGTCGCTCAACGTACAAGGTTCTCTGAATTTCATTAAAAACACACTATAAAGTAAAGGAAATCAAAATGAATACGCTGACAGCAGGCTCGCCAGCGCCAGCCTTCTCTTTGCTCGACCAAGACGGAAATACCGTTTCTCTTGAAGACTTTAAAGGCAAGAAAGTACTTTTCTACTTTTACCCTAAGGCGATGACGCCGGGTTGTACTACACAAGCAAAAGGCCTTCGTGACATCAAAGCTGAACTCGATGCACATAACGTGGTGGTACTCGGCGTAAGCATCGACCCTGTAAAGCGCCTAGGCAAGTTCATCGAGCGCGATGATTTAAACTTCACTCTGCTTTCAGATGAAGATCATGCCGTTGCAGACCAGTTCGGCGTTTGGGGCGAAAAGAAATTCATGGGCAAAGTATACGACGGTCTTCACCGCATTAGCTTTCTGATCAATGAAGAAGGCGTGATCGAACATGTGTTCAACAAGTTCAAAACCAAAGATCACCACGAAGTCGTATTAAACTACTTAAACGAAAACGCTTAAACGCTATTGTTTTTCTACAAACAAAAAGCCCAGCAAACTGCTGGGCTTTCTTTTAACCATCGTACCTTTGGTAACAACTACTCTTGTTCGACAGGTTCGTTTTCTTCCGTGCTTGGTAATGCATGCCATACGGCTTTGACTAATGTCGCTAAAGGAATGGCGAAGAACACCCCCCAAAAGCCCCAGAGCCCACCAAAGACTAATACAGCCACAATGATAGCAACTGGGTGTAAGTTTACTGCCTCGGAAAACAGAACAGGAACCAACACATTACCATCCAGCGCCTGGATAATACCGTAAGCAAGCAACAACCAATAAAACGGAGGCGTTAAACCCCATTGGAACAAACCAACGATAGCAACAGGTACAGTAACAGCCGCCGCACCGATATAAGGAATCAAAACCGATAGACCAACGGCTACGGCAAGCAACGCCGAGTAACGAAGATCTAAAAGGGCAAAAGTTACGTAGCTCACACCGCCCACGATTAAAATCTCTAACACTTTACCGCGAATGTAATTTGATATCTGCTCGTTCATTTCATGCCAAACTTTATTCGCCAATTTACGGTTTTTCGGCAGAATACCGCTTGCGATTCGCAGCATTTCTTCTTTGTCTTTAAGCAAAAAGAAGATAAGGAGTGGCACTAAGATCAAATATACCGCTAGCGTTGCAATGCTAACTAATGAAGCAAGCGACCCTTTGACGACACTTTCACCCAGCCCCAGTGCTTGGTTTTTGGCGTTCGTCACCACGGTTTCTACTATTTCTAAATTGGCTAGTTCAGGATGGCGCTCTGGCAATGTGACAATAAACTTTTGTAGCCCGTTGTACATGTTCGGAATATCGTTAATTAGATTACCGACCTGAGTCCAAATCGTCGGAACCAAGCCAAACAACGCAATTAACATTAACCCGACAAAGACCAAGATCACGATAATAACCGACAAAGTGCGCGGCACGCCCATACGACACATTTTGACAACTGGCCATTCAAGTAGATAAGCCAAAACGATCGCGACAAGTAATGGCGCAATCAAGTGTCCAAAGAAGTAAATGGTGATAAAGCCAAACAGCAAGATCGCGACGAGACTTACTGCGTGAGGGTCAGAGAAACGTCGTTTATACCAACGACTAACCATTTCAAACATCTTATGCGGATTCCTTATTGAAGACAGTCAATGTGTAGTGCTCTGATGTAGATTGGCAATCAACCGAGTACCCTTGGGCACTAAGATAGTTCACAATGTCTCGTTTAGAGCTGTTGTCCACCACTTGAATGACAAGTTGATGATACTGCTTTGCTTCTCCTTGAAAGACCTCAGCAGCATGACGCTTTGCAAGTAACAGTGCCATAGGACAACGTTGCTCACGCAAATCAAGTAACATGGATTCCATTGTATTGCTCTGCACTTATGATAGGGTTGTATTGTAACGGCTTTTTGAGCTGGTGCTAGCACTTCTGACATGATTTAACCACATGCTGAAATAGCTCGGATATAAAATAATTTACGAAACCAATTCATTTATTTCCGGTCTTACTGTTAGCTTATATCCTCACGGATAACCAAAACGTATGTGGCGCTGTTAATGGGCTCTCGACCTGTAACCACATGCTTATGTATTTTGGAGAACCTTTTAAACGTATGTTAAAACGCACTCGCTCGCTAGTTTGCTTATGTCTTGCTGCTGCCATCAGTTCGCCGACAACTTATGCCAATAGCATTGACTTGCCAGACATTGGCACAGCTGCTGGTGGCACGCTTTCAATAGACCAAGAGTTGATTTATGGCGACGCCTATATGCGTATGCTCAGAGCCAGTAAACCTATCGTTAATGACCCTGTCATCAATGAATATATTGACTCTCTTGGGCACAAATTAGTGGCCAATGCGAATGATGTAAAAACGCCGTTCCACTTCTTTATGATTCGCGACCGTAATATCAACGCGTTCGCGTTTTTTGGTGGCTATGTAGCGCTGCATTCTGGGTTGTTTCTTCATGCTCGTTCAGAAAGTGAGCTGGCCTCTGTTGTCGCTCACGAGATAGCGCACGTCACACAACGTCATCTTGCTCGGAGTATGGAAGAACAAGCACGCCGCTCTCCGGCCACATTAGCCGCACTTGCGGGGGCACTACTGCTTTCAATTGCCTCACCCGAAGCGGGGATGGCTGCAATTACAGCAGCAACCGCGGGCAACATGCAAAGTCAAATCAACTACACTCGTGCAAACGAAAAAGAAGCGGATCGCTTTGGTATTTCGACACTAGCAAAAGCCGGTTTTGATGTTCAAGCAATGCCAAGGTTTTTTGGCCGTCTTGCTGATGAGTATCGTTATGCGAGTAAACCGCCACCAATGCTCCTGACTCACCCTCTGCCTGAAGATCGAATTACCGATAGCCGTGCGCGAGCAAGAACCTATCCTCCAATGCGTGTTGTCCCTTCAATAGACTATCATCTAGCTCGCGCGCGCATTGTGGCTCGTTACGCTGGCATTGATGGACAAGCCGCCCTGAGCTGGTTTGAGAGAACCCAAAAGAAAGCCTCTGCGGACATTACACCTGCTTTTGATTATGGTCGAGCACTCGTGCATTTAGACAATAAACGCTTATCTCAAGCGGAACCAATTTTGAAAAAGTTACTGGAACAAGACCCAAGTAACCCGTTTTACTTGGACGCTATGACGGATTTATACATCGAGAAGAAGCAGCCAGAAAAAGCAACCGAGATGCTCCGCAAAGCGTTATCTCGTAACCCTCAAAATAAAGTATTGACCATTAACTACGCCAATGCGCTACTTGAGGACAATAAAAACGATCAAGCCACGCGAGTTCTTCAAAGATACACTCATGACTATCCTGAAGATACAAATGGCTGGCACCTAATATCGAAGAGCTACCACGCGCTGGGGCGTAGCGATGAAGAGTTGGCTGCTCGAGCGGAAATTTTGGCATTGCGAGCAAATTGGAATAAAGCGATTCAATATTATAGTGAAGCAAGTAAAATGGCCAAGTTGGGCAGCTTAGAGCAAGCGCGATACGATGCCCGTATCGACCAACTCATGATCCAAAGAGATCGATTCATGGCATTACAATAACGAAATGGAGAAAACCATGTCAGTCGTGATTTATCACAACCCTCGTTGCTCAAAGAGCCGTCAAACACTTGAACTGCTTGAGCAAAATGGTGTTACACCGGAAGTCGTCAAATACCTAGACACACCACTTAACGTGGATGAACTAAAAGCGCTGTACGCCCAGCTTGGCTTTTCATCTGTACGTGAAATGATGCGCACTAAAGAAAGTGAATATAAAGAGCTTGGCTTAGGCGAAGACTCCGTCAGCGATGAGCAATTATTCGAAGCAATGGCGAAAAATCCAAAGTTGTTTGAGCGTCCGGTAGTCGTTGCTAACGGCAAAGCAAAAATTGGTCGCCCACCAGAGCAAGTGTTGGATATTTTATAAATGGATTGCCAGATCCTTATTTTGTATTTCAGCCGTCATGGCTCGACAAAACAACTGGCAAGACAAATAGCAAGAGGAGTCGAATCGACTCCTCAATGCCATGCAATTTTGCGTACAGTTGAAGAACTGTCACCTCACTCACACTCCCCTTCTGATCCAATTGTTACTCTAGAGGAACTAAAAACGTGCGACGGTCTAGCGTTTGGCAGTCCCGTCTGGTTTGGCAACATGGCTGCGCCTTTAAAGCACTTCTGGGATCAGACTACATCTTTATGGGTCAGTGGTGACTTAATCGATAAGCCTGCTTGTGTCTTTACCTCTTCGTCCTCAATGCATGGTGGTCAAGAAACAACGTTACAAAGCATGATGACCCCTTTATTGCATCATGGGATGATGGTTTTGGGCATTCCTTATTCCGAGCCAGAGTTACACACTACGCAGTCCGGAGGCACTCCGTATGGCGCCAGCAGTGTAGGCCATGAGGCAACCCTAAGCAGTGAAGAGAATCGCCTGGCACAACAATTAGGCAAAAGGCTGGCAACTGCAGCGTTAAAACTAAAAGTCTGTTAGTAAAATCAAGGATAGTTAATCGATGTCTGACTCTTTAGACCAAACACCACTCGGTACACAGGCTAAAACCTATCGTTACCTGGCTTTATTTGGCAACTTAGCCTTATTAGCCTGGGTCGCTATTTGGCAGCTTGCGTTATCCCCTCACCCTCACCTCAGCAGCACAACACTTGCTATTGCTTGGTGTATTCCGCTACTACTTCCGTTGCCTGGTATTTTAGCTGGTAAGCCTTACACTCATGCTTGGGCTAACTTTGTTCTTATGCTGTATTTCTTGCATGCGCTGACCATCCTCTATGTGGATGGGGGTGAACGCTGGCTTGCGGCAGTGGAACTGATACTGACTTCACTCGGTTTCGCTGGCAATATTTTGTTTGCTAGAGCGAGAGGCAAAGAGCTAGGCCTTAAGTTGAAACGCCTCTCTCAAGTAGAAAAAGAAGAAAAAGCGAAATTCAATAAATAACGCCAATCGCAGTCAATCACTGATCATTGGTTCGAATACGAATTTAGAAAACAAAAAGAGTCGCTATTGCGACTCTTTTTTATGCTTACCACATTGGTGTTTGATCCTTGCGTTTCACGCCTGGAACGCTACCAAGGAGATTACGATGCCGAGCGCCACTCGTAGATCAAGTCATACTGTTCTCGGACAGGCTCCACAATCATCGGCTGAGTTGGTTGTGTTTCGTCACTTGCTTCTGCCACAACATTTACTGGTACTTCAGGCTGCGCTTCTTTTGGCGTCGCGGCGTCTTTTGCTTCATTACTCTGAACCAATGGCTCTTCTTCTTGAGTTGAAGCTGGGGCATCAACTTCACCTAAAGGATCTTCAAAAACCATTAATTGAGAAATAGAAGAAGCTTCTTTCTCAAAAGCTTGTTGTGATGCCAAAAGGTGGATGTTGAGCGTTAACTCGTCCCCTTGAACACGCTTAATCTCTGTACCCGCAACCGAATTAAGTTGTTTTAACGCATTCTCTAAACGGAAGAAGTCCGTGGCAGAGGTTACATTAAGGACTTTCACTGCTAGCGCTTTTGAAGACTTTCCTGAAACCACAACTGCACTCTTACTTGCATAGTAGTCTGCGATGCCATCCACCATTTCTGCAATAGCATTAGCACCTGATACAGACCCGCTACGCGGAGAACGTTGCGCTTCTACAATTCTCGTTGGCGACTGGTCGTAGAGTGTCCAACGAATTTGTTCACCTTGAGCCCGTACAACCAAAACGGCGTCAGCTGGGTAGCGCTGGCTGGCTTGACCAATTGGCTCAATAAAGCCGCCCCAAAGATCAGAGACATTAACACCGGTTACATCATCAAAATCCCCAACCGGGATAGTGATTGGTAGGCCTCTTAATTTCGCTGCGCTACGAAGTGCTGCAACATTTGAAGATTCAGAATGTTCCCACGCAATGTTACGATCGTAACCCTGTTCTTCAACCATCCAAACTAAAATATTGGCACGATTTGGCGACCAAGATGGCAATTGTGCTTGTGTTAAAAGAGAGCTGATTTGGTCGTTGTTAAACAACATTTTTAAGCTCGCTTTTCCATCAACCTGCCCATAGCTTAGTTGAGAAATGTAACGCGCACTTGAGCTAAGTGCCTTTTTAATCACTGGATTGCTTAAAGAGGATTGAGAACCGGTCGCTCGAACAATCACATCCTGCATACCTTGTTGACGAGCCAAAGACTCACCGTCGTTCTGCTCACTGTCGATAACCACTTCGGCACGATAGATATCCACCTGAGTTAATGCATATACTGGTAGGGACAACCAACCTATCAGTAAGAGAGCTAAATAGCGCATAGTTTTTATAATCCTCTGAACAAGAACCCGAATAATAAGCAACTATCAAATCTTGAGCAAGGCAAGTACTGAGTAAATTGTCTGTATTATGACCAGCTTTGTTAACTCGGGCCTCAACCAGCACTTCAGTGCTATTTTTTATAATAAACTCATTGCTTATTAAGCTATCTCAACAAGTTAGGCTGTCCATTTTTCATCTTCACGCAAGACACGTAAAAGAGGACAATTTGCAAGCAAGCAACTCTCAAAAGTGCTATTTATGGGAAAAATTCAATCGAAAGTTTGATCTATGCAACATTGCAAACGATTGCAGGATGATAGTATTCGCCGGATTTGTCTGCGTATCTTGAAAATAGGGAATTATTATGAAAAACGCGTTACAAGGCGCTCAAATGCTCTTTGTCGCTTTTGGTGCTTTGGTGCTTGTGCCGCTCCTAACTGGCCTTGATCCAAACGTAGCCCTCTTTGGTGCCGGTGTCGGTACCCTCCTCTTCCAATTAATGACTAAACGTTCTGTTCCCATCTTCCTTGCCTCTTCTTTTGCGTTTATTGCTCCTATTATGTTCGGTATCCAAACTTGGGGTATCGGTGCAACGATGGGCGGCTTGATGGCAGCTGGCTTAGTTTATGTGGCTCTAGGGGCGATGATCAAAGTGCGTGGTGTTGGATTTATCCATAAAATTCTCCCGCCCGTTGTCGTTGGCCCTGTGATCATGGTTATCGGCCTTGGCCTTGCCCCAACAGCAGTGAACATGGCGGTAGGTAAAACTGGTGATGGAGCTGCACAGCTAGTTAATGGTGATGCTGCGATCATTATCTCGGCGGTCTCACTGCTCACAACCATTGTACTCAGCGTTTTTGCAAAAGGCTTTTTGAAGCTCGTTCCTATTGTTGGTGGTATTCTTGCTGGTTACTCTGTTTCTCTATTCTACGGGGTGGTTGATTTCACTCCCGTAGAACAAGCGGCTTGGCTAGCCATGCCAAACTTCACCGCGCCAGAGTTCAATATCAACGCAATTTTGTTCATGATTCCTGTCGCTATCGCACCTGCGGTTGAGCACGTAGGTGACATGCTTGCTATCTCAAACGTTACAGGTAAAAACTACCTGAAAAAACCAGGCCTTCATCGCACAATCGCAGGTGACGGGGTGGCAACTATCGCAGCTTCGATGGTGGGTGCTCCACCAAACACCACTTACAGTGAAGTAACAGGAGCGGTAATGCTAACCAAAGCATTTAACCCTGTGATCATGACTTGGGCAGCAATCACCGCAATCGTACTTGCATTGGTAGGTAAGCTAGGTGCGGTTCTTCAAACGATTCCAGTACCTGTCATGGGCGGTATCATGATTCTGCTGTTCGGCTCTATCGCAACGGTAGGCCTCAACACACTGATCAAGAATAACGTTGATTTACATAAGTCTCGTAATCTAGTGATTGTTGCCGTAACCCTTGTGTTTGGCATTGGTGGTATGGCCTTCGGTATTGGTGAGTTCAGTCTACAAGGTGTGAGTCTATGCGGTATCGTGGCAATTATTCTTAACCTTGTGCTACCAAACGATTTAGGTGAAAACCACGTTGTAGATAACGCACAAATGGAAGAAGAAAGCGCGAAATAGTACGTCTGCGCCGCTTTATTAGGTGGCGTGTCTTACTTTTCTCCTCTTGTATGACCCGTCCTGATATGGGTTGACACTTTTTAACTAAAACGCTCGATGTACTTCATCGGGCGTTTTGTATTTTAAAG